>DASSRK010000168.1:0-2759 GCA_035701825.1 Steroidobacteraceae bacterium
GCCCATCATGATGCGGTTGCGCAGCGACCTGGTGGAACTGTGCGAGGCGGCGCTCGACAAGCGTCTGGATCGCGTGCACGCGGACTGGGACCCGCGTGCCGCGCTCGGCGTGGTGCTCGCGGCCGGCGGATACCCGGACACAGTGCGCAAGGGCGACGTGATCCACGGGCTGGACGCGGCGGCCAAGCTATCGCACGGTGGCACGGGGAAAGTGTTCCATGCCGGCACCCGGGCCGTGGACGGCAAGATCCTCACCAGCGGCGGGCGCGTCTTGTGCGCGGTTGGGCTGGGCGAGACTGTTTCGCGCGCACAAGCCGAGGCCTATGCGCTGGTCGACGCGATTTCATGGCAGGGCATGCAGTGCCGGCGCGACATCGGATTCCGCGCGGTCGCGAGAGAAAAGAAGCACTGAGCTGAATCCACGCCGCCCGGCGTGCGACGCCGGGAAGCTGGTCAAGTCGTTGGCGGTGGTGAGCCGGGCGCCAGCCACACGCTGTGGAGCTGCAGGTCGTTTCCAGCCAGGTCGCGCACCGGCGCGCCCGAGTCGTCGGTGATGGCAGTCACCGTGATGCCCTCGGTGCGGATGCCCGGGAAGCGCGACTCGAGCATGCGATTGAGCTGATCGGGAGCGAGCGGCTCCTGTCCATTGCGCAGCACGTGCCCTTCGCGGTCGAGCAGCACCCACAATCCGGCACCGGCCGGAACACCCCTGCTGACGGCGCCCGGAAAGTAACGCTGGAAGATCGCGCGGTCGACGGCGCGGGAATCCGGGAACAGGCTGGACACGAATGGCCTGGTGGACTGCGGATGCTCGGTGTACGCCACCAGCAGCGCACGGTCCGGGTCATTGGGAAATTGCATGCGCATTTCGCCCACGTAAGGAACTTCGGCGCTGGCTATTCCGATGGCCTCGAACGTCGCCTCGTCGAGCTGCACGTTTTCGATGGGCTCGGGCCGAAGCACCTTCGCGGCCTTGTCAACGCTCCAGTCCCCATTGAGCCGCACCACGATCACTGCAGTGCCTGCGGCGCCACCGGAATCCGAGTCGAGTACGCCGGGAAATTCATCGAGCAACAGGCGTTCGAAGCGCTGCCCGAGGCGCAGCGCGTTGCCGCCGGCGGGCGTCGGCTTGAGCGGCACGTTTTCAATGACGGTGGCCGGTGCTTCCACCTGCGCGGCGACCACGATGCAGGAGCATGCAAGCGCCAGGCAGATTCCGGCGACAAGTGCGGGGTAACGGCGTGGCGTGGCGATCATGATGTCGATCCTCCGTTCGAGTTGTGAGGGACGCTCGATGAGCGCGAGTGTCGCGAGCGGCGCGCGCGCCTGGCGTTCGCTGACGAGCAGCAGCGCGAGTCCGTAGTCTTCGGCATCCGCGCCGGCGCGCAGCACGCGCGCATCGCAATCCACCTCGAGCGCAAAGCGCAGGCGACGCAGCATCCAGAGCAGCGGCAGATTCCACGGCAGCAATGCGGCGAGCAACGTGGCGGCGGCCAGCCACTGCGGGTCGTGCGCCGCCACGTGCTGCCGCTCGTGCGCCAGCGCGAGGCGTTGCGCACCGAGCGGCGCGCCCAGCAGCCACGCCGGCACCACCACGCGCGGCTGCCACCAGCCGTACACCGCGGGCCCGATGTCCGGTGCGACGGCGACCTGGTGCGCGTCCACGCATGCCACGCCCCAGTCACGCGCGCGGCGCGCGAGGCGCAAGGCTCCGAGGGCATGCAGCGCCAGCAGCGCGAGACTCGCCAGCACCCACGCCGAGCCCACGCATGCGTCCAGCGGCAGACCGGCGACGCGGGTGTCGCGCAGCGCGGGAACCACCGCCAACGAGGCCATGGCACGGCCCGCCGAGACGATTTCGACGGGCGCGGAATCGATGCGCGGCGCGTGGTGCAGCTCCGGGTTGCGTAACGCGGCCCCGAACACCGGCGCGAGCAGCGTCGCCACGATCGCAGCCAGCCAGGCGCCACGCCGCGGCCGGGTCAACGCCGCCAGCGCGCGCTCCACCAGCCACGCGGCGGCCGCGGCGAACGCCCCGATCACGGTGCCATAGAGCATGAACGAGAGGATCACCGGGCCTTCCTGGCGCGCTTGCCGAGCAACGCCCTGAGACGCTTGAGGTCGTCCGCGGAGAGTTTTTCGTCCGCCACCAGGTGTGTGAGCAGCATGGCGGTGGAGCCCTTGAAGAATTTCTCCGACATGGCGCGCAGCGCGCTGCGGCGGGCCGCGTCGCGTTCGATGAGTGCCGAGTAGCGATGCGCCTTGCCATCGGCGTCGTGCGTCACATATCCCTTGGCCTCCAGCGTACGCAGCATGGTCAGCACGGTGGTGTATGCCAGGTCGTCGGTGACGCGTTCGCGCACTTCCGCTACGGTGCACGGCCCGTGGTCCCACAACACTTCCATCAGCTCGGCTTCGCGATCGGCCAGGACGATGTCCATGAAGCTCTCCTACTAGTCGGCTAGTAGTTAAGCCCGACGCAGGACATTTGTCAACTAGTCGACTAGTAGGAGCGCGCTACTTCCACTTCTCGGCCGCGACCAGCGCGCCGATCTGCGCGTGCGCCGCGCTCAGTTCCTTCGGCGTGCGCTTCGATTCGCTCATGTAGGCCGCGATCAGGATCGGCCGGCGATCCGGCGGCCACACCAGCGCGATGTCGTTGTACGCGCCGTTCGCGCCGGTGCCGGGCTTGTCGGCCGACAGCCAGCTGCGCGGGATGCCGGCGCGGATGCGATCGGCGCCGTTGCGCGCCAACGTCA
>DASSRK010000169.1:0-16071 GCA_035701825.1 Steroidobacteraceae bacterium
GCCGGCACTGACCGCCGGCGCCGACCCGGATCTCGATCTCATGCATCCGCTGCTGCAGTACGCACGCGAGCGCGAGCGCACGCGCGACCGCAAGCCGCGCCCGCCGCCGAGCGGCGTCGCGGAACTCAAGGAAGCGCAGCACCAGCTCAGCCAGTCGAATCCCCCGAAGCCGGGCGAATGCGCCGGCTCGCTGGGCGCGGCGGTGTACGCCGCGCTTTACGACCAGGTCGGATCCGCGCGTTCGTCCGAGGGCGACTACGCCGGTGCGGCGGCGGAATTCCGCAAGGCGCTCGACTGCCAGCCGCACAACGCGGACGTGCTCTCGCAGCTCGCCAGCGCCTTGTTCGATGCGCGCGACTACGCCGGTGCGCGCGCGGCGATCGACGCTTCGCTCGCCATCGACCCGCGCTCGGTGCACGGCAACCGCACCGCCGGCAATCTCGACTTCGTCGAGCAGCGCTGGGCGGACGCCATCGCGCGGTTCCGCTACGTGGCGTCGAGCGACGAGGACCGCACGCGCGCCGCCTACGGGCAGCTCATGTACTGGCTGGCCCAGCGCCGCGCGGGCGCCGCCCGGCCCGAGTTCGTGCAGCGCATTCCGCCCGAGGGCTGGCCGCAGCCGCTGCTGCTCTACATGAAAGGCGAGTACACCGAGGCCGAGCTCATCGGCCCCATCGTGCGCGGCGACCGCGACACCAACCCGCAGCCCAATACCAGCACCGACGAGCGGCTGTGCGAGGCGCTGTTCTACGTCGGCGAGGAATACCGGGCGCGCGGCGAGCCCGAGGTGGCGCGCGAGTACTTCGCGGCGCTGGTGAACCTGCGCGTGCTGTATTTCCTCGAGCACGGGCTGGCGCTGGCGGAGATCGCGCAGCTGCGTTAGCCGGGATTCCCGGGCTCAGTCGAGCACGCGAACCACCGCGAAGTCGCTGAACGCACCATCCACGCTGTCGCCCACCACCACCAGCTTGTCGTCCGGCTGGACGGCGATGCCATAGGCCTCGTCGTCGGCGCCGCCGATGCCCAGGACCAGCCGGCCGTCGTCGCCGAACGATGCATCGAGCTCCCCGTCCGTCGAACAACGCAGCAGCGCGAAGTCCATGTTCACGCCATTGAAGCTGCGGCCGGCGAGCGCCCAGCCACCACTGCGCGGCGCGAGGGCATACGCCTCGTCATCGCCCGCGCCGAGATCGACATGCAGGCGACCCGTGTCGTTGAAGGTGATGTCGGTGCCGCCGCCCGCCGTGTAGCGGGTCAGCGCGAACTGGTCGAGCATTCCCTCCGCGGCGTATCCGGCGACCACCAGGCGGTCATCGGGCTGGATGCGGAGCGCGCGCGCCGCGCCGATGCCGTTGGCCGCGTCGCGGATCACTCCGAACGAGCCGAGCGTGCCGTCACTCTCCAGTACCGCCAGCGCGAACGCCGGTACGCCTGAGCCGGTCGCGCCGCCCGCGACCACGATGCGGCCGTCGGCGCGGATCGCGACCGCGTGCGCCGTGGCCTGGCCGCCCGGGAAATCGATCAAGGCTGTTCCGTCGGCATCGAAGCCGCCGTCGAGCGAGCCATCCGGGTTGAGCCGCACCACCGCGAAGACGTCCTTCGTCTCGCGCGTGCTGCCCGCGAGCACGACCGCGCCATCGGGCTGGATGGCCACCGCCTGCGCGTCGCTCGCCAGGCCGAGCGGCACGGTGACCACGCCGCCCGCGAAATCCGGGTCCAGGTTGCCATCCGCGAGGTAGCGCGCCGCGGCGATGCGGAACCTGGACCCGACGAATGCCGTGCCGGCGAGGACGATGCGGCCGTCGGGCTGCAGGGCCATGGCCGAGGCCGTGGCGCTGATGGTGCCCACCGGTGTCGTCACGCGGCCGCCCTGGCCGAAAGAGTCGTCCAGCGATCCGTCGGGATTCAGGCGCGCGAGCGCGAATGCCATGACCACGCCGTTCGCGGAGCGGGCACTGCCGGCCACCAGGATTTTTCCGTCGGGCTGCAACACCACGGCCCGCGCCCGGTCGTCGTTGCCATTGAAGTCCACCCGCTTGATGCCATCCGTGCCGAATCCCGGGTCGAGCAGGCTGTTGAAAGGCACGTCCGTGCAGCTCACCGCGATGTCGCGCACGTCCGCGCCCGCGATGACGCCGCTGTCGTTCGCCACGACGCAGGTCTGCGCCGGCAGGCGCGGCTGTCGGTCGACCTGCACCCGCCACGCAGTGCCGTCCTCGAGCGGATCGGTGAACACGAACTCGCCGTTCGCGGTGATCGGCAGCACCTGTCCTTGCGCGCCCACCAGCACCATTCCCGAGCCGCGCAGGCCCGTCACCGTGCCGCCCACCGTCCACTCGGGCTGCGCCGCGCCGGCCTCGCATTCGACCAGCACGTCACCCACGGGCGCTTCGGTCACCATGCCGGACGCGCGGGTGACGCTGCAGACCTGCGCAGGGTTCGCGGGCTGCTGCGCCACGGTCACCGCGTAGCCCGCACCGCTCGCGACGGGCGTCGCAAACGTGTGCGTGCCATCGGCGGTGACTGCCAACTCGTCGGCGCCATTGTTCCGCAATCGCAGTCCCGAACCCTGGAGGCCGCTGACCACGACACCGATCGTGAAGCGGTCGGTGGTGCACTCGATCCTTACGTTGGTGACGTTCGCGCTGCCAATCGTGCCGCTGCCCTGTCCCACGAGGCAGGTCTGCCGGGGTTGCGTCGGCTGCGCGGCGATCGTCACCTCGTATGGCGAGCCGGCTGGCTGCGCGCCCGGGAACACGAACGAGCCATTGCCGGGCATCAGATCGTTGGCGCCGTTCTTGCGGACGAGGAGACCACTGCCTTCGAGGCCCGACACCATGCCACCCACCGTGAAGGTGGCGGGCGGCGGCGGTCCCGCACCACCAGGTTTGCCGCCACCGCCCCCACCGCCACACGCACCTGACAAGGTGGCGGCCGCCAACACCATTGCCGACCACACGCCGCGCATCAGAACACCCCCACCGGCTCGTCGTCGTCCTCGGTATCCGTGAGCAGGCGCGCATTGCGGCCATCCGTGGTGAAGCTCACCAGGTCACGCTGGTCGCCGACGCGTTGCGCGAGCACGACCCGCTCCACGTCGTGATTCAGGGCGTCCACACACAAGCCACCCCAGGAGCCCAAGTTCGCGAGCTCCACCAGGATCCGCAGGTCCGTGCCGTCCGGGTTGACGGAGTAGTAGTCGCTGTAGCCGGAGCCGTTGGGAATTTCGATGATCACGCGTCCGTCGGCACTGCTCGCGACGAACTCGGGCACCAGCGGCGTGGCGGGCCAGAGCGTGGCGAGACCCGTGCCGTCGGTGTGCACGGCGCGCAAGGTCGTCATCGGCCCGGTTCCGGAACTGACGCTGTGGATCACCCAGCCGGCCGGAAGCACGGAGTGCAGGCGATAGGTCTCGACCACGCCCTCGCCGGTGAGCTGCCGGGGCTCGCTGCCGTCCGAATTCACGATCCAGAGCTGGCGGATGGTCGAGGGAGGTGGGGCAATCGTCAGCTCGAACAGCACCTTGCCGTCGGGCGTCGCACGACCCCCGCGCGCCGCGCCGCTCACACCGCCGGTCAGGAGCCGCTCGTCGCTGCCGTCCGCGTACACGCTGAACACGTCGCCGTCGCGCGCGAACACCACGCGATACGAGTCGCCCTCGGCAAGCAGGGATCCGAAGATCGAATCGGTGCTGCCGCCTAGCTCGACGGGCGGAAGACTGCCGTCGATGGGCACGCTGAAGATATGGGCATCGCTGGTGGACGGGGCGCCTTCCACCAAGCGCCGATAGATCACCCGGCCGTCGGGACCGATGGCGAGCACCTGCTCGAAGTCGGTCGAATCGGCGAGCGTGCGGCGTTCCGTGCCGTCGATGCGCACGCTGTAAAGATTGTTGTCGTCGTCGGTCGGTGGATAGGCACGATAGACGATGCGTGTCTCGCCGTTGCCCGTGTACATGCCTTCGTACAGCACCGGGTTGACCGAGTCGTCCAGCTGGACGAGTGCCGTGCCATCGGCATTCACTACGTACAGGTCGCTGGTGCCGGGGCCCGCCGGGCTCACCCACTCGAAGATCACCTGCTGCTCGAGCGCCGCCCGGATCCTCAGCACGCCGGTCGAATACGCGTGCAGCAGCATGTCGTGCGTTCCGTCGGACCAGACGCTGCGCAGCTCGCCCCCGCTCGTGCCGGGGCGCAGGTAAATGATGTGCCCGTCGGCCGTGACCGCCTGGAACTGTTCGAGCTCGGGTGAATCCGTGAGCCGCTGGTTGCGCGAACCATCGGTGCGCACCAGGTACAGGTCGCCATTGCGCAGGTAGATCACGCCATCGCGCGCGGCACGCTCGGGCAGTTCCGGCGTCACCGCCGTCACGGTCAGCGTGGCCGCATCGCTGGTCACGCTGCCCGCCGGATTGCTCACGGTCACGGTGAACGAGGCGCCGTCATCGGCGAGCCCTGCATTGAACGAGTAGCTCGCGGACGTGGCGCCGGCGATATCCGCGCCATCGCGCTTCCATTGATACGCGAGCGGTGCGTCACCGCTGGCGGTCACCGAGAAGACCACTTCCTCGTCCGCCGCGACCGAGGCCGACACCGGCTGCGAAGTGATGCTGGGCGCGGTCACGGGTGGCGGAGGCGGCGGCGGAGGTGGCGGCGGCGTTGGAGTCGTTCCGCCCCCGGGCGGATTGACCGGCCCGCCCCCTCCGGCATCTCCGCCTCCGCCCCCGCCGCAAGCCGCCAGCGCGAGAAGCAGGCAAGAAGTTGAGACCAGCCGGACGATGCCGGCCGTGACGCGCCCTTTCATGGTGGTTACTCCGTGTGATGTTCCTGTCGGGGCATACAGAAACGCACCGGAAATCGGCTCACGCTTCGCGCAAGTGGCGGTTCCGCAAGAGAATCCCGCGCGGCCGGCGGGAGGCAGGCGGGGCCACGCGAGGCACCCCCGCGAGGAATCGTCGCGTGGTGGGCTAGACTCTAGCTACCCATGGAGTCGATTACCGAATTGTTGGCCGCCACGCGCGGCGGCGACGCGCAGGCCACCGAACGACTCTTCGCGCTCGTGTACTCGGAGCTCAGGAGCATCGCGCGCTCCCAGCGTCGCCGCTGGGTGGGCAATCACACCATCAACACCACGGCGCTGATTCACGAGGCCTATCTGAAGCTCTCGGACGGCGCCGCCGCGGGCTTTGCCAATCGCACTCATTTCTATGCGACCGCGTCCCGGGCCATGCGGCAGATCCTCGTCAACTACGCCGAACAGCAGAGCGCGGCCAAGCGCGGCGGCGACGTGGTGCAGATCCCGCTCGAAGAGGCGGAATTCGCCACCGCGGCCACCGCCGACGAACTGCTGGACCTCGAAAGCCTGCTACGCGCGCTGGACGCTGAGGATCCGCGCCGCTGTCGCATCGTCGAATGCCGGGTATTCGGTGGCATGACCATCGAGGAAACCGCCGATGCGCTCGCCATCTCTCCGGCCACGGTGAAGCGCGAGTGGCAGGTCGTGAGCGCACGGTTGTACCAGGCGCTGCAGGAACCTCGCTGAGCCCGTTGCGGCGTCAATCCTGTATGGCCTACGAATGAGCACTTCGCAGGATCAACGCGTCGAGCAGCTGTTCCTCGATTCACTGGAACTCGAACCCGGCGCGCGCGCCGAGTTCCTGGACGAAGCCTGCGGCGGCGACGCCAGGCTGCGCGCCGACGTCGAGGCGTTGCTCACCGCAGCCGGCGACTCGGAGCAGTTCTTCGCGAACCTCTCGAACCGGCTGGGTGCCGCGGCCTTTCTGGGCGAGGCGGACTGCGCGGCGCAGACACCAGTCGGCCCCGGCAGTTCGATCGGCGCTTACCGGCTGGTACGCGAGCTCGGCAGCGGCGGCATGGCGACGGTGTGGCTCGCCGAGCGAATCGACGGACTCATCAACCGGCCGGTCGCCCTCAAGTTCCCGCATGGCGCGTGGCGCATGGCCGGGCTCGCGGAACGCATGGCACAGGAACGTCAATTCCTGGCCACGCTCGCACATCCCAACATCGCGCGTCTCTACGACGCCGGCCTGACCGGCGACGGTCAGCCGTATCTGGCGCTCGAGTATGTCGAGGGCGTGCCTATCGACCGGTACTGCCGGGAAAACGTGCTGCCCGTGCGCGAACGGCTGCGGCTCTTCATCCACGTGGCCCGCGCCGTGGCTCACGCACACTCGCGCCTCATCGTGCACCGCGACCTCAAGCCCTCGAACGTGATGGTGACGGCCGCGGGCGAAGTGCGTCTGCTCGACTTCGGCATCGCTCGACTGGTCGCCGACAGCAATGCCGAAGCCACGCGGCTGACCGCGCTTTCGGGCCGGGCGCTCACCATCGACTACGCATCGCCGGAGCAGATTCTCGGGCAGCCGATTTCGACGGCTTCCGACATCTACAGCCTTGGCGTACTGCTGTTCGAGATGATGACCGGCGTGCTGCCCTACAGGTTGAACCGCGAGTCGCGCGGCGCACTGGAGGACGCCATTCTGGGTGCGGACGCGCCCCTGGCCAGTTCACTGGCGCCGGCGCCACTGCGGCGCGAATTGCGCGGCGACGTGGACACCATCATCCGCAAGGCATTGCGCAAGAAGCCGGAAGAACGCTACGCCACCGTCGACGCATTCATCGAGGACATCGATCGGCATCGCAGCTCACGACCGGTGCTGGCGCGGCCGGACAGCGTCTGGTACCGGTTCAGCCGGCTCGTGGGCCGCAATCGCATCGCCTTCGCTGCCGGCGCGGTCGTCGCGATCGCCATCCTGGCCGGGACCACGGCCGCGCTCCTCCAGGGGCGCGCCGCGGAACGCGAGCGCCAGCGTGCGCAGGACATCAACGCGTTCATCACTTCGGTGTTGCAGCGGACCGATCCCTATCACGACGCCGGCGCGGCGCTGAGCGGCGCCCAGCTGCTGCTCCTGGCGCGCGAGGACCTGGCGGAGCGTTTTCCCGATCATCCGGATCGGCGCATCGAACTACTCAACATCATCGGCGCGGGGCTCATCGGCCTCGCCGACCTGACGGAAGCGGAGCGCACGCTGCAGCGCGCACTTGCCGAGGCCCGCGCGGCGTTCGGCGGTGCGGATGCCTATAGCCTGCAGGCGCAGGTGTTGCTCGCGGAGATCAAGAGCGTTCGGCGCGACGCGGCGGGCGCGCGCGAAGCGCTCCGCCTGTTGCTGCCCGCGGCCCGCGGCCTCCAGGAAACGAACCCCGAAATCCTGGTGCGCGCACTCAAGCTGCAAACCGATGTCGCCATCGAGCTCGGTGAATACGAAAACCTGCGTGCCTCGGCGGGCGAGGCCGTGAGTGTCGCGAAAGCACGCCTCGGCTCCGATCATCCGCTGACCGAAGCCGTCGCGGTATTGCTCGCCGAGACCTACGTCTATGACCCCCAGTCGGACGCGGAGGCGCTGCGCGCCATCGAAGCGATACTGGACGAAATGCGCGCGCTGCACCCGCTGCGGCCGGACCATCCGCAGATATTGCGCTTGCGCGAGATCCGCGCACGCATGCTCGATTCGACCGATCGGCGCGAAGCCGCCAGGGAACAATCCGAAGTCGTAGAGGCCCTGAAACGCGTGGTCGGGCCACGCACGCTCGAAGTCGCGAATGTATTGAGCGGGCTTGCCCATACGGAGATGACGCTCGGCGAATTCCACCAGTCGCTGGCGCATTCTGATGAGGCGCTGGGCATCCTCGCGGAACGGGTCGATCGCAAGTCCGCCGACTATGCGTACGCCCTGCTGCATCGGGGCAGGACCCGCCTGATCGCGCGCCAGGCCGCTGGCGCGCTCGGTGATTTCGAGGAAACCCGCCAGATTTTCGAAGTGCTGTTCGGGCCCGCGCACCTCTTGACGCAGACGGCGCATTTCAATCGCGCCCTGGCACTCGCGCGACTCGGCCGCCAGACCGAGGCGCGCGGTGCCCTGTCGCAGGCGTTGGCGCCGAACCCTCCACCCCGGTATGCGGGATGGTGGGAGGCGTACACGGCCGGCAGCGTGCTGCGACTGGTCGGTGACGCGCGCGCCGCGGTACGCGCGCTCGATGCCGCTTTGCCGCTGGTGGAAACGGGAACCAACCGGCGCCGAGATCGGCTGCGTGTGCTGGCGGAGCTTGGACTTGCGCAGTTCGCCCTCGAAGAGCGCGAGTCCGCGCGGCGCAACGTGGCGCAGGCGCTGGCCTTGAACGAGGAGGACCTCCAGCCGATGAGTCCCTTTCTCGCGGATGTGCTGGTCGCGCAGGGAGCGCTGATGATCGAAGGAAATGCGGACGAGGCGATTGGCCTGCTGCGTCGCGCCGACGAGTACTGGCGCGATTTCGACGCGCGCAATTCCGATGGCGGGGAGGCGGCCTACTGGCTGGCGATGTGCCACGCGAAACGGGGCGATGAAAAGGCCTCGGGCGCTTCGATGGCGCGGGCCGTAAAGCTCCTGTCGGCGTCGCCATTGCCGCGCGCGCAGGTATTGCTGCGGCTCGCGCGCCAGCGGAAGGCGTGACCTCCGGCGGGGCAGGTCTGTCCCCGATTGCTAGGAAATCGGGAGTGTCCCCATTATGGGCGGACCTGGCCGTTGCCGCGCACCACGTACTTGTAGCTCGTGAGTTGCTCGACTCCCACCGGTCCGCGCGCGTGGAAGCGATCCGTGGAGATGCCGATCTCCGCACCCATGCCGAACTCACCGCCGTCGGCGAACTGGGTTGAGGCGTTGTGCAGCACGATGGCGCTATCTACCCGGTCGAGGAAGCGCTGCGCGGTCCCGGCATTTGCGGTCACGATGCTCTCGGTGTGCGCCGAGCCGTACTTGCCGATGTGCGCGATCGCCGCGTCGACGCCGTCCACCACGCGCGCGGCGATGATGGCGTCGAGGTATTCGGTGTACCAGTCCTGCTCGGTGGCCGGCTTCACTCGCGGGTCGGCCCGCTGTACTTCGGCATCGCCGCGAACCTCGCAACCGGCTTCGAGCAGGTCGCGGACCAGCGGCGCGAGATGCGTGCCGACGCAGGCGCGGTCGACCAGCAGCGTCTCCGCGGAACCGCAGATGCCGGTGCGCCGCATCTTGGCGTTGACCACGATGGCGCGTGCCATGGCGAGGTCCGCGTCGCGATCCACATAGACGTGGCACACGCCCTCGAGGTGCCCGATCACGGGCACGCGCGCCTCCGCCTGCACGCGCGCCACCAGGCTCTTGCCGCCGCGCGGGACGACCACGTCGATGTAGTCCGTCATCGAAGACAGCATCTGTCCCACGGCGGCGCGGTCGGTGGTGGGCACGAGCTGGATGCAGGCCGCCGGCAGGCCCGCGGCTTCGAGGCCTTCGACCAGGCAGGCGTGGATGGCGCGGCTCGAGTACGAGCTCTCGGAACCGCCCCGCAGTATGGCCGCGTTGCCGGACTTGAGGCACAACGCCCCGGCGTCGCAGGTCACGTTGGGCCGGCTCTCGTAGATGATGCCGACCACGCCGAGCGGCACGCGCACGCGGGAAATCTCCAGGCCGTTGGGCCGGGTCCACTGCGTGATGCAGGTGCCGACCGGATCGGCCAGCGCGGCGATGTCCTCGACGCCGCGCGCCATGGCCTCGACGCGCTTCTCGTCGAGCGCCAGCCGGTCGAGCATCGCGCCCGACAGGCCCTTGGCGCGCGCCGCGTCCATGTCGCGCGCATTCGCGGCTAACAACTGTCCCACCGAGCCGCGCAGCGCCGTGGCCATGGCGGCCAGCGCGCGGTTCTTGGTCGCGGCGTCGGCGAGCGCCAGCACATTGGAGGCGTCCACGGCCGCGCGTCCCATCTCGCGCATCAGGCTCGCGACGTCGGTGTCTTGGGTGGGGTTGGCGGCGGCGTTCATGGGGATGTCGGGACTCCGGAGGGATCGTAGCGCACTCCGGCGCCACGCAGCCTTCTAGTTACCCACCGCCGCCAGGTCGGCGCGCATCATCACCAGGTCGTCGCGATGGATCATCTCGTCGCGGCCGCGGAACCCGAGCAGCGCTTCGATGTCGGCGCTGCGCTTGCCGAGGATGCGCGCGGCGTCGGTGTCCTTGTAGGCGATCATGCCGCGCGCCACCTCGTTGCCGTCGCGATCGAGCACGCTGACCGTGTCGCCGCGCGCGAAGCGTCCACTGACGCCGATCACGCCGGCGGGCAGCAGGCTCTTGCCGGAGCGCAGCGCCTGCATGGCGCCCGCATCGATGGTGACCGAGCCGTTCGGGCGCAACGACCCCGCGATCCACTGCTTGCGCGCGTTCTCGGGATTCTGCGCCGGCAGGAACCAGGTGCAGTCGGCGCCCTCTTCCAGCCGCCGCACCGGGTGCAGCGGCGCGCCGGCGGCGATGGCCATGGCGCAGCCCGCCGTGGTGGCGATCCTGGCCGCGGCGATCTTGGTCGCCATGCCTCCCGAGCCGACCGCCGAAGCGGAGCCGCCGCCCATGGCCTCGATGGCCGCGGTGATCTCGCGCACTTCGGGAATCAGCCGCGCGGTCGGATCGAGGTTGGGATCGGCCGTGTACAGGCCCGAGACATCCGACAACAGCAACAGGCAATCGGCGCTCGTCATCTGCGCGACACGCGCGGCCAGGCGGTCATTGTCGCCATAGCGGATCTCGGTGGTCGCCACCGTGTCGTTCTCGTTGATCACCGGCAGTGCACCGAGGCCGAGCAGTTCCGACAGGGTGGCGCGGGCGTTGAGGTAGCGGCGCCGGTGTTCGCTGTCTTCCAGCGTTAACAATATCTGCGCGACGCCCACGCCGGCCGCGGCGAACAACTCCTTATAGATGTGTGCCAGTGCGATCTGTCCGACGGCGGCGGCCGCCTGGCTTTGCGGCAACGCGAGCGGGCCCGCGGGAAGTTTCAGTTCGCGGCGGCCCAACGCGATGGCGCCCGAAGACACGAGCACCACCTCCTGGCCGCGCGCCCGCAGCCGCAGCAGGTCCTCGACCAGCGTCCCTAGCCAGCCACGGTTGACCTGTCCGCTGGCCTGGTCGACCAGCAGCGCGGAGCCGACCTTGACGACGATGCGGCGTGCACGAGTTAGAGGCAGGGCGTTGCTCATGAGTCTCACTGCGGAATTTGCCGGCGATCTTAAGCGATACCTCCCGTTGCCGCATTCGCAGGCAGCCCCTACACTCTCGGCCCTCCAGCAAGAGGCTTGAATTCGTGAGCAGAGAATACGCACCGGTCCCGGGCAAGTGGTACGAGAACAAGGAAGAGGACGAAACCTTCCGCGTTTTGTCCGTGGACGAGGACGACGAGCTCGTGGAAATCGAGTATCTCGACGGGGAGATCGAGGAACTCGACCTCGACACCTGGCACGAACTGGACCTCGAGCCCACGGAAGAGCCCGAAGGCTGGTCAGACGACGCCGATGACGGCGACGACGACGACGAGGATGACGACGACGAAGACTTCGACGACGAGGACGACGACGAAGACGACGACGACGATGATGATGACGACGATGACGATTACGACGACGACGACGGCGACGAGAACTACTAGTTAGTGACCGGCCACGCCGACAGCTGGTACCACGAAAAGGAGTCGGCCTGGCTGTATGGCGTGGTCGCCGCCGCGGAACCGGA
Source organism: Steroidobacteraceae bacterium (assembly GCA_035701825.1). Lineage (GTDB taxonomy): Bacteria > Pseudomonadota > Gammaproteobacteria > Steroidobacterales > Steroidobacteraceae > CADEED01. The sequence continues at coordinate 11,582 of DASSRK010000169.1, forward strand.
TGCCGCCCGTCGCGCGCTGTTCCTGAAACTGGCGGCGGCGGCCGAAGAACAGGCCGCCTGCTGGCGCCGGGCCGATCCGTCGATTTCCAGCGAATTCACGCCCGCGCTGCGCGCCCGCGTGGTGGCGCGGCTGCTGCGGCGCTTCCAGCCGCGGCACCTGCGCCCGGTACTCGCGGCCATGAAACTTCGCGGCCTGTCGGTGTACTCGGGGCCGCGGGCGCCCGCCGTGCACGACATCCCCACCTCGGCCAGCGAAGTCGGCGGCCGGCACTCCTCGGTGGGCGGCAACAGCCTGCGTGCCGCGGTGTTCGGCGCCAGCGACGGGCTGGTCTCGAACGCGGCGCTGGTCATGGGCGTGGCCGCCGCGGGGGTCGCATCGGGCTCGCTGCTGATCACCGGTCTCGCGGGCCTGCTGGCCGGCGCGCTGTCCATGGCCGCGGGCGAATACGTCTCGGTGCGCTCGCAGCGTGAGTTCTACGAGTACCAGATCGCGCTCGAACGCGAGGAGCTCGCCGAATACCCCGAGGCCGAGATCGAGGAGCTCGCGCTGATCTACAACGCCCGCGGCCTCGAGATGGAGGAAGCGCGGCGCGTATCGCGCACGCTGCTGGCCAACCCGGAGCACGCCCTCGAGGTACTGGCACGCGAAGAGCTCGGACTCAACCCGTCCGACCTCGGCTCGCCCTGGACCGCCGCACTCTCGTCGTTCGGCGCGTTCGCCGTGGGCGCGGTGTTGCCCGTGCTGCCGTTCCTGCTCGGCCTGCCCCGCGATACGGCGATCTACGCCGCGGCGGGCGTCACGCTGCTGTCGTTGTTCGCCCTGGGCGTGGCCCTGAGCCTGTTCACCGGGCACAGTGCGCTGCGCGGCGGTCTGCGCCTGATGTGCATCGGCGGCGGCGCGGGCCTCGCGGCCTGGGCCGTGGGCTGGCTGCTCGGCGCGAGCGTCAACTGATGCGCGTGGTCGGGATCGTCGGGCGCTCGGGCAGCGGCAAGACGACACTGATCGAGAAGCTCATCGGCGCGATCCGCGCACGCGGCCTGACGGTGTCGACCATCAAGCACACGCATCATCACGATTTCCAGCTCGAGCCAGCCGGCAAGGACAGCGCGCGGCATCGCCGCGCCGGCGCCTCCGAGGTGCTGCTCGCCTCGGATTCGGGCTGGGTGCGCATCACGGAGTCGCGCCGCCCGGAGTCGCTTGCGGGCTTGTTGCAGCAGTTACAACCCGTCGATGTCGTGCTGGTCGAGGGCTTCAAGCAACTTGAATCCCTGCGGCGTGTCGAAGTGTTCCGTGGGACGGGCGAGCCGCTGGCGGCGACCGATCCCGGCATCGCGGCGGTCGCCTTGCCGGACGGGGTCACGGCGCAGAATTTTCGCGGGACCAGGCTGCCGCTGGATGATCCGGAAAAGATCCTGGATTTCGTCCTAAGCACCTGATCGCAAAGCGGGTTTCCCCCGGCTTGAATTCTTCGGGCCCGTCGCCAGAATGGCCGCTCCGCGCCGCTCAGCGCGACTCCAACGAGGAACCGTCGAGATCCATGAAACGCATCGCCCTGTTGATTGCCACCAACTTCGCCGTCGTCCTGCTGCTCGGCCTCGTCATCCAGGTCTTCGGCATCGATCAATGGCTCGCGCGACGCGGTCAGAACTACCAGACGCTGCTCGTCATATCGGTGATCTTCGGCTTCGGCGGTGCGTTCATCTCGCTGCTCATGTCCAAATGGATGGCCAAGATGGCCATGGGCGTGCAGGTCATCAAACAACCCTCCAGCGAGATCGAGCATTGGCTGGTCGAGACGGTTCGCCAGCACGCGCAGCAGGCGGGCATCGGCATGCCCGAGGTCGGCGTGTTCCAGTCGCCTGATCCGAATGCCTTCGCCACGGGCGCGAGCCGCAATGCCTCGCTGGTGGCCGTCAGCACCGGCCTGCTCGCCAACATGCGGCGCGACGAAGTCCGGGCCGTGCTCGGCCACGAGATCGCGCACGTCGCCAATGGCGACATGGTCACGCTCACGCTGATCCAGGGCGTGCTGAACACCTTCGTGATCTTCCTGGCGCGCGTCATCGGCGGGCTGGTCGACAGCGCCATGCGCGGCAACGACAACCGCGGCGTGGGCATGGGCTACTTCATCACGGTCATGGTGACGCAGATGGTCCTGGGCCTGTTCGCGAGCATGATCGTCGCCGCCTACTCGCGCCGCCGCGAATTCCGCGCCGACGCCGGTGGCGCGGAACTCGCCGGCACGCGTTCGATGATCGGGGCGCTCGAGGCGCTGCGTCGAGCGCACACGCCGAGCCAGATGCCGGAATCCCTCAAGGCTTTCGGCATCAACGGCGAGAAGCCTGGCGCCCTGCAGCAGCTGTTCATGAGCCATCCGCCGCTCGAGAAGCGCATCGCCGCGCTGGAACAGCGAACTGCCGCACTGGGCCAGGGCCACTAAACGCGACCTGTTACCTGTCTGGCAGAGCCGGATGAGACATCATCCGGCTCATGTCGCGTCCCGCGGGCGCGCCGGACGTCACCACCATCGTCTCCGGGAATACATGAACGCCGAAACGCAATCGCTCAGCAACCCTCTCGTGCGCATGGGCCGCGCGCTGCTCCAGTGGTTCGACACCAGCTTCTCCGAGAAGTCCGAAGCCGACGAGGCCGGCGCCGATCGCATCGACTGGATGCGCACGTTGCCTTTCATATTGATGCACGCCGCCTGCCTGCTGGTATTCGTGGTGGGAGCCAGCCCGGTCGCCGTCAGCGTGTGCGTGGCGCTGTACTTCCTGCGCATGTTCGCCATTACCGGCTTCTACCACCGTTACTTCTCGCACAAGTCCTTCAAGACCTCGCGCGTCGCGCAGTTCCTGTTCGGCGTCATGGGCGCCTCCGCCGTGCAGCGCGGCCCGATCTGGTGGGCCGCCCACCATCGCGACCACCACCAGCATTCGGACAAACCCGAGGACGCGCATTCCCCCATCCAGCACGGCTTCGTGCGCGCCCACATGAGCTGGTTCCTGTCGAAGAAGGGCTTCGCGCCGGACCTCAAGCGCGTGCGCGATCTCATGAACTTCCCCGAGCTGCGCTGGCTCGACCGCTTCGACATCATCGTGCCGGTATTGCTCGCGGTCGGCGTGTTCCTGCTCGGCGTGGCGCTCGAGGCCTGGGCGCCGGGCCTGCACACCAATGGCTGGCAGATGCTGGTGTGGGGCTTCTTCGTATCGACGGTGCTGTGCTCGCACGGCACCTACACCATCAACTCGCTGTCGCATGTCTTCGGCAAGCAGCGTTATCGGACCGGCGATTCCAGCCGCAACAACTGGTTCCTCGCGCTCATCACCCTCGGCGAGGGCTGGCACAACAACCACCACCACTACCCGAGCTCCGCCCGCCAGGGCTTCTACTGGTGGGAAATCGACATCACCTACTACCTGCTCAAGGCGATGTCGTGGATGGGGATCATCTGGGACCTGAAGCCCGTCCCGGTGTCGGTGCGCGATCACCACCCCCGACGCATAGTCAAATGACCAGCAGCGCCGCGCTATGATCGCGCGGCGCGCGATTCGCGCGCATGCCGGAGTACCCGCGTGCGCTTGTCAGCCATGGCCTGCCTCTTACTCGCCGCTGGAGCAGCGTTCGGGGCGGACACCCCGCCGGCCGCCACTGCCGCGACGATCCGCCCGATCGTGAAATCCGTGGCCGAACGCTGCTTCGAAGGCGTGCGCAATGGCCTCGACATGAACGTGGCCGATTTTGCCGCGCAATTCGCGGTGCAAAAGCAGAGCGACGAGGTCGGGCACGTCGCCGGGATGCGCACCGTGGACTCATTGCCGATCGGATTCCTCAACGCGAGCTCCTTCCGCCACGAGTACTACTGTCAGCTCTCCTTCGGGACCGGGGATGCGCCGGTCGAGGAATTGAGGGCCGTGATGGTGGAAGTCATCGGCGGATTCGAAGGACTGTCCGCCACATCAGCCAACCAGTGGAAAGTCTCCAAGCGCGGCAAATTACGCGGGGTGGATGTGTCGATCGAGATCGATCCGCGTGGACTGATCCTGCTCACGATCAAGACCCTGGGGGGCCATGTTTGAGCGCCACCGATCTCATCGGCGGCCTGGCGCAGGCGGCAGGATCGGATGCGCTGATCTCCGACCCGGAACGCACCGCGCCGATGCTGCGCGATCACCGCTCGCTCTACCGCGGGCAGGCGCTCGCCGTCGTGGCCCCGGCGGACACCGCCGCCGTGGCGCGCGTGGTGGCCTGGTGCAACGAGCATCGCGTCGGCGTCGTGCCCCAGGGCGGCAACACCAGCTACTGCGGCGGCGCCACGCCCGATGCCTCGGGCACCCAGGTGCTGCTTTCGCTCGCCCGCCTCAACCGCGTGCGCGCCGTCGACGCCGCTAACTACACGCTCGTGGCCGAGGCCGGCTGCATCCTCGAGAAGCTGCAGGCCGTGGCCGCGGAGGCCGACCGGTACCTGCCGCTGTCGCTGGGCAGCGAG
>DASSRK010000170.1:0-5075 GCA_035701825.1 Steroidobacteraceae bacterium
TCGGTGCGGCCGATGCTGCTGATCCGCCGCGACGGCAATGAGCTGTACGTGGAAAGCACGGCGGCGCCGATCCGGGACGGCGCGGGCGCCGTGTCCGGTGGCGTGCTCGTGTTCCACGACGTGACCGAGAGCCGCGAGCTCAATCGCCGCCTGTCGTATCACGCTTCGCATGACCTGCTGACCGGCCTCGTGAACCGCCGCGAGTTCGAGAGCCGCGTCGAACGCGCGTTGAAGAGCGCCAAGGCGCGCGAGTCCTCCTATGCGCTGTGCTACCTCGACATCGACCAGTTCAAGATCATCAACGACACCTGCGGCCACTCCGCGGGCGATGTGCTGCTCGGCCAGGTGGGCGCGCTGCTGAAGAGCAAGGTGCGCTGGCGCGACACGCTCGCGCGACTGGGTGGTGATGAATTCGGCATCCTGCTCGAGGCCTGCTCGCTGGACGAGGCGCTGCGCACGGCCGAAGTGCTGCGCGAGGCGGTGAGGAATTTCCGCTTCACCTGGGAAGACCGCGTGTTCCGTCTCGGCGCGTCCGTCGGCGTGGTGCCGATCGCCGCGGACAATGAAGACGTGGCGTCGATCCTTTCCGCCGCGGACAGCGCCTGCGCCGCCGCCAAGGAATCCGGCCGCAACCGCGTGCACAGCTTCGCCGAGAACGACATCGAGCTCATGCGCCGCCGGCGCGAGATGCAGTGGGCCGCGCGCATCAACGCCGCGCTGGAAGAGGGCCGCTTCGAGCTCTACCGCATGCAGATCCAGCCGCTGCAGCGCAACGAGCCCGGGCAGCACTACGAGCTGCTGCTGCGCATGCGCGACGAGACGGGGCGCATGGTGTCGCCCGACAACTTCATCGCCGCCGCCGAGCGCTATGGCCTGACGCCCGCGATCGACCGCTGGGTGATCGAGAACGCGCTGCGCTGGCTGGTGAGCGAGGCCGACGAGCGCGAGAAGCTCGCCATGTGCTCGATCAACCTGTCCGGGCAGAGCCTCGGCGACGACAAGTTCCTGCCGTTCGTGATCGAGCAGTTCTCCAAGAGCGGCATCGACGCCTCGAAGATCTGCTTCGAGATCACCGAGACCGCGGCCGTGGCCAGCTTCTCGCAGGCCAACCGATTCATCCAGGCGCTGCGCGAGCTGGGTTGCCGCTTCGCGCTCGACGACTTCGGCACGGGGTTGAGCTCGTTCGGCTACCTCAAGCACTTCCCGGTCGACTTTCTCAAGATCGACGGCAGCTTCGTGCGCGAGATCCTGCACGATCCCATCGACCGCGAGATGGTGCGCTCGATCAACGAGATCGGGCATCTCACCGGCAAGAAGACCATCGCCGAGTTCGCCGAGAACGCCGAGATCATCCAGATGCTCACCTCGCTCGGCGTCGACTACGCGCAGGGCTACGGCATCGCCCAGCCCCAGCGCGTCCTCAAGGCCGTCAACGCCTGAAATGGGGTCAGACCCCAATTCCTAGCAAATGGGGTCTGACCCCATTTACGATCCGCGCGGTGCGATTCATGCGTACGATCGTCCGACTAACTTCCTGCGTGCTGTTCATCGCGTGCGCGTCCCTGTCCCGGGCCGCCGAGCCGTCCAGGCTCTGGTACGACAAGCCCGCCACCGACTGGGAAAAGGAAGCGCTGCCCATCGGCAACGGCCGGATCGGCGCCATGGTGTTCGGTGGCGTCGCCTCCGAGCGGCTGCAGGTCTCCGAGAAGTCGTTGTGGACCGGCGGTCCCGGCTCCGAAGGCGGCTACGACTACGGCCTGCCCACCGAGTCGCAGGCCTCGGCGGTCGCCGCGGCAGGCAAACAATTGCTCGACGGCGCGGCGCTCGCCCCGGAGGTCGTGGCCAAGCAGCTCGGCCGCAAGATGCGCAACTACGGTGACTACCAGAGCTTCGGCGACCTGCTGATCGAGCTCGAGAGTACGGACGATCCGGTCAGCGGCTATCGCCGCGAGCTCGACCTCGACGCGGGCGTGGCGCGCGTCAAGTTCAAGCAGGGCATGGTGGGATACCGCCGCAGCTATTTCGTGTCCTACCCCGACCAGGTGCTGGTGGCCCGCTGGATCAGCACGGGCACGCAGAAGCTGCGCATCCGGTACACCGTGCCGGACAACCGCGGCGCGCAGACCCGGGTCGAGGCGGCTGCCCACGGCGCGCTCATCAAGATCGCCGGCGCATTGAATTCGAACGGACTGAAGTACGCCGTCGAGGTGGCGGTGTTGCCCGACTGCGGCCAGGTCGTCGCCGACGGCGACGCGGCGCGCTACGAAGGCGACTGCGCGGTCACCGTCCTGGTCGCCGCGCGCACCGACTACCTGATGAAGTACCCCGACTACCGCGCGCCCGGCGTCGACCCCGCGCAGGGCGCGGCGCGCGACATCGCGGCGGCGGTGAAGCGCACCTTCCCGGTGCTCATGCAGCGCCACGGCGCCGATCACGCCGCGCTGTACTCACGCGTGCAGCTCGACTTCGGCGCCCCGGCGTCCAAACTACCCACCGACCGCCTGCGTACCGTCTACGGTACCGGCGATGCCGCTGCCGACCGCGCGCTGGAACAGCTGTACTTCAACTATGGGCGCTACCTGCTGATCGCGTCGTCACGCGCCGGCGCGCTGCCCGCCAACCTGCAGGGCGTGTGGAACGACAAGGCCTCGCCGCCGTGGAATGCCGACTACCACGTCAACATCAACCTGCAGATGAACTACTGGCCCGCGGAGAGCGCCAACCTCGCCGAGGCCGCGATCCCGCTGTTCGACTTCGTCGACAGCCTGGTCGTACCGGGCCGGCTCGCCGCGCAGCGCTACTTCGGGGCGCCGGGCTGGACGATGTTCCTGAACACCAATGCGTGGGGATATGCCGGTCCCATCGACTGGCCGACGGCGTTCTGGCAGCCCGAGGCCGCCGCGTGGCTGGCGCAGCACTTCCACGAGCACTATCTATTCAGCGGCGACGAGAAGTTCCTGAGGTCGCGGGCCTGGCCGGTCATGAAGGGGGCGGCCGAGTTCTGGCTCACCGCGCTCGCCACCGATCCGCGCGATGGCAAGCTGGTGGTGGCGCCCAGCTACTCGCCCGAGCACGGCCCGTTCACCGCTGGCGCCGCCATGTCGCAGCAGATCGTCGCCGACCTGTTCACGCGCACCGCCCAGGTCGCGCGGCAGGTGGGCGACAAGGCCTTCGCGACGCGCCTCGACGCGGCGCTGGCGCAGCTCGATCCCGGCCTGCGCGTCGGCAAGTGGGGCCAGCTGCAGGAGTGGAAGGCCGATCTCGACGATGCGAGGGACGATCATCGGCACGTCTCGCACCTGTTCGCGTTGCATCCCGCGCATGCCATCGACCCGCTGACCACGCCGGCCCTGGCGCAGGCCGCGCGCAAGACCCTCGAAGCGCGCGGCGACGCCAGCACCGGCTGGAGCCGCGCGTGGAAGATCAATTTCTGGGCGCGCCTGCGCGACGGTGACCGCGCGCACAAGTTGCTGGCCGGCCTGTTGCGCGACAGCACTCTCCCGAATCTCTGGGACACCCATCCGCCATTCCAGATCGACGGCAACTTCGGCGCCACCGCCGGCATGATCGAAATGCTGTTGCAAAGCCAGAACGGCGTCATCGACGTGCTGCCGGCGCTGCCGAAGGAATGGCCGAGTGGTCGCGTCAGCGGCCTGCGCGCGCGCGGCGACGTGACCGTTGCCGTGGAATGGGATGGCTGCGGCGCACGCCGGTTCGAGCTGACGTCCGGGCGCGACGGCCCCTTGTCGGTGCGCAGCTCCCTGTTTGGCGAAGGCTACGAGGCGGTCGCCGGAAAGGGGCTGGTCCCGCGTATCTCTCCGGCTGCCGGCGGCGAGATCGATTTCGCGGCGCATCGCGGCGCCACGTACACATTCACACGCAAGACTGCCGCCGGAGAATGCAAGCATGCGGATGCGCACTGACCTCACCGCCCGCGACCGCTGGATCATCGTGCTGATCGGATTGTTCTTCCTCTTGCCCGGTCTCTGCATCGTGGCCATCGGCTTGCACTGGATCCCGACCGACCCGGCGAAGATGCACGCCCCGGGCTGGGTGGTCGCGCTCTGCGGATTGCCGTTCGTCGGCGGCGGCGTCGCCATCCTGGATTCCATGCGAACGCGCGATTCGCCCACGGGCGCCATCGTGGGACTCACGATGTTCCTCGCGGTCACGGTCGTCACCCACTGGGTTGCGTTCGGACCGGGATCGCGGCAGTTCACGCGCACCCGCACCGTGGGTGCCCTCAACGCCGTGGAACGCGAGTCGGAACCCATCGATGAAGCGACCGGCCGCGGATATTTCGCCGTCGGCGCCGTCATGCAGGACCTGATGATCGCGACCTGGGTGATCTGGAGAGTGAGACGGCGCCAAGCGCGGTGCGGATGAGCCGTGGAGTGCGCTAACCTTGACTGCTAGCTCCTGGACCCGGACGCGAACACGATGACTCCCTACGCCATTCCATGGATGGACGACGACCTCGAGATGTTCCGCGACACGGTCGTGCGCTTCATCGAGTCCGAGATGCTGCCGCTCGACGCGCGTTGGCGCGAACAGCATCACGTCGACCGCGAGACCTGGCTGAAGGCCGGCGAGACCGGCCTGCTGCTGCTCGACGTACCGGCCGAGTACGGTGGCGGCGGCGGCGACTTCCGCCATGAAGCGATCATGTACCACGAGCTGGCGCGGCGCGGCCTCGGGGCTTTCGGCCAGGGCGTGCACAGCATGTGCGCGCACTACGTGCTCAATCACGGAACCGGGGAGCAGAAGCAGCGCTGGCTGCCGCGGCTCGCCAAGGGCGAGCTGATCGGCGCCATCTGCATGACCGAGCCGGGCACCGGCTCGGACCTCAAGGGCATCCGCACCCGCGCGGTGAGGCAGGGCGATCACTACGTGATCGACGGCGCCAAGACCTTCATCACCAACGGCGCCACCTGCTCGCTGCTGGTGCTCGCCTGCCGCACCGGCGGCGAAGGCGCGAAGGGCGTGTCGATGATCGTGCTCGAAACCGAAGGCCTGGCGGGCTTCAGCGTGGGCCGCACGCTCGAGAAGATCGGCATGCACGCGTCCGACACCTG
>DASSRK010000171.1:0-4912 GCA_035701825.1 Steroidobacteraceae bacterium
CGTTGTCCATGGAGGCGCCGATGATCCTGCCCCGGTATGTGTACCCCTGCGGGTAGATCGTGTTCCGGTAGGCGCAGTTATATTCGGGCTCGGAGCTCAGGAAGATGCAGGTGGTGTCCGCGTACTCGACCCGCACCCGCCAGCCGCCGATGCGGGTTGAACCCCAGGTCTCGAGCCCGAATTGGCCGATGAACTTGCTCGGAAAGCCGCCGGCTTCGTCCTCGCCAATCCACTGTGTGTAGAACACCAGCGGCAACTTGCGCCAAGGGGAGCGCACGCGCATGTCGTAGCCGGCCATCTGATTGCCGGGCTGCTCATCGGTGCCGCCCTCGGTCTGGTTGTCATTGCCCAGGACCATGTCGACAAACGTGTTCCAGTCGCAAGTGCGCTCGCCGCCGCACCACTGGGCGGTGCGCGTCAGGCCGAACTCGAGCCAGGGCTTCGGCTTGAAATTGACGCGCGCGGCGAAGAACAGCACGTCGGGGACGGCGACGTCGTGGGATTCCATCTGCCCCATCGCGATGCTGGCGCGCCACGGCCCGATCCACGAGAGCCACTTCGTCTTGAACGGATCGGTGTAATTGCGCTCGAGCGTGAGGGTCGGGATCGGCCGCGCATTCGTGGAGAGAATGAGGCTGTTGTCCCAGCCCGGCCCCCACCAGCGCTCCATGAAACCGGCCGAGAGCATGAAATTTCCGAAGTTGACGCCCAGGTAGCTGCCGTCGGCGCGCCAGTCCTTGTTGTCGTCGGGATTCGTGACGTACGAGCCCTGCAGGTTGATCGCGAAATGGCTGGTGAGCCAGCTGGCGCGCAGTCCAAGCTCGCCTTCCTCGCGCGGTGTGTCTGCGAAGTCGCGCAGTTCGGTCGGCTGGTAGGCGCCGCTAATGCGCACGCCGAGGCCCGCGAAACCCTTGTCGGAAGCATCACGAGCGCGGTGGCGCACGCGGATCAATGCGTTGGCGGTCGCATCGTCGAGCCCGTCGCCGCTGGCCGCGAGCACGTCGCGCGCAATGTCGGGCCACGAAATAGGCCAGGTGGTCACCGGTCCGCGCAGTATCCCCGTATCCGCCAGCAACTCGATGTCGGACCGAAGTCCTTCGTCACCCGGCGCAAGCCAGGGATCGGCGTGTGCCGGTGCTCCCGCAAGAGCAGCCAGTAGTATCGCGCCCGCGGCGCTCCAGTGGCGCCGGTTCACGGCCGGAATTCGTGGCGCCAGCCGATGAAGCCATAGAGCGCGACGTCCTGGTCGCCGCCATCGGGCTGGGTGGCCTGTACGCCGAGATCCACGGACAGTCCTTCGCCGAACAACCTGCCCTTCCATCCGGCTTCGAGCGCGTAGTAGTCAGTTCGCACCTGGGCCACGGAATTCGTGGGGTCGGTCCCGCCGTCGTAGTTCAGCCTCGACCCGCGCGCGGTCAGTGTCCACAACTCGCCGTCGCCGGCCGAGTAGATAGCACCGATTGCGCCGTTGCGCGCATCGCGGTCGGACGGATATCCGATCACGCGACCCTGGTAGCGATAGCCCTCGACATTGAAACGCCCCTGGTTGTAGGCGCAGTTGTAGAAGGGGCCACGGTTGGGGTTCATGTGCAGGCCCGCGCAGATCGTGTTGGCGTATTCCGCGAACACTTGCAGCAGCGCGCCGTCGGCCATCGGCTTCCAGATGTCGAAGCCGACGAGGTCGATGTCTTTCACGGGCATGCCGCCCGACTGGTCCTCGCCGATCCATTGGGCGTAGACGGCGTATGGCGCGCTGCCGATAGGCGAGTTCCAGCGCACGTCGAATCCCGCCATCTGGTTACCGGGCTCGTTCTCGCGGGTCGTGTTGAAGCCTATGTTGTCGTTGCCGATGAGAAGATTGCCCAACACGCTCAGGTCGCACTTGAGCTCCTCGCCGCAGAACTGCGCGGTGCGCGAAAAGCCGATCTCCAGGTCCTTCAACGGCATGATGGCGATGCGCCACGCCATGAACAGCGGCGCGTCGATGTCCTCGCGATGCTGCTCCATCTGGCTGAGCGCGAAGTTGAATCGCCATGGGCCTATCCAGCTCAGCCACTTGGTCTCGAATGGCACGGCGGCCGCGCGCTCGACCATGAGCGTGGGCATGGGGCGCGCATTGTTGGACAGGATGAGGCTCCCTTCGTGGCCCGGCCCCCACCAGCGATCGAGTTCGTTGGCGGACACCAGCCAGTTGCCCCACTTCACGGTGGCCTGCGATCCGTCGAGCCGCACCTCGTCGCCATCGGCGGGGTCCGAGACCAGGGTCACCCGCAGGCCCACGGAATATCCGTCCTGGTCGTAGTCCAGCCCCGCGCCGAGCTCACCCTGCTCGCGCGCCAGCGTATCGAAATCGCGCCACAGGCCCGGGTCTCCGCCGGTAATGCCGGTGTCGAAGTTCACGGGCGCCTTCGCCGGCGTTTCCACCCGCGCACGCACCCGCGCCAGCGCCTGCATCACCGCGGCGTTGGTCGCCAGGTGCTCCTTGGCGACGCTCAAGGCGTATTGAATGGCGGCGCGCGGCACGGGCCACTGGTTGAGTGGATAGCGGATGATTTCGGCGTCGTTCAGCAGCTGCAGGTCCATGCGCAGCTGCGTGTCGCCCGAATCCAACCAGCCGGCGTCGGCATGTGCGGGCGCACCCTGAAGCCAGCAGGCCGCGAGGACCATGGCCGCCCATCCCGACCTGCGGATGAGCGCCGCTGCCGGCGGCCTCACTGCTGCCACGCCTTGAGACGCGCCAGCAGCGTTTTCAACAGCGGTCGCCCGTCCGCGGCGGCGCCGCGCACCAAAGGCAGCACTTCTTCGCACATCTTCTTGCCGAGCTCCACGCCCCACTGGTCGAAGGCATTGATGCCCCAGATCACGCTCTGCACGAACACCTTGTGCTCGTACATCGCGACCAATCTACCCAGCGTGCGGGCGTCGAGTCGCTCGAATGCGACGATCGTGACCGGGCGATTGCCGTCATGGACCTTGTGGCGCGCGAGAAGTTCGATGCGCTCGGGCGCGGTCTTGCGGGCGGCGAGCTCGGCCGCCGCCTGTTCCCGGGTGTAGCCGAACGCGAGGGCGTCGGCTTGCGCGAGACAGTTGGCGATGGCCAGCTCCTGCTGCGGCTGGTTGTCGCAGGAGGAACGCGCGGGCAGCAGGAAATCCATGGCCGCGCGCGGCGTGCCCTGGTGAAGCATCTGGAAGAAGGAATGCTGCGCGTTGTTGCCGGGCTCGCCCCAGATCACGGGCGCGGTGGGCTGCGAGACCCGCTCGCCGGCCAGCGTCACGGACTTGCCATTGCTCTCCATGTCGAGCTGCTGCAGGTACGCCGGGAAGCGCTTGAGCCGGCCGTCGTACGGCAGCACGGCGAGCGTCGGCAGATCGAGCACATCGATGTTCCACGCGCCTAACAAGCCCATCAGCACCGGCAGGTTGCGATCCCAGGGCGCGCCGCGGAAGTGCGTATCCATTTCGTGCGCGCCGGCGAGCAGTTCGAGGAACGCCTCGCGCCCGATGGCGATGGCGAGCGACACGCCGATCGACGACCACATCGAGTAACGGCCGCCGACCCAGTCCCACATGATGAAGCGGTACTCGGGGTGGATACCGAACTCGTCCATCGCCTTCTTGTTGGTCGACACCGCCGCGAAGTGCGAGGGCACCGCGGCTTCTCCCAGTTTGCCGGCGAGCCAGGCGCGCGCGCTGCGCGCGTTGGCCAGTGTCTCCTGGGTGGTGAAGGTCTTCGACGCGACGATGAACAGCGTGCGCGCGGGATCCGCCCCTTCGAGCGCGTTGGCAAGGTCGGTGCCGTCGACGTTCGAGACGAAGCGCACCTTCGGCGCATCGTGGGTCAGCGGGTGCAGCGCTTCCACCGCCATGGCGGGCCCGAGGTCCGAGCCACCGATGCCGATGTTGATGACCGTGGTGAACGTCTGGCCGGACGAGCCCTTGATGGCGCCGCCGCGCACCTCGGCGGCGAAGCGCAGCATGCGCTCGCGTTCGGTGAGCACTTCGCGCGCGATGGCCTCGCCGCCCGGCGCGTCGGCCGAGACCGCGGGGACGCGCAGCGCCGTATGCAGAACGGCACGGTTCTCGGTGGTGTTGATCGCCTCGCCGGCCCACATGGCCTCGATGCGGCCGCGCAGGTTGGCCGCGTCGGCGAGTTGCAGCAGCAGGCGCAGGCCGTCGGAGTCGATGCGCTGGCGCGAGAAATCGAGGTACAGGCCCACGGCATCGCGCGCGAAACGCGAGCCACGCTCGGGGTCGGAATCGCGCAAGGCGCGCAGCGGCACGGCGCGGGTTTCGCCGGCGCGCGCCTGCAGGGAACGCCAGGCGGCGGCCAATTTATCGGGGGTTGCGGACAAGGGAAGCTACCTGCGAATCAGGCCCGCGATGGTATCGACAACGTACTGCAGTTGCGACTCGGCGAGTTCCGGATATATCGGCAGGGCCAGCGTTTCCTTCGAGGCACGCAGGCTTTCCGGGAAGTCCTCAGGCTTGTGCCCGAGGTAGGAAAAGCACTCCTGCATGTGCAGCGGCAACGGGTAATAGACCTCCGTACCCACCCCCTGCTCGCCCAGTTTCGCGCGCAGCTCATCGCGGCGCGCGGTACGGATGCAATACTGGTTATAAATGTGCCGCGCGCCGGGGGGCGCGGGCCTGGGAGTCGAGACTGCGTCCAGTTTCGCCCGGGCAAACGCCGCGTCGTAGAACGCCGCATTGCGCTGCCGGGCCGCGCTCCAGGCATCGAGATGCGGCAGCTTCACGTTGAGCACCGCGGCCTGGATCTCGTCCAGGCGGAAATTGCCGCCGACCAGCTGGTGGTAGTACTTCGGCTCCATGCCGTGCACGCGCAGCTTCATCATCTTCGCGGCGAGTTGCTCGTCGTTGGTGGTGCAGGCGCCGGCATCGCCGAAGGCACCGA
>DASSRK010000172.1:0-3926 GCA_035701825.1 Steroidobacteraceae bacterium
TCGCGACCGTCGCCGCGAATGCCTTCACATGCGCCTCCCAGTCGGCGCGCGACTTGAACTGCCCACTGCCATTCCAGCCGGCGCCCGCGAAATAGTGCAGCGCCTGGTCGCCGCGCGCCTTCACCCGCAGCAGGTGATTGCCATAGGCCTTGGCATTGGCGGGCGCGTCATGCACGTAGCCCGCGGGCACGGCGTCGGGCGCGAGGATCACGGCGGTGCCGAGGCCGCCATCCTTGTTCTCTTCCCACAGGCTCATCCAGCGGTCGTCGGGCCCGCGCGTCAGCACCGCGGGGGGAAATCCCTCCGGCTGCGGATGCTCGGTGATGCCGATGGCGATCTGCGCTTCGTTGCCACCCGCGAAGACGAAGCGGGTTTCAATTGCGTCGAAGTTGACGCCGCAATCGACCGTGATCGTCTTCTGTTCCTGGACGTCGCCCAGCTCGCCCGCCGCCCACGGGTCGTAGGCGAGCGTGAACGCCGCGCGGCGCGGGCCGTTCGACAGCACGCGGGCGTTGACGAAGTTGCCCGAAGTCCAGAGTTTCTGCCCGTCCCACACGCCCGTGCCGCCATCGCCGCGCGAGCCGCCGATGCTGTAGAGATCGAGGCCTTCGCCTTCGCCGTCCCGGTGGAACTGGTCGTGGCCCTTGGCATACCAGCGATCGACGATGGGATAGCTCACGCGCTTGCCCCACACGTCGACGCCGCTGCCGCGCAGCTTCTCGCCGACGGCCTGCGCGTCCGGCCCGTCGAGCGGCGCGCCGTACATGCGGTGCGCGATACGGTCGTTCTCCCACGCCATGTCGCCGAAACGTTCCGCCACCACGCGCGCGTACACGCAGGGCGCCTCCGGCGGCGTCGCGGCGGCGGTGGGCTGCACGCTGAACATGACGCGCTTCTGCCCGGCGGCGAAGTCGTACGAGAACACCAGGTCGTCGTACACGGCGCCGTGGTGGTCGTGCTGGTAGTTGGTGACCTGCGACGGCAGCACGCGGCCCTGGGGATCGCGCACCACCAGGTGATACATGCGCAGGTCGGGCGCGAGCTTCGCGATCTCGGCGAACGGCACGGCGATCACCGCCCGCGGGCGCGCGAGTCCGGCCGCGTTGCTCACCGTGACGTCGACGCCCGCGGCCATGCATGCGCCCGCGAACGCCCCCAGTGCCGCGCAGCAGATGATCGCTTTCACGTTGCCCTCGTACGCCTGTTCAAGGCAGGGTGATCGAACTATCTACCACGGCCCAGAATGCCCACTTCGGATTGCCGGTGGCGTCGAACAGCAGCGGGAAGTTGGTGCGCTGGTACTCGGGCGCGTTGAGCCATGAATGGCCGTCATGCAGCCCCCAGGTGGTCACCGACTGCACGCTGGGGCGCTTGAACGCGGCATACAGCTGCCGGTAGAGACTCGCCTGCCGCGACTGCACCGACCGCGGCAGCGTGGCGCCATAGCTCGCGAGGCACCCGGTGCCATTCTGGTAACACGATGCCGGGTCGTCGTAGACGTTCACGTCGAGCTCGGTCACCTGGTTGATGAGGCCGCCCAGGTCTTCGATGGCCACCAGCGCCGCGGTGACCTCGGCGACGTTGGCATTGATGCGCAGGTGGAACTGGTGGCCGACGCCGTCGAGCGGCACGCCCTTGTTGCGCAGGTCGTTGATGATCTGCACGAGGTTGGCGCGCTTGCCCGGGGACTCGGTCAGGAACTCGTTGATCATCAGCTTCATGTCGGCGCCGGTGGGCCCGAGAGAAGCGCGCGCGTCGTCGGCATCGCGGAACGCATCCTCGATGTAGTCGTAGGGCTCCACGTTGGCGCCGGCATTCTTCGCGTTCAGGTAGGTCTGGTACCAGATGCTGTCGGTGCGGTAGGGGTTGGACGGATTCTCGTCGTTGGCGACCACCTCGTTGACCACGTCCCAGGCGTAGATCTTGTCGCCGAAGTGAGTGATCACGTCATGGATGTAGTCGTGCAGCCGGAGCCGCACGTTCGGCAGGCAGCCGGCCGGATCGGAGTCGCAGCCGGCGAAGAACCACGAGGGCGCGGTCACGTGCCAGAGCAGCGTGTGGCCGCGGATATGCATGCCGTTGGCGAGCGCGAAGTCGACGATGGTGTCGGCCGGCGCGAAGTTCAGCGCCGCGGGCTGGTCCGGGGAGCCCGCCAGGCTCGGCCGGATGGTGTCCGGCTTCATGGCGTTCTCGGCCGTGATGCTGCTCATGTGCTTGATGAGCGACGTGGCGTTGGCGCCGGTGGTGAAATCGGGCGGGATGGCCGCGCCGGTCCAGTAGTTTGATGCGAACGTGTCCTTGAGCGACGGCGCGGTGGCCGGGTCCGGCATCTGCACCGGGGGCGGAGACGGCGGTGGCGGCGGCGAGCCGGAACCGCCGCCGCCACCACCGCACGAAGTCATCACGCCCGCGACCAATGCGGCCATGCATCCGCGCGCCAGCGGCGCGTGCGTCATCCCTTTCGACATGTAGTTCACCGGGGTTGTTATTGGATTACGAAATTCGGATCGGCGACCGCCCAGAACGCCGCCTTCGGAGCCCGCGCGGTATCGAACAGCAGCGGGCGGTTGGTGCGGTTCACCGGAAAGAAATTCAGCCAGGTGTGGTTGTCGGCGATGCCCCAGGTGGTGATCGAGGTGACGCTGTCACGGTCGAAGGCCTGGAAGAGCTGCCGGTACAGCGTCGCCTGCTGCGACAGCACCGTGGCCGGCGGGTTGGCGCCATAGTCGGCGAGGCAGGGCGGAACGGCGGGCGAGCTGTAGCAATTGCCCGGATCCTGGTAGATGGACACGTCGAGCTCGGTGACGTGATTCACCAGGTTGTAGGGCAGCGCCTCGATGGCGGTGAGCGCCGCGGTCACCGATGCCACGTCGACGCCGAGCTGCAGGTGGAACTGGTGACCGACGCCGTCGAGCGGAAAACCCGCGGCCTGCACGTCCTCGATGATCCTGATGAGGTTGGCGCGCTTGCCGGGGGACTCGGTGCTGTAGTCGTTGATCATCAGCTTCATGTTGGTGCTGTCGCGCCCGAGGGCGGCACGTCGCTTGAATGCGAACTCGAAGGCGTCGCGCACGTACTGGGAACCGTCCATTCCGCCGACGCTGTAAGCCTGGTACCAGCGGCTGTTGGTGCGGTACGGATTTTGATCGTTGGGCGTGTCGCTCGCCACTTCGTTGACCACGTCCCAGGCATAGACGTTGGGGAAGTGCGTCATGACGTCGTCGATGTAATTCTTCAGGCGGTTCTGCACGAGCGCGCGGTAATTGACCGCATCGATCGGGTCGCCGGCGAAAAACCAATCCGGCGCCGTCTGGTGCCACACCAACGTATGGCCGCGCACCAGGATGCCGTTGGCGTCCGCGAATGCCACCAGCGTATCCGCGGGCGCGTAGTTGGGAGCCGGTGCCGGCTGCGCGGTAGCACCGCTGGTGCCGGGCGCATTCGGCCAGATCGTTGCCGGCTTCATGGCGTTTTCCGCGGTGATGCTGCTGTAGTGCTTGGTCAGCAGCGGCGCGTCGCCATTGGTGGTCGAAGAAGGCTCGATGGCCGCGCCGACGGGAAATCCGACCACGCCATAGCGCGTCGCCAGGGCAGTCTTGAGGGCGGGCGCGGTAGATGGATCCGGAAGGCCGCCACCGCTGCTACTGCTGCTCGAGCTGCTGCTGGAACTACTGCTCGAGCTGCTGCCCGACGCCCCACCGCCGCCCCCACCGCAGGCCGCAAGAAAGAGGGACAGCGTAACGGCCAGCGCGAAACTCGACGCGGTGCGAATCGAATTCATGAGCCCCATCTCCCGAATGCGTCGATCTTGCCGATGCACGGGCGAACCGACAAGGCGGGCCGTGCGGGGCGTGCCCTGTCCACCAAAACGGCGGGTGGCGGTCAGTTGCGCGCGAAGGCTCGCGCCAGCGCCGCGCGGATCGCGG
>DASSRK010000173.1:0-20218 GCA_035701825.1 Steroidobacteraceae bacterium
AAATGCTGCAATTGATGCTGCAGTCGGGGTCCGGAGGAAGTGCTCTGACTAGGGCGTTGCCCGGTCACTCCGAAATGACTTGTGCTTTCAAATCAATCAGTTGCTCAGTTGGGACCACGTATTGATAGACGCTCACCCCCAACTTCGTGCGGTCCGCGGGGTTTGAGATTGGTTTCCTGGCAGCCGCTGCAAGCCAATCATCCACATCTGAAATCAGCTGCTGGGCACGCTCCCGAACAAAGGCGTCGTACTCGTCAAGCAATTCGTTTGGCAAGCCGTCATCGGGGAAGACCGAGCGTTCAATTCTCTTTTTCAACCGATGCGGCGTCATATTGAAGTCCAGCGTTGAAGCTAGGTTTCTCATGGCCATCCCAAAGTGTTCCAACATTTCGGCTGACAACGGTTCAGGCGAGACAAAAGTGCGGGACAGGACCTTCACGTGTGTGTCGCCTGACTTCACCATCATCTTTGCTGCTAACAACTGTTCATAGGCACTGCGCGGCTCAATCGGCAACGGAGAGCCTTTTACAAGTTCGCTGAAGTTTCTTCCGGCTTGGCCGGTAAACGGCAGCTCAAGTGGAACACCATAGGGTCCCAGAAATGTCGAATCGGTGTGCCATCTATGCAGTACGGCAGCGAGCGCAGCGACGTCAGTAGGCCGCGGCACTTGGAGCCAATAGTCAGACTCGATTAGGCGCTCGACATCGCGTCGCGCAACTCCACTCAGGATAGAAATTCGTCCAATCGTAATCTTCTTAGCCTCCTCCTGTGCGTTTCGGATTGTTGTCTCGACATAGATTCCGCGTAGCAATTCGACGAACTCATCGAAGCGCACACCCGCTCGAAAAAGGATACGGATCAGAGGGCGAAGCACGGTTCGAAATGTGTGTATGAGCTGTGCGCGATAACTTTCAGACATTCTCTATTTCCCGTGCGGCCTCTAGCTGAAGATTGGAGATATGTTTTTATCCACCAATCTATTTCTCGCGAAGCCGCGTTTGCTCGATGAATACAAACCTATCCGTCATCCCCGCCACATAGTCCGCAACCACTCGGGCGCGTCCCGCCATCCCACCTTCCGCGTCCGCGCGCTCCGCCAACGCCTGGTGCTCTGTCGGCAACAACGATGGTTCGCGCAAATAGGCCTCAAACAACTCCTGTAGCGTCGCGCGCGCGCGGTCCATGACTTCCTTGACCTTGGGGTGATTGTAGAGCTTTGCGCGCAGGAACCGTTTCAATTCCTGGTGCTCCTGCAGGACGGCCTCGCTCAGCGTCACGAGCGGCCGCGATTGCTGCCGCACGGCATCGATGCTGGTGACCTGGGCTGCGGCGATGTTCCTGCCCGCGCTCGTGATCACGTCGCTGACCAGGTGGTCGACCATGCGCCGGATGGTCTCGTAGAGCTGCCGGCGCGGCGACACGTCGGGAAAGGCCTTGGTCACCGCGGCGTGGAAGCGCTCGAACACGCGCACTTCCCGCAGCTCTTCCACGCTGATGAGCCCGGCGCGCACGCCGTCGTCGACGTCATGGTTGTTGTAGGCAATCGCGTCGGCCAGGTTCGCGAGCTGCGCCTCGAGCCCGGGCTGGGTGCGGTCGAGAAACCTCTGGCCGACGTCGCCGAGCTTGCGGGCGTTCGCCGCCGAGCAATGCTTGAGGATGCCTTCGCGGCACTCGAACGTGAGGTTCAGGCCCGAAAACTGGGCGTAGCGCTCTTCGAGCTCGTCGACCACGCGCAGCGACTGCAGGTTGTGCTCGAAGCCACCGTATTCGCGCATGCATTCGTTCAGCGCGTCCTGGCCGGCGTGGCCGAATGGCGTGTGGCCGAGGTCGTGGGCGAGGCAGATGGCCTCGGTCAACGTCTCGTTGATGCCAAGGGCGCGCGCCACGGTGCGTCCGATCTGCGCGACTTCGAGTGAATGCGTGATGCGCGTCCGATAGAGGTCGCCCTCGTGGTTCACGAACACCTGGGTCTTGTAGACCAGGCGCCGGAAGGCATTCGAATGGATGATGCGGTCGCGGTCGCGCTGGAATTCGCTGCGAAAGCGCGGCGGCGGCTCGGGGAAGCGCCGGCCACGGGTTTGTTCGTCGATCGCGGCGTAAGGCGCGAGCGTCACGGTGCTATCCGCAGCGGGCCCGCAGGGTGGCGTGCAGGGCAGCGTCGTCGTAGTCGCCGATGACCACGGACTTGCCGATGGCCTTGAGCAGCACGAGACGGATGCGCCCGGCGGCAACCTTCTTGTCGATCTTCATCTTGTCGGCGAGCGTCGCGGCCGTGAGGGCGCTCACGTCGACGGGCAGGCCGAACTTGCGCAGGATGCGTTCGACGCGCTCGACGTCCTTGGCGCCCACCCACCCGAGGCGTTCGGACATGTCGGCCGCGAGCAGCATGCCGGCGCCGACGGCCTCGCCATGCAGCCAGCTCGAATAGCCGGTCGCGCTCTCGATGGCGTGCCCGAAGGTGTGCCCGAGATTGAGCAGCGCGCGGTCGCCCTGCTCGCGCTCGTCGCGGGCGACGATCTCAGCCTTGATCTCACACGAGCGCTTGATCGCGTGGCTGAGCGCGGCGGCGTCGCGCGCCAGCAGGCGTTCAGCGTTCGTCTCGAGCCAGTCGAAGAACACCGGGTCGACGATGAGGCCGTACTTGATGACTTCGGCCATGCCAGCGCGCAGCTCACGGTCGGGCAGCGTGTTCAATGTGTTGGTGTCGGCAAACACGGCGCTCGGCTGGTGGAAAGCGCCGATCAGGTTCTTGCCGCCAGGATGGTTCACGCCGGTCTTGCCGCCCACAGAGGAGTCGACCTGCGCGAGCAATGTGGTGGGCACCTGCACGAAGGGCACGCCGCGCTGGTAGCAGGCCGCGGCGAATCCGGCCATGTCGCCGACCACGCCTCCGCCGAGCGCGACCACGCAGCAGTCGCGCGCGAAGCGATTGGCGATGAGCACGTCGAGCATGCGCGTGACATTGGCCAGGGTCTTATGGACCTCGCCGTCTGGCAGCGACACCTCGAGGCAGCGGCGCGGTGCGAGCGTCTGCGTGAGCTTCGCCGCGTACAGCGGGCCGACGGTGGTATTGGTGACGATCAGCACGTCACGCGCGGGGATGGCCCGGGCGAGATCGTCCTTGCTCTCCATGGCACCCGCGCCGATGAAGATCGGGTAGCGGCGGGTTCCCAGTTCGACGTCGATGCGCTGCACTCTGGTTCCAGTATATGTGGCTCAGTCCGCGCGCGCGGCCTTGAACGCGGCGAATATGGCATCGGCCACCATGTGCACCTTGCGGCCGTCGGTGGCCACGGTGAAGTCCGAAAGCGATTCGTAGAGTGGCTCGCGGATCTTCATGAGCTCGGTGAGCTTGGTGAGCGGATCCACGTCGTGCAGCAACGGCCGGTTGCGGCCCTGGCGGACGCGCTCGACCTGCTGTTCGAGCGAAGTGCGCAGGTAAACCACGAAGCCGCGCTCCTTGAGCGCCACGCGATTTTCGGGCAGCAGGATGGCCCCGCCGCCGGTGGCCAGCACGATGGGGCTCTCCCTGGTCAGGTCCTCGATGACCTCGCGCTCACGCTGGCGGAAGCCGGCCTCGCCCTCGCGGGAAAAGATGTAGGAGATGTCGACGCCGGTGCGTGATTCGATCTCGGCGTCACTGTCCTTGAAAGGCGCCCGGATGAGCCGGGCGAGATGCTTGCCGACGGCGGTCTTGCCGGAGCCCATCGGGCCCACCAGGAAAACGTTGTTCGCGCGCGAAGACATGGGGCGTGAAGGATAGCGGAAACGAAACGGCCGCCCGCGTCGTCAGACGGGGGCGGCCGCTTTGTGGCTTGGACGAAGGATCAGTAGACGCTGACGCCCTCGCGCAGGATCTTCGGCGTGACGAAGATCAGCAGCTCGTCCTTGTTGTTGGTGCGCCCGGTGGTCTTGAAGAGGCGGCCCAGCACCGGCACGTCGCCGAGGTACGGGACCTTCTTCTCGGTTTCGCGACGCTCGGTCTCGAGGATGCCGCCGAGCACCACGGTCTGGCCGTCGTTGACCAGCACCTGCGTCGTGATCTCGCGCGTGTCGATCGAGGGCACCTGGGCGCCCGCGCCGCCGACGATGACCTGGCCGACGCTGTCCTTCTTGACGTTGAGGTCGAGAATGATGCGGTTGTCAGGCGTCACCTGCGGGGTGACCTTGAGGGCCAGCACGGCCTTCTTGAACGAAATCGTGGTGGCACCCGAGGACGCCGATTCCTGGTACGGGATTTCGACACCCTGCTCGATGCTCGCCTCGCGCTGGTTCGCGGTGATGACGCGCGGCGTCGAGATGACTTCGCCGCGGCCTTCGGCCTGCGCCGCGGACAACTCGAGGTCGATGAGGTAGTCCGGTCCGAGCAGCATGTACGCGATGCTGCCGGCGGGGCTGGCCACGGGCAGGTTCACGTTGTAGCGCGGCGAAACCGCCGTGTCGTCCGCCGAAGTGATCACCGGTGGGCGGTTGTTGTTCGGATTGTTGTCGGCGAGGTTGTCGAGGAAGCCCTCGAGTGCCGCGTCGTTGGCTTGCGCGGTACCGCTGGTGTAGCCGAGGTTGTTGCCAAACACGTCGAATCCGGTGAAGCCGGCGCGCACGCCGAGCTCGCGCGTGAAGTCGTCGCTGACGATCACGATGCGTGCCTCGATCTGCACCTGGCGGATCGGGATGTCGAGCGTGCCGACCAGGCGGCGGATGTCGTCGAGACGATCGGCCGAGTCTTGCAGCAGCAACGTGTTGGTGCGTTCGTCGACCGAGACCGTGCCGCGCTTCGAGAGCAGCCCGCCCTCGCCCTGGGTCTTGATCAACGAGGCAAGATCGGCCGCCTTGGCGTAGTTGACCTGCAGGAACTCCGAGCGCAGCGGCGCGAGTTCCTGTACGTCCTGGCGCGCGGCGAGTTCGGCCTTCTCGCGGGCCGCGAGTTCTTCGGTCGGCGCCACGATGATGACGTTGTCGTTCTTGCGCTTGTCGAGGCCCTTGGTGCGCAGGACGATGTCCAACGCCTGGTCCCACGGAACATTCTGCAGGCGCAGCGTGACGCTGCCGCCGACGGAGTCGGACACCACGATGTTCTGCCCACTGGCGTCAGCCAGCAGCTGCAGCACGGCGCGGGTCTCGATGTCCTGGAAGTTGAGCGTCAGGCGCTCGCCCGTGTAGACGCGCTTGTCTTCGAGTTTCTGCGCGGCCTTGCGGGCCGGCTGCACTTCGACCACGTACTGGTCGTCGGTCTGGTAGGCGAGCTGCTCGAAATCACCGTTGGCGCTGATCGCGATGCGCACGCCGTCGCCGACGCGCACCACGTCGAAGCCGCTCACCGGCGTGGAGAAGTCGGCAGCGTCGTAACGACGCGCGAGGTTGCTGGCGATTTCCGCGCCGGTGAAATCGACCACGATCTGGTTGCCGAGCTGGCGCAGGCTCACGGGCGTACGCGGGTCCGACAGGCGCACGATCACGCGGCCGGTGCCACCCTGGCCACGGCGGAAGTCGATGCCGCGAATCGCGCGCGAGCCCGAGGCCGCGACCGCGGCGCTCTGCGACGAGGAAGAAGACGAGGCCTGCCCACTGCTGGCGGCGGCGGTGGTCGGGCCGGCGGCTGCGGCGCCGATCAGTACGATGACGTCGTTGCCCTGCACGCGCGTGGTGTACGGCAGCACGCGGTCGAGGTTGAGCACCAGGCGCGTACGGCCGGAGGCTTCCGCGGCCAGGATCGAGTCCACGCCACCGGCGCGAACGTCGATGCGGCGCGACGGCAGCGCGAGCGCCGTGTTCGCCAGGTCCAGCGAGATGCGCGCCGGGTTGTCGATGGTGAATGCCACCGGCTCGGCGGGCGGGCTGGAGTGATGCAGGGTCAGCTGCAACTGTTGTCCCGACATGTTCTGCACGTCGATGGACTCCAGCTTGTTAGGTGCGCCCTGGGCATACGCCGCCGATGCGGCCAGGCCCACGACGATGCATGCGGCAAGCCACAGCAGCGTCGACGCAGCCAACTGACGGATGGATATCTTGTTCATTCGCAGCTACTCCCTGTCGTGGAAGCTCTAGTTGTTGAGGGCGAGCGCGGCAGGCCGTTCGATGTAGCCGCCAAGCCCGTCGGGAACGATTTCCACGACACTTATCTTCGAAGGCGAAATCTCGGTTACCCGGCCATCGGCCTGGCCCATGTAGTTGCCGGGCAGGACGCGATGCACGAGGCCGTCTTTGGTCTTGACCAGCCCGTACGTGCGATCGGAGAGGCGCAGCGTGCCCACCATGCGCAACGTATCGAGCGAAAACTGTTCGAGGAATTCGCGGTTGCGCCGCGAGTCCGGGCGCACGCCCGGGCCGGCACCGGAGCCGCCCGGCATGAAGGGCGAGCGCAGGTTGCTGGATTCGTAGGCGTACGTTTCGTAGGGCTTGAGCTCCGGCAGCGGCTCGACGCGGCCGCCCGGCTCTTTCTTGGTGTCCGCGATGAATTGCTCGAGCTCATCGTCCTTGCTCGTGCATCCCGACAGCACGCCCGAGAGCGCGCAGATGGCGCCAATCAGCAGCCAGCTCTTGTTAGGTTTGGAAAGCATATTCGGCACCTTCCTACTTCTTGCCCGCGGCGACTTCGGCGTCGTCGAGGTAGCGGTAGGTCTTGGCAGTCAGCTCGAACGAAAGGTTGTCGTAGTAGTCACGACTTTCGGGCTTGATCGAGATGCCGTCGAGCGTGACGATGCGCGGCAGGGCCGCGATTCCGCTCACGAACTCACCCATCTGGTGGTACGAGCCGGTCAGGCGGATGCGGATCGGGAGCTCCGCGTAGAAGTCCTTCTTGATCTCGGGCGACGGCTGGAAGAGCTTCTCTTCGAGGCCGGCGCCCACGCCCACCTGCGAGATGTCGACCAGCAGGTTCGGCACTTCCGTGCGGCCAGGCAGCTGGCGCAGCAACGCGCCGAACGAGCGCTCGATGTCCTGCAGCTGCTGCTGGTACACGGAGAGGTTCACCGCCTTCGAGTGCTTGAACTTGAAGGTGTTGCGCAATTCCTGTTCCTGGGCCGCGGCCTGGTCGAGGCGCGGCTTCTGGTCGGACCAGACGAAGAAGTAGAACAGCGCGGCCGACATCACCACGAAAACCACCGCCACGAAGCCGATGCGGATCGGCAGCGGCCAGCGTCCCGGGTCATTCGGATCGAGCGATTTCAGGTCGTCGAGAATGCTCATGGTCCTGGCCCTTACAGTCGCTTCGGCTTGGTGGGATCAACGGTCGGCTCGGGCACGGCACCGGCCTGGTCGGCGTACAGCACGAACGCCGCGCCGACGTTGTTCTTGTCGCTGCTGGTCTGCACGATTTCCAGCTCCGGGTTCTTCAGGTAGCTGGAGCTGTCGATGTTTCGCATGAACGCCGACACGCGGGTCGACGACTGCGCGATGCCTTCGAAGCGCAGGCGCGTGCCGTTCTGCGTGATGCCGGTCAGGTAGACGCCGTCCGGCAGCTGGTGCGCGATCTCGTCGAAGATGTGCACGATTTCCGGCCGCGAGCGCTGCAGCTTCTCGATGACGTCCATGCGCGCGATGAAGCGCGCCTTGTCGGCCTCGAGGCTGTTGATCTTCTCGATCTGCTTGTCGAGGATCGCGATCTCCTCGTTGAGGCGCTGGTTGCGCGCGTCCTGCGCGCTGACCATCGAGTCCATCATGAGATAGCCGGCGAAGGCCACGACGCAGGCGCTGATCGCGGCGACGCCGAGCGCCACCATGAACTTGAGCTTGCGCTCCTTGCGTTGCTCGTCGCGCCAGGGAAGCAGGTTTATGCGAGGCATTAGTCGAAGCTCCGCAGTGCGAGGCCGCAGGCCGTGAGCAGGGCAGTCGCGTCACGCGCCACCGCCTGCGCCTTGGCGCGCGAGGAGAGTTTCATCTGGCCGAGCGGATCGCCCTTCTCGGCGGAGATGCCCACGCGGCTCGAGATGACGTCGGACACGCCGGAGATGTTGGCGCAGCCACCGCACACGAGGATCTTCTCGGGCTGGTCACGGCCGGAGCCCGAAGCGAGGTAGAACTGCAGCGAGCGGCTCACCTGCTGGGTCATGTCGTCGATGAACGGATCGAGCACTTCCGCCTGGAAATTGCCGGGCAGCCCGCCTTCTTTCTTGGCGCGGCCGGCTTCTTCCATCGAGAGTCCGTAGGTGCGCATGATTTCCTCGGTGAGCTGCTGCCCGCCGAACGCGAAATCGCGCGTGTAGATGACCTTGAGGTTGCGCAGCACGCTGAAGGTGGTGCTGCTCGCGCCGAAGTCGACCACCGCGATGGTGCGGTCGATGCCGCCGTCGGGCATCTGGTGCGTCATCAGCTTGCAGGCGTTCTCGAGCGCGAACGCTTCGACGTCGACGATGCGCGCGGTGAGACCGGCGGCGTTGACCGCGGCCTGGCGCTGCTCGACGTTTTCCGTACGCGTCGCGACCAGCAACACGTCGTTGGTGTCCTGGTCTTTCTCCGACGGGCCCAACACTTCGAAGTCGTAAGAGACTTCGTCCATCGGGAAGGGGATGTACTGGTCAGCCTGCATCTCGACTTGCGCTTCGAGATCGCGCTCGCGCAAGGCGCGCGGCATCTGGATGACCTTGGTGATCGCGGCGTCGCCGGAAATCGCGATCGCGACCTCCTTGGCACCGGCGCCGGAGCGTTTCACCGCACGACGAATCGCCTCGCCGACCGCTTCCGCGTCGACGATCGCTTTTTCGTTCATGGCGTTCTGCGGGGTGGGTTCGGCCGCATAGGATTCGACCCGGTACGACCCGCCGCTCATGATCAACTCGATCAACTTGACCGAGGAAGTTGTTATGTCAAGTCCGAGCAACGGACGATACTTGCGCGTTAAGAACAGCACTTTTGCAGTCCTTTCATAGGTTTAGAGCGTGAATCGCGCGACCTGCCTGAATTCCGAGACACTATATATCAGCGTGAAGTTAAATTGAACGAGACGCCCCTCACGAAACCAGCGGATTCATCGGGATATCCCTCCGAAGCCACCGAAGCGAGGTGCGAAGCGCTCCAGGCGCGGGGATGGGCATTGGAACCAGACGTGGGTTTTGCGTATCAACCCAGGACGACTGCCCGAGCTGGCAACCCCGCTGTCGTAGGCCAATGCAGGCCCTTAGACCGGAAGCTTTGCGTCCCCACCTTTCGGTGAGTATGCGATTCGACGACGGTTACTATGCATAGGGCATAACGTACCTGCAACCGATGAGACCCTGATTCTGTGAAGCCAAACTACTTTCGATTGTTCGTAATGCTTTTGCTCGCTGTGACCGGCGTCACACTTGCGGTCGCATACGCCTTCATCTGCAGCTACGTGTTCCTCGAACCCTCGCTGCCCACCGTCGCGGCGATGAAGAACAACGAGCTCTCGGTGCCGTTGCGCGTGTACACGCGCTCCGGCGACCTCATTGCGCAGATCGGCGAGCAGCGGCGCAACCCGGTCAAGTACGACCAGATCCCCTTGCAGGTGCGCCAGGCGTTCATCGCCGCCGAGGACGACCGCTTCTTCGAGCACCACGGTTACGACTGGCAGGGCGTGATTCGCGCGTTGTTCGTCAATGTCACCTCGGGCGAGCGCCAGGGCGCCAGCACCATCACCATGCAGGCGGCGCGCAGCGCTTTCTTCAACCAGGAACAGACCTTGCGGCGCAAGTTGCAGGAAATCTTCGTGACGCATCGTCTCGAGCAGGAATTCTCCAAGCAGGAGATCCTGGCGCTGTACCTCAACGTGATCTTCTTCGGCCAGCGTTCCTACGGCGTGGCCGCGGCGGCCGAAACCTATTTCGGCAAGCAACTCTCCGACCTTTCGCTCGCCGAGGCGGCGACGCTCGCGCGCGTGCCGCAGTGGCCGACGAAGTACAACCCGATCGCCAATCCACAGGGCGCCACCGAGCGCCGCAAGTACGTGCTGCGCCGCATGCGCGAGCTCGGCTTCATCGACGAAGCGGCCGCCGACGCCGCGGCGAGGGAAGTAGTTAGTGCCAAGGCGCACGCCGCGCTCTCCGACGTCGAGGCGCCGTACGTGGCGGAGATGGTCCGCCTCAAGATGATCGAGCGCTTCGGCCCGGAAGCGCAGGATGCGGGCTACAAGGTCTACACCACCATCGACGGCCGGCTGCAGACCGCGGCGAATCGCGCGCTGCGCAATGGCCTGGTCGACTATGACCGGCGCCAGGGCTGGCGCGGTGCCGCCGGCAAGGTGGACATCAAGGGCGATGAGACGCCGGATGTGCTGGAAAAGCTGATGGATGAGTACGCCCGCGTCGGCAACGTCGAGCCGGCCATCGTCTTGGGCGTCGGCGAGAAGCAGGCCAAGGTCTACGTGAAGGGAGCCGGCCTCGCCACGATTGAATGGGCCGGCATGTCGTGGGCACGCAAGCGCGGCAACAACGACCTGGCGCCCGGACCCGAGCCGAAGAGCGCGCCGGAGATACTGGCGCGCGGTGACGTGGTGCACGTGGTGCGCGGCGACAAGCCGGATGCGCCCGCTGCGCTGGCGCAAGTCCCCGAGGCCGAAAGCGCGTTGATCGCGCTCGACCCGAACAACGGCGCCATCCTCTCGCTGGTCGGCGGTTTCGATTACTTCGGCGCCGGACAGGGCCGGTTCAACCGCGTGACGCAGGCCAAGCGCCAACCCGGCTCGGGCTTCAAGCCATTCATGTACGCCGCCGCGCTCGCCGGCAATTTCACACCCGCGTCGGTGATCCTGGACGCGCCGATCATCATGGACGACCCGGCGCTCGAGGAAGTCTGGCGCCCGAAGAATTCCGGCGGCGGATTCGGCGGCCCGACGCGGCTGCGCGACGCGCTGGTCAATTCACGCAACCTGGTGTCGATCCGACTGCTCAAGGAAATGGGCATCAAGCCGGTCGTCGACTACGTGAGGGCCTTCGGTTTCACGCCGGAGCGCGACCACATTCCCAACAACCTGACGCTGGCGCTCGGCAGCCTGCAGTCGACGCCGCTCGACGTGGCGACCGGCTTCGCGGTGTTCGCCAACGGCGGCTACAAGGTGGAGCCCTTCTACATCGATCGCATCGAAGGACCGGGCGGCGAACTCGTGTTTTCGGCCGACCCTCACGCGGTATGCGCGGAGTGCACCCAGCCGATCTACGCCGTATCGGATGCCGAAGCCGCCAAGCAGACCCACGTCAGCGCCACGCACGTGCCGCCGACGGTGGTGCCGGCGACCGAACGCCATGCGACACCGGCCGAGCGCGTGATCTCGCCCGAGGTCTGCTTCCTGATGAACGACATCATGCGCGAAGTGATCACGCGCGGCACCGGCCGGCGGGCGCTGGCACTGGGACGCACCGACCTGCGCGGCAAGACGGGCACCACGGACCAGTCGGTCGACACCTGGTTCAATGGTTTCAACGACAGCATCGTCGCCAGCGTGTGGGTCGGAAAGAATGACAACACCCCGCTCGGCGCCATCGAGGAAGGTGCGCGCACCGCGGTGCCCATCTGGGTCGATTACATGCGCGAGGCGCTGCGCGGCGTGCCGGAAAAGACGCGCCCGATTCCCGATGGCATCATCGAGCTCAAGGTGAACGCCGCCACCGGCGGCACCAAGGACGCCGACCTGGATCCGGTCAGCGAATATTTCCGCGCAGACATGCTGCCCACCGAAGAGGGCTACCGGGGAGGCACCGAGGGCGTCCCGTCGATCGATTCGACTTCGCCGGATGCGCCGCAGGGCGGCACGGAACCGATTTTCTAGGCACCCCGACCTCGCATGAAGAAGTTGTCGCCTCGCACCGAGAACCTGCGCCGCGCGCTCGCGCAGGAAGCCGCGCGCATCATGTCCGAACAGGGCATCCGCGATTTCCTCACGGCCAAGCGCAAGGCGGCGGAGCGCTTCGGCGTCACCGACGGCTCGGTGCTGCCGAAGAACATCGAGATCGAGGATGCGCTGGCGGAATACCAGCGGCTGTTCGGCGGCGCGCGCCACGACGAAACACTCGCGGCGCAACGCAATGCCGCGCTCTCGGCCATGCAGATGCTGTCGGATTTCGAGCCGCGGCTGGTGGGCCCGGTGTTGAGCGGCACCGCGACCGAGCACAACGACATCCAGCTCCACCTGTTCGCCGAGCGGGCCGAATCGATCACCATCCGGCTCATGGATCTCGGCATCGACCACGAAGTGGTGGAACGCCGCGTGCGTTACGGCGCGGACCGCGTGGTGGCCTACCCCGGCGTGCACTTCGAATACGACGACCACACCGTGGACGCGACCGTGTTTCCCGTGGACGGCATCCGCCAGGCACCGGTCAGCCCGGTGGACGGCAAGCCGATGCGCCGCATCGACGCGGCGGAGCTCGAGGTATTGCTGGATATCGGAGCGTCCGCGCAGTAGAGCCGCGGACAGGCCGGCATCAGCGGTGTCGCCGGTCGGCGGGCTCCGGGCGTCGCGTCAGCGACGCGTACCGATCGGCTGGTAGTCCCGCTGCGTCGGGCCGGTGTAGAGCTGGCGCGGACGGCCGATGCGCATCGCCGGATCCCCGATCATCTCCTGCCAATGCGCCACCCAGCCGACGGTGCGCGCGATCGCGAACATCACCGTGAACATGGAGCGCGGAATGCCGAGCGCCGAATAGATGATGCCCGAGTAGAAATCGACGTTCGGGTACAGCTTGCGCGCGACGAAATACTCGTCCTTGAGCGCGATTTCCTCGAGACGTTGTGCGAGCTCGAGCAGCGGGTTGTCCGGCTTGCCGAGCTTCTTGAGCACCTTGTGGCACATGTCGCGGATGATCTTGGCGCGCGGATCGAAGTTCTTGTAGACGCGGTGGCCGAAGCCCATCAGGCGGAAGTGGCTGGACTTGTCCTTGGCCATCGCGAGGTATTTCGGGATCTGGTCGGCCGTGCCGATCTCCTCCAGCATCTCGAGCACGGCCTCGTTGGCGCCGCCATGCGCCGGGCCCCACAGCGCCGACACGCCCGCGGAGATCGCCGCGTACGGATTCGCGCCGGTCGAGCCCGCCAGGCGCACCGTCGAGGTGCTGGCGTTCTGCTCGTGGTCCGCGTGAAGGATGAACAGCAGGTCGAGCGCCTCGGCGGCGACCGGGTCGACGATGTACTTCTCGCAGGGCACCGCGAAGAACATGTGCAGCATGTTCGCGCAGTAGTTGAGGTCGTTGCGCGGATAGACGAAGGGTTGCCCGAGCGAGTGCTTGTAGGCCGCCGCGGCAATGGTCGGCAGCTTGGCGATGATCCGGTGCGCGAAGATCTCGCGGTGACGCGGGTTATGGATGTCCATCGAGTCGTGGTAGAAGGCCGACATCGAGGCCACCACCGCGGACACCATCGCCATGGGATGCGCGTTGTGGTGGAAGCCACCGAAGAAGCGCAACAACGACTCGTTGATCATCGTGTGGTTGCGGATGCTGTGCTCGAACTCGTCGAGCTGCGCCTTGCCCGGCAGGTCGCCATTCAACAGTAGATAGGCAACCTCGATGAACGAGCTCTTTTCGGCCAGCTGCTCGATGGGATAGCCCCGGTGCAGCAGCACGCCGGCCTCGCCATCGATGTAGGTGATCTTGCTCTCGACCGCGGCGGTCGCCCCATAGCCGGGATCGAACGTGAATGCGTTGAATTCCCGGGGCAGCGATGTGATGTCGACCACGGAGGGTCCCAGGGTCCCCGGGCGCACGGGCAGGGAGACCTTCTTTCCAGTAGCGGGATCGACGATATCGAGGTTTCGGTCCGACATTTCAGAGCTGCCCTGCAATCTGCGCGGCGCGTGGGTCAAAGGGGAACTGCGGGAGGTTTACACGCCCGCGAAGCGGAATCAAGGCAAGGGCAGCGTGAATGCGCGTACCGTCGCTCGCCGTTACTCGACGACCTTGAATAGTGCGCCCGGCTTCGGTTCCTTGTTCGGATACAGCGCGTTGATCAGCTCGAGGGTTTCTTTCTTGAACTTGTCCTCGGGCATGTCCGCGGCGTAGTCCTCGAGCCGCGTCTTGTCGGTGGCCTTGACCACCTTGATGCGATACGGCTCGGCGAGCGGGAATTCGGAGGGCTTCAGGCCGCGCAGCGTGGTGGCGACCGACATGATCAACCCGTCGATCTCGGGCACGCCCTCCATCGCCGAGCGGCTCGCGCCGGCGAAGACATAGACACTCTCGCCGCGATACACGCAGGCCCAGCGCACCGGCCCGGCGCCATTGTCGATGGGCGACCCGGTGCGCGCGACGATGGCGTAACCCTCGTTGCCTTCGCTGGTGGTGATCGGCTCGCCCTTGAACACCGACTGTCCCTGCAGCTTGGTCAGCATGAACTCGCGCGGCGCCTGCTTGGCCGGCTTCTTGTCGATCATGATCATCATCATCGCGTCCTTGCGCGGCGTGAAGGCGAGCAGGCGATCGTGGGTGTTCTCGATGGTCCACCCGCGCGGGAACGCCACGGTGATGCCCATGTCGGCGTGGTAGAAGCGATTGTCGCGCACGATGCCCTGCGCCTTGCTCGTGCCATACGCGATGCCGTTGATGGTGGTGAGGTACTCGTCGTGGCGCTCTATCCACCCACCGGGCGGCGCGTCCTTGATGTTGCCGGCGCCCTTGGCGGCCTGCACCGCGCGTTCGTCCGGGCTCGGATGGCTGGAGAACACGCCGTGGTACAGGCGCGGCTCGCGACCCTCGGCCGCGGCGCGCTGGCGCTCGAATTTCTCGCCGGCCTGGAACATGTTGAAGACGTGGCCGATGGCTTCCGGGTTGTAGCTGGCCTTGACCATGTACTTCAGGCCGAGACGGTCCGCTTCCATCTCGTTCTCGCGGCCATATCCCATCATCCACGCCTGCGCGCCGATGTTGGCGAGCTGGCCGATGGCGTTGGAGCCGGTGAGGATGGCCGCCGCCATGGCGCCCAACTGCGCGGCCATGCCGCGCGTCTGGCGTTTCGCGGGGTGTCGAGCGGTGATGTGGCCGATCTCGTGGCCGAGCACGCCGGCGAGCTCGGCTTCGGAGTTGATGTTCAGGAGCAGGCCGCGATTCACGTAGACGTTGCAGCAGCCGGTGGTGAACGCGTTGATGGCCTCGTCATCGATGACGAAGAACTTGAATTCCTCGTTGGGCAGGTCGCTGACTCGCGCGACACGCTGGCCGACCAGGTTCACGTACTCCTGGGTGGCCTGGTCGTCGTAGAGGCCGAGCGCCTTGACGATTTCCTGGTGGTGCTTCGCGGTGGCTTTCTTCTCGCCTTCCCAGGAACCCATGACGACAGTCTTGCCGCCGGTCGCCGGGTTCGAACCGCAAGCTGCGACGAGCAGGCTGGCCACCGTCGCCGCAGTCAACACGAGGAACTGGATGCGCTTCATTGAATGGTCTCCGCGAGCGGGCCGAGCGCGTATTTAACTACGATACGGCGCTGCCACAACAAGTTCCGGGCGCTCGATTACAAGCAAACAAAAGGGCGCCCGTTCTTTCGAAGGGGCGCCCTGATGAGTGGCGTTGATGGCCGGGGAAGTTCGTCAGCGGCCGGTGGCGGCTGCGTACTTCTTGCGGAACTTGTCCACGCGACCGGCGGTGTCCAGGATCTTCTGCTTGCCCGTGTAGAAGGGGTGGCAGTTCGCGCAGACTTCAACTTGCAGGTCGTGTCCCAGAGTCGACTTCGTCTTGAACGTGTTTCCGCAGGTGCAGGAAACATTGATTTCTTTGTAGTCCGGATGCGTGTCGGCTTTCATGGGTTTCTCTCTACCGGGCGGATTTTGCCGGCCGGGGTTTAGAAAAAAGGGCGCGCAGTCTAGCGGGCCGATCCGGCTATCTCAAGGGCAAAAACCGCCTCGCCGTTATCCACAGAAAGTGTGGATAACTCTGTGGGTAGCGGGGGTTGCGAAATCCAAAAAAGCGAAGAAATTCGCGAATCCGTTACCTTGGTCAAATAATGACCAAGATATTAAGTGCATATAATTCAAATAGTTAATGCCTGTTTATCCTGCAACAGGACTGAAATGCGCCGTAATCCCATTGATTGGGTTTCCGTCAAGGGGCATCTGTGCATAAACCTGCCCAACGGGCGGGCGGCCGTCACCGGGGGCGCCGGGATTCGGTGTCGGGTAGTAGCGCTACCAGTATGTCATTGAGAAATCGGAAGCCTTTCGCCGTCGCGCGCCATCGGCCGGGGCTGCGCTGCACCAGCCCGTCCTCCCGCTGCCTGGCCAATTCACGCTCGAGCACCTCGACCTTCAACCCGGTGCGCGCCTCGAAAAGTTCGTCCGAGAAGCCCTCCACCAGGCGGAAGCCATTCATCGCGAATTCGAACGGCAGATCGCGAACCTCGACCGGCTTGCGGGAGTGCGCGCCGGGCTCGGCGGCGAGGTAGCGCCGCGGTTCGCGCCACTGCTGGGTGCGCACGATGAGCTCGCGCGCGGGATCGGTGTGTTTGCCGTGGGCGCCGGCACCGATGCCGAGGTAGTCGCCGAAGGTCCAGTAGTTGAGGTTGTGCGCGCAACGCCGGCCGGCGCGCGCGTATCCAGACACTTCGTATTGCTCGAACCCGTGCTCTTCGAGCATCCGCAGCGAGCGGTCGAGCATTTCATCCACGACTTCGTCGGCGGGCTGAGTGGGCGGCGCGGCGGCGAACACCGTGCCGGGCTCGATGGTGAGGTGATACTGCGACAGGTGCGCGGGCGCCAGTGCCAGCGCCGCGCGCAGGTCCGCCAGCGCCTGGTCGGGTGTCTGCTCCGGCAGCGCGTACATGAGATCGAGGTTGAAGTTGTCGAGGCCGGCCGCGTGCAGTTCTTCGGCGGCGACGCGCGTTTCGTCCGCGGAGTGGATGCGGCCGAGTCGCGCGAGCTGTTTCGCATCGAAACTCTGCGCACCGAGCGAAACGCGCGTGACGCCCGCCGCGCGGTACTCGCTGAAACGCCCGCGTTCGATGGTGCCTGGATTGGCTTCGAGCGTGACCTCGAGTCCTTCTGCCGGCGAAAGCAGCGCGCGCACGCGATCCAGGAACCCGGCGATCGCCGCTGGCGAGAACAGGCTCGGCGTGCCGCCGCCGAGGAAAATGCTGGTCAGCGGCCGGCCCGCGACCGCGGGCACCTGCGCCTCGAGATCGCGCAACAGCACGTCGATGTAGCGCTGCTCGGGCAGCGGCTCCTTGAGCGTGTACGAGTTGAAATCGCAATACGGGCACTTCTGCACGCACCACGGGAAATGGGCGTACAGCGCGAGCGGCGGCGCTTTCACGCGCGCCGCCTCCCGGCGAGGCAGGCGAGGAATGCGCGCATCGCCTGGCCGCGGTGACTCTGCAGGTTCTTTTCGGCAGGGGGCATCTGCGCGACCGTGCGCGACTCACCCAGCGCGACGAACGAGGGGTCGTAACCGAAACCGCCATCGCCGAGCCGCGCATCGATGATGCGGCCCTCCCACGTCCCTTCGCCGATCAGCGGCCGCGGATCATCGGCGTGCTCGACGAACACGATCACGCAGCGATAACGCGCGCGGCGCCGCTCGGGCGGCAGTCCCTGCAGCGCACCCAGCAACTTCGCCAGGTTCTCTTCGTCGCTGGCGCCTTCGCCGGCATAGCGCGCCGAGTACACGCCGGGCGCACCCCCGAGCGCGTCGACTTCTATGCCCGAGTCATCGGCAATAGCCGCCAGCCCCGAATGCCGCGCGGCGTTGCGCGCCTTGATGAGCGCGTTCTCGAGGAAGGTGCTGCCG
Organism: Steroidobacteraceae bacterium; assembly: GCA_035701825.1. Taxonomy (GTDB): domain Bacteria; phylum Pseudomonadota; class Gammaproteobacteria; order Steroidobacterales; family Steroidobacteraceae; genus CADEED01. The sequence goes on from DASSRK010000173.1 coordinate 17,658, forward strand.
GTTTCGGGCGGCGGAACGATGCCGAATTCGGACTGGCGCAGCAGCGTGAAACCGCTGCCGGCGAGCAACTCGGAAAACTCGCGCAGCTTGCCGGCATTGCCGGAAGCGAGCACCACGCGACGCGTCATGGGACGTGCGGCGACGGCTCAGTGGGCCGCGCGCACCTCGGCCTGCATCTGGAACAGGCGTGCGATGCCGCTCGCGGCGAGATTCAGCAGCGCATCGAGCTCGTGTCGGCGGAAGGCATGGCCTTCGGCCGTGCCCTGCACTTCGATGAAGCCGCCGCCATTGTTCATGACCACGTTCATGTCGGTCTCGGCGCCGGAATCCTCGGCGTAGTCGAGATCGAGCACCGGGATGCCGTTGCAGATGCCCACCGAGATCGCGGCCACCTGACCGTGAAGCGGCGGCACCGCCAGCAGGCGCTTCGCGACCAGCGCATCGCATGCGTCCGCCAGCGCGACGTAGGCCCCGGTAATGGCCGCGGTGCGCGTGCCGCCGTCGGCCTGCAACACGTCGCAGTCGAGCGTGACCGTGCGTTCGCCGAGTGCCGTGAGATCGGTGATGGCGCGCAGCGAGCGGCCGATGAGCCGCTGGATTTCCTGCGTGCGTCCGGTCTGCTTGCCCTTGGCGGCCTCGCGCGCGGTACGCGTGTGGGTGGCGCGCGGCAGCATGCCGTACTCGGCCGTGACCCAGCCCTGGTTCTTGCCACGCAGGAAGCCGGGCACGCCCTCTTCCACGCTGGCGGTGCACAACACGCGCGTGTTGCCGAACTCCACCAGCACCGAACCCTCGGCATGGCGCGTGAACTGACGCGTGAAGCGCACGGCGCGCAACTCGTCTGGTGCGCGACCGCTCGGCCGGGCATTCATCAGGCGTTTCCTATCCAGCGCACCACGGCGGCGGAGGTGTTGTCGCTGCCGGCACCGACCACGCTCACGGAGCGCTCGGCGAGCCGCTGCAGCTCGTCGCGGATCGGTGCGCGCGCCAGCGGAAACGCGCCCGCGATGTCGGCGTCCTCGAGGCCGCCCCACAGGCCATCCGAGCACACCAGCAGCACGTCGTTCGCTTCCAGCGGCTCGCGCAGCCCGACCGTCATCTCCGGCAGGAAAGGCTCGCCGCCGAGGCAGCACTCGACGAAATTGCGCATCGGGTGGGTCATCGCCTGGTCGGCCGTGATGACGCCTTCGCGCAACAGGAATTCGACGTGGCTGTGGTCGCGCGTGCGTTTGAAGACTTTTCCACGACGCAGAAGATAGACCCGGCTGTCACCAATGTGCGCCCAGAACGCGCTGCCGTTCTGCACCAGGCAGATGGCGCAGGTGGCGCGCGGCCGCAGTTCCAGGGGCAGGTTGGCGCCGAGCTTCGCGACTTCCTCGTGCGCGCGTCCCAGTGACAGGTGCAGGAAGCCGAGCGGATCGAGGATCGGTTGTGGCGTGTGCCAGAACTGCTCCTGCAAAGTCTTGATGGCCGTTTCGGCGGCCTTCGCGCCATCGGAATGGCCGCCCATGCCGTCGATGACGACGAGCAGCGCCGAATGCTCCGAGACCGCGACCGAGACGCGATCCTGATTGTCGGTGCGATTGCCTAGCAGGCTGACTTCGGCGTATTCGATGCGCAAGGCAGGCGGGTGGGGTCTGATAAACTGCCGCGCACTTTACCGCACCCCGCGTTTGGCAGAAGAGTTTCACAACACCCCATGATCGCAAGCATGACGGGATTCGCACGGCGCGAGCTTGCCGGCAGCTGGGGAACCCTGACCTGCGAGCTTCGCAGCGTGAACCACCGCTACCTCGAGCCTGGGTTCCGGCTACCCGAGGAACTGCGGCCGCTGGAATCCGACTTACGTCAACTGCTGGCAAAGCACCTGAAGCGCGGCAAGGTCGACTGCACCATGCACCTGCGGGGCACGCAGGGCGGGGAGCGTGAGCTGCGCGTCGACGCCACGGCGCTCGGCCGGGTCGCGGCCGCCGTCGGACAGGTCCTGCGGGAAATCCCCGGCGCCGCGGTCGACGCCGTGGAGGTTCTGCGCTGGCCGGGCGTGGTCGAGACCGCCTCGCCGGACACCGAGGCCTTGTTAGTCGCGGGAAAGTCGCTGTTCCAGCAGACCCTCGACGAGCTCGGCGCCATGCGCCTGCGCGAGGGCAAGCGGCTGGGAGAGCTCATCGAACAGCGTTGCGCCGGGCTCGGCGGCCTGGTCGGCCAGGTGCGCACCCGGTTGCCCGAGATCCAGGCGCGCGTGCGTACGCGACTCAATGAACGCGTGGCGGAGCTGCTCGCCGTGGTCGACCGCGAGCGCATCGAGCAGGAAGTGGTCATGCAGCTGCAGCGGCTCGACGTCGCCGAGGAGCTGGACCGGCTCACCGGCCACATCGAGGAAACACGCCGGATCATGGGCAGCGGCGAGGCCGCGGGCCGGCGCCTCGACTTCCTGATGCAGGAGCTCAATCGCGAGGCCAACACGCTGGCTTCGAAGTCACAGGACCTGGACACCACGCGCATCAGCGTCGACATGAAGGTGCTGATCGAGCAGATGCGCGAACAGGTGCAGAACGTCGAAT
>DASSRK010000174.1:0-9557 GCA_035701825.1 Steroidobacteraceae bacterium
GCGTAGCGACGACGAGCGAACGCCAAGAGCTTCCGTCTTCGGAAGCTCTTGAAGCGCGATTTCCCTGCGGCCGAAAAAGGGAACCCGGAGCGCTGCGGCGACCACCCCGAGTCAGGCCTGTCCCCGTTTGTCAGGAAACGACGAAGCCCCCTTTCCAGGTGATCTCGCGATTCAGGGTCTCGGGGTCCACCGGTTTCACCAGGTGACTGGCGAAGCCGGCCTGCCGGGACTGGGCCCGGTCCTCGGGAAATCCGTAGCCGGTGAGGGCGACCAGGCGCACGTCCCGGCCCATGGGGTGGTTGCGGATGCGACGCGCGAGCTCGTAGCCGTCCATGCCGCCCGGCAGGCCGATGTCGATGAAGGCCACGTCGAGCGGCGGCTCCTCGGCGAGCAGCGCCAGCGCCTTCTCGGCGTTGGCCGCCTCGCGCACCAGGTGGCCACTGGCGCGCAGCACGGCGCGATACATCTCGCGCGAATCGTGGTTGTCGTCGACCAGCAGTACGCGGCGCGACTCGAAATCGCGCTGTGATTCGCCGCCATTGCCGGAACGCGCGACGCGCTCGCCCTCCTGCGCCGGCGCGCTGACGCGCGGCAGTCGCACCGTGAAGGTCGAGCCGCGGCCGTCACCCTCGCTGCTCGCATGGATGCTGCCGCCATGCAGCTCCGTGAGGCGCTTGACCAGCGTGAGGCCGATGCCGAGTCCGCCGCGCGAGCGATCGATGGTGTGGTGGGCCTGCACGAACAGGTCGAAGATCTTCGGCAGCATTTCCGCGGGAATGCCGACGCCCTGGTCGGAGACGCGCACCACCGCATCCGCGCCATCGGAGCCGACCGATACGCACACGGTGCGCTCGCCCTGCGAGAACTTGAGCGCGTTGGACAGCAGATTCCCGATGATCTGCTCCAGCCGCACGCTGTCGCCATGCACCCAGACCGGCTCGGACAGCACGTCGATGCGTCCCTGGTTGGCGTTGCCCGAGGCGATCGTGGCCACGGACGCCTTCACGCACTCGGCCAGGTTCACGGGGTTGCGCTTGAGCACGATCTTGCCGGTCACCGCGCGGCCCACGTCGAGCAGGTCGTCGACCAGCCGCGCCATGTGCAGCACCTGGCGCTTGATGATGCCGGTGGCGCGCAGCGCCATGGGATCGGAATGGCCGATGATCCCGAGCGCGTGCACCGCGCCCTGGATGGCGCCCAGCGGGTTGCGCAGCTCGTGCGCCAGCATCGCGAGGAACTCGTCCTTGGAGCGGCTCTCGCGCTGCGCGCGCGCCAGCGAGCTGATGTCGCTCATGATGAGCGTGCGATGCTCGACGTCGTCGAGCACGATGCTCGACAGCGTGACCTGCACCTCGGTGCTCTCGCGTCCGTCGAGCACCAGCCGCGTGGTGTAGCGGCCCGAGCCGTGCTCCAGCATGGCGCGCAGGATCTCGGACTCGGCGGCCGGCAGGAAGCTGCCGATCGACGCGCCGAACACCTGTTCCAGCGGGCGCTTCACCAGGTCCGCGAAACGCTGGTTGCAGTAGACGATGTCGCCGTGGGTGGTGAGCGTGGCCGCGCCCTCCTGCATGCGCTCGACCAGCGCGCGATATGGCGCGTCGGCGCTGCGCAGGGTGAATACGCGGCGGCCGCCGTTCTCGTCGGACAGCAGCAATGCATCGATCTCGCCGCTGTAGATGGCCTGCAGGTTGCCCTCGGCTTCCTGCAGCCGCTGGCGCAACTCCTCGATGTCCATGTCGTCGACGTTCATGCGGGGTCGTGGTGCAGTCCGAGCCCGTGGCACAGCCGGCGGGTGTCGGTCATGTCACCGACGATGCGGCGCAGGGGCGCGGGTTGATATTTGATGAGCGTGGGAGTGGCGATGATCTGTTCGTCCTGGATGCGCTCCGGCTGCTGGTAGACGTCGATGATCTCGAGGTCGAAGCGGCCTTCGAGCCGTTGCTGGCAAAGCGCGCGTACCGCGCGGATGGCCCGGGTGGAACGAGGAGTCATGCCGGTGACGAACAGCCGCAGCACGTAGCGCGGCTCCTCCAGGTCTGCGGCCCCACCATGGAATGCCCCGTCCGTCACGCACCGGTCCTGCGCGGGCGCAGGTCCAGCCCCACGAGCACGCGCTCGGTATTGGAAAGATCGCCGATGATCTTCTTGATGGGCGTCGGCAGCCGGCGCACCAGCGTCGGCAACGCGAGGATCTGGTCGCCACGCCCCAGCGCGGGGTTGTCGACCAGGTCGATGACCTCGATGCGGTAGCGTCCCGCGAGGTGTTCGTCGCAGATCTTGCGCAGGTTGGCGAAGGCGCGCACCGCCTTGGGAGTCTGTCCGGCGACGTACAGCCGCAGGTCGAACGTCTCGCTCGCCATGTCACTTGCCTCCGCGTGCAGCACGTTTGCCCCTCTGCTTACGTTTCGGGGCGGTAGCGGAACTCTCGCGCGCGGGCACGGCGTGCACGGGCTGGATCACGATGCCGCGGTCCGTGAATCGGAACGAGTGCACCTCGTCGGAGTGCGGCATGCCGCGCGACTTGAGCACGTAGATGTAGCGCGAGCGGCGGATTCCCTCCTGGTCGACCGAGGTCTGGATCCAGGTGTCCATGAGCGAGGAAATGAGCGTCTCGGTCTTCTCCAGCGAGTCGTCGCTGGTCGCGAGGCTGGTGAACAGGGCGGTGATGCCCCGGGTCTTCAGGAAATCGATCACGCGCGTCAGCATAGATCGCACGTCGGCGGTGGTACCCACGGCGAGCAGGTTGGTGATCGGGTCGATGATGACCACGTCCGGTTCGAACATCTGGACTGCGTGGTGCATGGTGAGCAGGTGTGTCTCCAGCCCATGGCGGTTCGGGCGGTCGGCCTGGAACTGCAGCAGCCCCCGGTCCACCCACCTCTGCAGGTCGATGCCGGCGGAGCGCATGTTCCTCAGCATCTGCCGCGGCGATTCCTCGAACAGGAAGTAGAGGCACTTCTCGCCGCGCGCGCAGGCCGCATCGACGAAGTGCGCGGCCAGCGTGGTCTTGCCGGTGCCGGCCGTGCCCGACAGCAACACCGTGCTGCCGCGATAGAAGCCCTTGCCGCCGAGCATCTTGTCGAGCGGCGCGAGACCGCAGGACACGCGTTCGTGTGGGGCTTCGTGTTCGAGCAGCAGCGATGTGACCGGCAGCACGGTGATGCCGTCGCGGTCGATCAGGAACGGGTACTCGTTGGTGCCGTGGTGCGAGCCGCGGTACTTCACCACGCGGATGCGGCGCGTCGAGATCTGCTCGTGCACGCGATGATCGAGCGCGATGACCGCGTCGGTGATGTATTCCTCGAGTCCCTGCCGTGTGTACGTCCGCTCGCCGCGCTCGGCGGTGACCACGGTGGTGATCTGGCGGTCGCGCAGCCAGCGGAACAGGCGCCGTAACTCGGCGCGCAGGATGCCGTCGTCCTTGAGCCCGCCGAACAGCGTCTCGATGGTGTCGAGCATCACGCGCTTGGCGCCGACCTGCTTGATGGCGTGGTCGAGCCGCACGAACAGCCCTTCGAGGTCGTATTCGCCGGTTTCCTCGATCTCGCTGCGGTCCACGTGCACGTAGTCGACCAGCAGCTTCTTCTGCTCGACCAACTCGTCGAGGTCGTAGCCCAGCGAGCGCACGTCCCGCGCCAGCTCCTCGGCGTTCTCTTCGAAGCTCAGCAACACGCCGGGTTCGGCGAAATTCCTCGCTCCGTTGACCAGGAAGCTGACCCCTAGCAAGGTTTTGCCGGAGCCCGGGCCGCCGGACACCAGCGTGGGTCGGCCGGCGGGGATGCCGCCCTCGGTGATTTCATCCAGTCCCGCTATTCCAGTCGGCGCCTTGCCGATCCCGGACCTCTGTACGTTTCGTCGCGCCATGCAACCAGGGCCATCCACGTCGTATTGAAGGGACGCCACCGCAGGATTGCTCGACAGTGGCATTGCTTCGCGTACGGGACCGGGCCGGTCGCGCCGCGCATTGACGCAAGATAAGGGCCTGGAGATATCGGTGGAGTCTCACAATTTTGTTAGCCGTTGTCGGAATGTTCCGACGTTTCGAGGCGCCGACACGCGGCCGCGTGGAGGTATCAGGGCGTGAATTCGATTTCCTGCACCGAGACCGGGGTGGTGGGCGCGAGGATCACCTTGATTGCCAGTCGTCCGCCGTCGCAGCCGTAGACCAGCGTCGCGGACAGCGCGGAATCGGCGTGCTGTCCTTCGGCGAGCTTGCACTCGCCATAACGCTGCCGGATCCCGGCGAGCTGCGCATTGCGCGCGGCGGCGCTGGCGTCCAGCAGCACGTTCTCCGCCAGCAGTTCCTTCGCCGCGAGGATGTCGCCGGTGGCCAGCGCGCGGTCCAGTGCCTTCGCGACCTCGGCCAGTGCGGGTGACAACGGCTGCGCGCGCTCCGGGAATGCGCCCGAGCGCACCAGCGCGTTGGCCGCGTCGCGCACCGGGCCCGAGATCGGCGCGTAGGTGCGATTGCTGAAGGCGAAGATGCCGAGTCCCCGGCCGGGAATGAACACCACGTTCGAGCCATAGCCCGGCAGGCCGCCCGAGTGGCCGAAATGCACGCCCAGGATGCAGTCGTTGAAGGCGTTCATGCCGTAGGCGTAGGCGCGCGAGCGCGCGCAGCCACCCGGCTCGGCCGCCGAGGCCGCGGCGAAGTTCGCCGGCCGCGTGATCTCGCGGATGCTGGCGCGCCTCACGACGCCATCCTCGGCGCCGTCACGCGCCGGCCAGGCGTTCAGCACCCAGGCGACGTAGCGTGCATAGTCGGGCGCGGTGGTGATCACGCCGCCCATCGCGCCGTATTCGCCGGGCCCGAGCGCGGGCTCCTCGATCCAGGTCTCGTTTTCCCAGCGATAACCGATGGCGCGTTCCGCGGGCAACGTGGCGATGTCCCAGCCGGTGTGCGTCATGCCGAGCGGCTGGAAGATCGAACGCGTGATGAAGGCCGAGTAGTTCGACTGCGAGACGTTGCTGACCACGCGTCCCAGCAGCGCGAAACCGAAGTTGGAGTACTCCCAGGCCGTGCCCGGCGCGCGCGCGAACGGCACGCCGCCCGCGATGAAGCGCGTGAACTCGGCGGGCGGCGTGTCGAGCTGCCGGTCGCCCCAGGGATCGTCGGTGACGAAGCCGCCCGCATGCGACAGCAGGTCGCGCACCGTGATCTTCGGGCTGTCGCTGGTCGGATAGCGCCACTTGCGCATCTCGGGGATGTAGTTCTCCGCCGGCGCGTCCAGCGACAGCTTGCCCTCGTCGCGCAGGCGCAGCGTGGCGAGCGCGGTGAACTGCTTGGACATGGAGGCGATGCGAAAGGCGGTGTCCTCTTTCACCGGCGCGTGGTTCTTGACGTCGCGGATGCCGAAGGCGTGGATCCGCAGCGGCTTGCCGTCGTACACCACGCCGTACACCAGGCCGGGTACGTGGTTGTCGGCCATGAATTTCTGGAACAGCGCGTCGAGTTTGGCGACTTCGTCCGCTCGCCTGCCGGAATCCGCGGCCAGGGCAGTGGAAGCCGCGAGGATCCCGAGGCCGAGGAAAACGGCGGCCGCGGCTCGCCTGCGGCGGCGGTCACGCTTCGAGGGAACGCGATTGCGGCTCATCATGGATTCGGGTCCTTTCGTTTGCGGGCCAGGACCGACTCGAGCCGTTTGACGACCGCGAGGTCCTTGTCGCGGCCCAGCGTCTTCTTCTCCTTCCGGTCGGCGCCCCGTGTCATCGTGCCTTGCCATGCGGAATCGGCGGTGCCGCGCGATGGAACACCGGCTTGATGGCCAGGCCCGACTGGATGCGCGACACGCCCGGGATGCGCGTCAGCACGTCGAGCATGAAGCGCTGGTAGCTGGGCAGGTCGGGCACCACGATGCGCAGCACGTAGTCGGCCTCGCCGGTCATGAGATAGCAGCTCATGACTTCGGGCACGTCGGCGATGCGCCGCTCGAACACCTTGAGCGTTTCCTCGACCTGCCGCTCCAGCGACACCCACACGTACATGGTGATGCCGAAGCCGAGCTTCTGTTCGTCGAACTGTGCGCTGTAGCCGGTGATGTAACCTTCCGACTCGAGGCGGCGGATGCGCCGCAGGGTGGGGGTGAGCGAGAGCCCGATCTGTTCCGCGAGGTCGCGCCAGCTGATGCGGCCGTCCTTCGACAGGATCTGCATGATCCTGGCGTCCACCTTGTCGAGCGTGTCAGCCATTACCCATTTCTCCGCGATTTGTAGCGCAAAGATGCTAAAGAAGTGCCTTGGATAGTCAAGATTTGGCGAAAACGCGCTCCGTCTAGTGCGTTAGGCTACGCATCACGTAACCCTATGTCAGGTATATAGATTTCATGTCCGCCCGCCGTCCCGTATCCGTGTCCTTCGAGTTCTTTCCGCCTGGCGATGAGGCCATGGAGAAGACGCTCTGGGCGTCGCTGCGTTACCTCGCGCCGCTGAATCCTTCTTTCGTCTCAGTGACTTATGGCGCCGATGGCAGTACCCGCGAGCGCACCCACAACGTGGTGTCGCGGCTGCAGGCCGAACATGCCCTGAACTGCGTACCGCACCTGACCTGCATCGGCGCGAGCCGTGGCGAAGTGCTCGACATCGCCCGCCGCTACTGGGACCAGGGCATCCGCCACATCGTGGCGCTGCGCGGCGATCCGCCGGCCGGCACCACTCGATATGAACCGCGCGCGGATGGCTTTGCCTACGCCGCGGACCTCGTGAAAGGACTGCGCAGCGTGGGCGACTTCGAGATCTCGGTCGCGGCGTATCCGGAGAAACATCCCGAGGCGCCGAGCGCCGAGTTCGACCTCGACAATCTCAAGCGCAAGATCGACGCGGGTGCGTCGCGCGCCATCACGCAGTTCTTCTACGACACGCAGGTGTTCCTGCGCTTCCGCGACCAGTGCGCGGCGCGCGGCATACACGCGCCCATCGTGCCGGGCATCCTGCCGATCACGCGCTTCCCGCAGATCACGCGCTTCGCCAAGCGCTGCGGCGCGACCATCCCCGAGTGGCTGGAGCATCGCTTCGACGGGCTCGAGGACGACGCCGAGACGCGCAAGATGATCTCGGCCGCCGTGGCCATCGAGCAGGTGCACCTGCTGCAGCGGCACGGCGTCGATCAATTCCATTTCTATACGCTGAACCGCTCGGAGCTCACCTTCGCCATCTGCCACGCGCTCGGCGTGCGACCCAACGTGGAACGCAAGGTGGCCAGTGCCTGAAGTCGCCTTGAAGATTCCGGAGCGCGCGCAGCGCCTGCGCGAGTTGTTTGGCCAGCGCATCGTCATCCTCGACGGTGCCATGGGAACCATGATCCAGCAGCACAGGCTGGACGAAGCGGCATTCCGTGGCAGCCGCTTCACCGACTGGCTCGGCGATCTCAAGGGTTGCAACGACCTGCTGGTGCTCACGCAGCCGAAGATCATCGAGGACATCCACCGGGAGTTCATCGAGGCCGGCGCGGACCTGATCAGCACCAACACCTTCAATGCCAGCGCCACGGCGCTGGCCGACTACGGCCTCGAAGCGCTGGTGCACGAACTGAACCTCGAGGCCGCGCGCCTCGCGCGCCGCGTGGCGGACGAGCAGGCCGGGGAATTGGGCCGGCCCGTGTTCGTGGCCGGCGCGCTCGGCCCCACGAATCGCACCGCCTCGATCTCTCCGGACGTGAACGATCCGGGCTTCCGTGCGATCACCTTCGACGACCTGGTCAAGACCTACGGCGAAGCCACGCGCGCGCTCATCGAGGGCGGCGCGGACCTGATCCTCATCGAGACGATTTTCGACACGCTGAACGCCAAGGCGGCCATCTACGCGGTGCGCAAGGCCTTCGACCAGACCGGCATCGAACTACCCATCGTGATCTCCGGCACCATCACCGATGCCTCGGGACGCACGCTCTCGGGCCAGACGGTCGAGGCGTTCTTCACGTCGGTGCGGCATGCGAAGCCGCTGGCCATCAGCCTGAACTGCGCGCTCGGCGTGCGGCAGTTGCGGCCCTATGTCGAAGAGCTCGCGAGGCTCGCGGATACGCACGTCGGCGTTTATCCCAACGCGGGACTGCCGAATGCCTTCGGCGAATACGACGAAGCGCCGGCGGATACCGCCAAGGTGCTGGGCGAGCTCGCGCACCACGGCTGCCTCAACCTGGTGGGCGGCTGCTGCGGCACGACGCCGGCGCACATCCGCGCGATCGCCGAGCGGGTCCGTTGCGAGCCCATCCGCCCGAAGAAAGAGCGCGTGCCGCGCATGGAGCTCTCCGGCCTCGAGGCCTTCAACCTCACCAGCGACATCCCATTCGTGAACGTGGGCGAGCGCACCAACGTCACGGGCTCCGCCAGGTTCCGCAAGCTCATCGAGGCCAACGACTACCCGGCGGCGCTGTCGATCGCGCGCCAGCAGGTCAACGACGGCGCGCAGATCATCGACGTGAACATGGACGAGGGCATGCTGGACTCGGAAGCCGCCATGGTGCGCTTCCTGAATCTCATCGCCTCCGAGCCCGACATCGCGCGCGTGCCGGTGATGATCGACTCGTCGAAGTGGTCGGTCATCGTGTCGGGCCTGAAGTGCATCCAGGGCAAGGGCGTGGTGAATTCCATCTCGCTCAAGGAAGGCGAGGAGGCGTTCCTCGCGCACGCGCGCGAGTGCCGCAATTTCGGCGCGGCGGTCGTGGTCATGGCCTTCGACGAGAAGGGCCAGGCCGACACGCTGGAGCGCAAGGTTTCGATCTGCGAGCGCAGCTACCAACTGCTGGTGGAGAAGGCCGGGTTTCCGCCCGAGGACATCATCTTCGACCCGAACATCTTCGCGATCGCCACCGGCATCGAGGAGCACAACGGCTACGGCCTGGCGTTCATCGAGGCGGCGCGCGAGATCCGCAGGCGCTGCCCGCATGCGCACGTGTCGGGCGGCGTCAGCAACGTGTCGTTCTCGTTCCGCGGCAACGAGCCGGTGCGCCAGGCCATGCACTCGGTGTTCCTGTACCACGCCATCCAGGCGGGCATGGACATGGGCATCGTGAACGCCGGCCAGCTGGCCATCTACTCGGACATCCCGGCCGAGCTGCGCGACGCCTGCGAGGACGTGATCCTGAATCGCCGTCCCGATGCCTCCGAGCGGCTGCTGGAAATCGCCACCCGCTACAAGGACGGCGGCGGCAAGGAGAAGACGGTCGACCTTGCCTGGCGCAACCTGCCGGTGAACGAGCGGCTGTCGCATGCGCTGGTGTCCGGTGACGACCAGTTCATCATCGAGGACACCGAGGAGGCGCGCCGCGCCGCCGAGCATCCGTTGCACGTCATCGAAGGTCCGTTGATGGATGGCATGAACGTGGTCGGTGACCTGTTCGGCTCGGGCAAGATGTTCCTGCCGCAGGTGGTCAAGTCCGCGCGCGTGATGAAGAAGGCCGTGGCGCACCTGATCCCGTTCATCGAGGCCTTGTCCACGGGCAAGCAGCAGTCGAACGGCAAGGTGGTGCTCGCGACCGTCAAGGGCGACGTGCACGACATCGGCAAGAACATCGTCGGCGTCGTGCTCCAGTGCAACAACTTCGAGATCATCGATCTCGGCGT
>DASSRK010000175.1:0-12797 GCA_035701825.1 Steroidobacteraceae bacterium
GCCTGCTGCAGCAGGTGCTGGAACTGCATGCGATTCGGTACCTTGGTCAGCGCGTCGTAACGCGCCAGGTACCGGATGCGGCGCTCGGCGCGTTTGCGCTCGGTCACGTTGCGCACGACGAAGATCGTGCCCTGATATTGCGGGTCGTCGGTCGAGATCTGCGAACCCGTGATGGCGACCGGGATGGTTTGACCGTGACGCGTCTTGACCACGGTCTCGCGGGTGTCCGACGAGGCGCGCAACATGTCGAACTCGTTGCGCTCGCGCTCGTCGAGGATGGAGACGATGCCGCGGCCGACGAGCTCGTCCTCGCCCCAGGCGAGCAGCTTGCAGGCCGCATGGTTGGCCATGCGGATCACGCCGTCGGGCGAGGTCACGAACACCGCGTCGGTCATGCTGCCGAGCACGTTCGTGAGGTAGTTCTTGTTGATCGTGGTCTGGCGCAGCTTCTGCCGCATGCGCTCGAGCGCCGCCTGCAGCTCGCCGAGCTCGTCGCGCCGCCCGACTTCCAGCGGCCGCGAGTAGTCGCCGTGCGCGATCCGATCGGCGCTCTTGATGAGCGTCGAGATCGGCTGGTGCATGCGGCGGCCCGCCCACCAGGCGAGCGTGAGTCCGATGAGCAGGGCGATGCCGCCCATGCCGCTCGCGATCAGCAATCCCTTGCGCAACTGGTTGCGCTCCACCGAATCGAAGCGATTGCGCGCGGTCAGCGAATCCGGCGCGACCTCGAGCGAGCGTACTTCGATCTCGGCTTCGCCGACGGTCTGCGGCGTCTCGATGCCGGGCATGGTCTGCACGCTGGCGCGCACCGGCGTGATCGCACTGCGCGTCATGTTGCCGCCGACGGACTCGTTGCGCCGCCAGGCGAACAGCTCGCGGCCCGTGGTGTCGCGTACCACGATGCCGAGCAGCGTGGGGTCGCGCTTCAGCGTCTCGAGTTGTGCGCTGATCGCTGCGCGGTCGCGCGCGAGCACCGCATCATCGATGCGCTCGGCCACGCGCCGCGCGATCTCGTCGGCACGCAGCGTGAGTTCGCCGAGCACGCGCGCGCGCGCGTCGGCGGCGGCGCTGTCGAGCAACGCGTTGTGCTGGGTCCGGTTTTCGAGCACCAGGACGGCGCCGACGGCCAGGGACACGACGATGGCGGCAATGACCGCAACGGCGATGTACTTGCTCTTGAAGCTGACTGCGGCCAATACCGTCCCCAATCCAGTGCGGGCGGTCAAAATCGGCGCCCTGAGTTTGCGCCGCATCTTACCCGTGCAAATCCGGACCGGGCCAGAAGGGGGTTCTCCCCACCCTGCGTCGAATGTCGATTAGGTCCGCAAGTCGCCGGGCTACCGGCCGGGCGGGGCGGCTGGGTACCATCCGCGGGTGGCGGAAACCCCGGATTTCACCCTCGAACAGCTGACCGGCCGTACCCGGGAGCACCTGGCGGAGCTTTCCGATCCCCGCTGCAGCTTGCATAAGGAGGTCATGCCGGCCTACCTGGCGATGCGTGCTGCGGCCGCGACCGCGGGTATCGACCTGGTGGCCTTCTCCAGCTTCCGCGACTTCGACCGGCAACTGGGCATCTGGAACGGCAAGTTCCGGGGTGAACGCCCCATGCAGGACCGCCAGGGCCGGGCCCTTTCGGCCGGCACCCTGGCGCCCGCCGAGCGGGTCAGCGCCATCCTCTGGTGGTCGGCGCTGCCGGGGGCCAGCCGCCACCACTGGGGTACGGATTTCGACGTCATGGACCTGGCGGCGCTGCCGGTCGGGTACCGCATCCAGGTGGTGCCGGCCGAGTACGCGCCGGACGGCCCGTTCCACCGGCTAACTACCTGGCTGGACCGGCACATGCACGCGTTCGGCTTCTACCGGCCCTACGCCACCGACCGCGGCGGCGTGAGCCCGGAGCCGTGGCACCTGTCGTACGCGCCGGTTGCCATGCGCGCACAGCGCGCGCTTTCGGTGCAGGGATTACGCGAGGTGCTGGCGGCCAGCGAGATCGATGGCAAGGAGGAGGTGCTGGCCTCGCTGGCAGAGAACTTCCGGCGCTACGTGGTCGACGTCGATCCGCCGCCGGAGTCGGCGCGGCTCAGCCCGCGCCTGAGCTGAGACCGGTCAGCCCCAGACCTTCTTGATCGCGCCCAGCATCAGGGTGCGCGTCGTGCTCATGGAGTCCTCGACGCCGGTGAAGATCGGCGGCTGCCGGCGCAGCAGGCGCCAGTTCTCGCTGCGCAGGATGCGCTGCAGGTACTCGAGGTTGCGATCGATGGATTCCATGTACGGGTTGCGGCCGCCGTACAGCACTTCCAGGTAGCGATAGGCGCGGTTGAACTCGCCGTCGAGCCGCTTGGCGCGCATGTCGAACACGAACTTCGGCGTCTGCCGCAGCAGGTCCAGGCCCGAGGCGTAGCGCACCTTGACGTGGCCGTTCTCGCCCATGGGCAGCGCGACGCCGGCCAGCACGAACTCCGCGTACAGCCGGTCGCGGCACTTCTCGAGGTAGCAGCGGTCGGCCATCTGCGCCATGAGGTCGGCGGTGCCGATGAAATGTCCCAGCTTGTGGTCGCGCGCGTCGGGCGCCACGATGTCCTTGAACGGCCGCTCGTAGCCGGTGTAGTGGATGATCTCGGCGGCGATCTCCGCCCAGTGGCCGAGGTCGATCTTGGGTAGATAGTCCCTGAGGAACGCCGCACCGCGCGACACGTGCACGGTGGTGAACTCGGCGCCGTTCGGCACGTCGGCGTCGCGCATGGTGCGCAGGTAGCCGACGTCGTGGAACAGCGCGACCACGATGCCGAGCATGGCGCGCTCCGGCCCGAAGCGCTGCGTCGGCGCGACCTGCAGCTCGTGGCCGACGATCAGCCGCGCGGTGGCGAGCGTGATGTCGAGCGTGTGCTGCTGGTCGTGGTAGACGGTGTCGACGCCGAAGTAGCCGGGCATGCGGCCCGAGAACATGCGCTCGAAATCGCCGAATACGTGCGCGAACGCGGGGAACCTGTGGCCGGGCCAGACGCGCGCGAACAGCTCTTCGACGGCGGCACGCACGTCGGCGGCCGAGCTCACGAGCACCGTGTCGGTGACGTCGTAGTCGCTGCGGCGTGACTCTGCGTTCACGGGTTCTCGCGCTCTAACAAGATGCGCGAGTCTAGGCAGGGGGTACCCAAAAGACCAGCGGACGGGGAGATGCCTTGGATCGAGCGTGAATTGCGTCACGCAAGCGTCATGTGCCGATCGCGGGACCGCGGGGGTTACTGTAAAGCCGGATCACCCGGAGTTCGCGCGGCGCCTCAGGCGGCGAAGCAGGCCACCACCGGCGTGTGGTCGGAGGCCCGCTCCACGCGACGCGGCTCCACGTCGATGTGACAGGACCTGAGCCGCGGCAGCAGCGCCTGGTGCACCAGGATCAGGTCGATGCGCAGCCCGTTGTTGCGCCTGAACGCGCCCTGGCGGTAGTCCCACCAGCTGAAGGATTTTTCCGGCTGCTCGAAATGGCGGAAGGCGTCGGCGAGCCCGAGATCGGTGATTCCCTTGAGCGCGGCGCGCTCCTCCGGGCTCACGTGCACGCAACCCACCCACGCCGCCGGATCGTGCACGTCGCGATCCTCGGGCGCGACGTTGAAGTCGCCTAACACCACGAGGCCCGGGTGCTGCGCCGCTTCCTGCTCGAGCCACCGGGTGAGCGCGGCGAACCATCGCAGCTTGTATGCGAACTTCTCGGAGCCGGGCGCCTGCCCGTTGGGCACGTACAAATTGATGACGCGGAAGCCACCAACCGTTGCGGCCAGCACGCGTCGGTGCGGATCGTCGAAGCCCGGGATGTCGCGCACCAGGCCGGTCATCGGCTGGCGCGCCAGCAGCGCGACGCCGTTGTAGGTCTTCTGGCCGCTGAACACGCTGTGGTAGCCCGCGGCGGTGAATTCCGGATGCGGGAAGTCCGGGTCCTGCATCTTGGTTTCCTGCAGCGCGACCACGTCGGGGCACGCGGTGCGCAGCCACTCCATGAGCTGCTCGCCGCGCACCCGCAGCGAGTTCACGTTCCAGGTCGCAATGGAAAAGGTCCCGCCCGTGGCGGCGGCACCGGTGGCGGCCGCACTCATATGAATAGTGTCACTGCGCCAGGCCCTGCTGCCGCAGCAGGGCATTGACGTCGGGTGCGCGCCCGCGGAACTCGACGAAGGCGTCGAGCGCCTTGCGGCTGCCGCCCTGCGACAGGATGGTGTCGAGGAAACGCTGGGCGACTCCCCGATCGAACACGCCGCGTTCCTCGAAGGCCGAGAACGCGTCGGCCGCCAGCACCTCGGCCCACTTGTAGCTGTAGTAGCCGGCGGCATAGCCGCCCGAGAAGATGTGCGCGAAGTTGTGGGGGAAGCGATTCCAGTCCGGCACCGCGAACACGCCAACCTCGGAGCGGACCTCGGCGAGGATCTCGCCGATGCGCGCGCCCTTCGCGGGGTCGTACTCGGCGTGCAGCCGGAAGTCGAACAGCGCGAATTCGAGCTGGCGCATGGTGGCGAGCCCGGCCTGGAAGGTGCGCGATCCCAAAAGCTGCTCCTGCTTGTCGGCGGGCAGCGGTTCGTCGGTCTCGAAATGCCGCGCCATGTCGGCCAGCACTTCCGGCCGCCACGCGAAGTTCTCCATGAACTGGCTGGGCAGCTCGACCGCGTCCCACGACACGCCATTGATCCCGGCGATCGACGGATAGGCCACGCGCGTCAGCATGTGATGCAGGCCATGGCCGAATTCGTGGAACAGCGTGACCACGTCGTCGTGCGTCAGCAGCGGAGGCTTGCCGGCGCCGGCCGGCAGGAAATTGCACACCAGGTAGGCCACCGGCACGGTGTGCTCGGCGCCGAAGTCCTTGCGGCCGACGCAATCGTCCATCCAGGCGCCGGCGCGCTTCCTGGGTCGTGCACAGGCATCGAGGTAGAAACCGGCGCGCGCCTTGCCGCTTTCGTCGCGGATCTCGAAGAAGCGCACGTCGTCGTGCCATGACGGCACGCCGGTGCGCTCGACGATCTTCACGCCGAACAGCCGCTCGGCGACCGCGAACAGCCCCGCGAGCACGCGCGGCAGCGGGAAGTACGGGCGCAGCTCTTCCTGGGAAATGGAGAAAAGCTTCTGCTGCAGCTTCTCGGCGTAGTAGCTCACGTCCCAGGCGTTGAGCTTGCGCCCGGCGAATTGCTCGAGCTCGGCGAATTCGCGTTGCGCGGCCGGCTTGGCGACCGCGGCGAGCTGGCGCAGGAAATCGAACACCGCACCGGTCGATGGCGCCATGCGCGTCGCGAGCGCATAGGCCGCGTAGTTGGGGAAGTCGAGCAGCCGCGCCGCCTCGTGGCGTAGCGCCAGGATCTTCTGCATGACCTCGGTGTTGTCGAACCGGCCGGCCGAAGGGCCACGGTCCGAGGCGCGCGTCGACCAGGCTTCGTAGAAATCACGGCGCAGGGCGGGCGAATCCGCGTCGGTCATGATGGCCACGTAGGTGGGTTGTTCGAGGGCGAACAGCCAGCCCTCGAGTCCCTTCTCCGCGGCGCGCGCCCGCGCCTGCTCGACGATCACCGGGTTGATGCCGGCAAGCTCGGCCGCGCCGGTCACGTGGCGCGTCCACGAGTTCATGGCGTCGAGCACGTTCTCCTCGTACTTCGCGCCGAGCTGCGCGAGCTCCTGCACTACGGACTTGTAGCGTTCCTTGCGCTCCTTCGGCAGGCCGACCCCGGCGAGCCGGAAATCCTCGAGCGCGCGCTCCAGCACGCGGCGCTGCGCGCCGTCGAGCGCGGACGCCTGCCGCGAGGCGATGTCGCGGTAGGCACGGTACAGCGCCTCGCTCTGCGCGAGGTCAGTCCAGTAGTTGGACAGCAACGGCAGGCAGGCGTTGTAGCTGGCGCGCAGCTCGTCGGAATTCAGCACGCCATTGAGATGGCTGACCGGCGACCAGGTGCGCGCCAGCCGGTGCGCGAGTTGCTCGAGCGGCAGCACCGTGTTCTCGAAGGTGGGATGCGGCTGGCCCTCGAGGGTCGCCACTTCGCCGCGGCTGCGTTGCAGCAGCTCGCGGATCGTGGGCTCGACGTCACCGGGACGAATACGATCGAACGCGGGCAATGCCGTCCCGCTGATCCTGGTCTCGCTCAACATGATTGCTTCCGCTACTTGATTCCGAGGGCTGCAAGCACCGGGCCCGTGTCCGGCCGCACACCGCGCCACAGGGTGAATGACTCTGCGGCCTGTTCCACCAGCATGCCCCAGCCTTTATGTGCCCGCGAGCATCCGTGTTCAACCGCCCAGGTCACGAACGGCGTGGCCGACTTGCTGTAGCTCATGTCGTAGCAGGCCGTGTGGCTGGCGATGACGTTGGCGTCCACGTTGGGCACCGAGCCGGTCAGCCCGGCTGCCGTGGCATTGACGATGATGTCGAAGGGCTCGTCGCCGACGTCCTCGAAGCCGCAGCCGCGCACCGCGCCGAGATCCGAGAACAGCGACGCCAGGTTGACGGCGCGTTCGGCCGTGCGATTGGCGATCACGATCTCGGTGGGCCCCTGCGACAGCAGCGGCTCGATGACGCCGCGCGTGGCGCCGCCGGCGCCGAGGATCAGCAGTCGCGAGTTGGTGATGTGCAGCCCGAGGTTCTTGCGAAGGTCGGTCACCAGGCCGTGGCCATCGGTGTTGTCACCGAGCAGCACGTGATCGTCATTGAGGATCAGCGTGTTGACCGCGCCGGCGCGATCGGCGCGGTCGGTGAGCGCGTTGGCCAACTCGGCGGCGGATTCCTTGTGTGGTACGGTCACGTTCAGGCCTCGGCCGCCGCGCGTGAAGAATTCCAGCACCTGCGCGCGGAAGTTCTCCGGGACGATGTCGTACAGGCGGTAATTGATGTGCTGGTCGGTCTGCTTGGCGAACAACCCGTGGATGAAAGGCGACCAGCTGTGACTGATCGGATGGCCCACTACACCGTACTGATCCGGCGCGTTCATCGCGTATCGAATGAATGAAATAACCAGCCCATTCGCCGGGTCTTATACATGAAGCCGGGGTCGCACGAAACGACGCCCGGGACGCCTTTTTCCCGTCTGCTCGCGATGTTGCGGCCGGACCTGGTGAGGTTTGCCTTGTGGCTGGCGCGCGATCGGGCGGTCGCGGAGGACGTGGTGCAGGAGACGCTGATCAGGGCCTGGAAGTCGCGCGCGGAGCTCAAGGATCCGGGCGCCGCGCGGCCATGGCTGTTCACCATCGTGCGGCGCGAGCACGCGCGGCTCTTCGAGCGCAAGCGCCTGCCGACCGTGGACGTCGACGAGGTCGAATCGCTCGGCGATCCCGCACTCGCCACCGACGGCGACGCCGGGCTGGTCGACCTGCGCCGCGCCATCATGCAGTTGCCCGACGAGTACCGCGAACCGCTGGTCATGCAGGTGCTGGGCGGCTTTTCCACCGCGGAAATCGCCGGAGAACTCGGCCTCACGCAGGCCGCGGTGCTGACGCGCCTGTTCCGCGCGCGCAACCGGTTGCGCACCCTCTATGGGCTGGAAGCGGTGGAGGACGCCGAATGACCGCCACGCCTCCCGAATGCCGGCACGCGCGCCTGCACATCGGCGCCGATCCGGCGCAGCTTCCCGCGGACGTGCGCGCCCACGTCGCCGGCTGCGCCGCGTGCTCGCGTTTCCTCGATGAGACACGCGCCCTGGATGGACGCCTGCGGCAGGCGCTCGAGCTGCCGCTTGCGGATTTCCGCACTCCCGGGAACTCGCGACGGCCGGCGCCCTGGAAGATCGCCGCCTCGCTGCTGCTCGGCCTGCTGGTCGGTGGCGGCGCGTGGCTGGCGTCGACTCCACCCGCGCTTTCCGGCGAAGTGGTCGAGCACATCAGGCACGAGGCCGCGAGCTGGGGCGGGCACGATGCACTGCCGCCGAGCGACATCGCCAGCGTGCTGAGCGCCGCCGGCGTGCAGTTCGATACCTCCATGCCCGTGGTCTATGCCTCGGCCTGCCCGTTCCGAGGCCGGACCGTACCGCACCTCGTGGTGCAGTCGTCGCAAGGGCCGCTGACCGTGATGCTGCTGGCGCACGAGAAGGTGAGCCGGCGCACCGAATTCTCCGAGGCCGGCTATCGTGGCGTGCTGCTGCCGTCGGGCGGTGGCAGCGTCGCGGTGTTGGCGCGCGGCGCGCCGGTGCCCGAGGCGGTGGCGCGCGAAATCCTCAGCGGCGCTCGCTGGTAGCCAGCACCTCGCTGCCCGAGCCCGCCCCGCCCAGCAGCGCGCACAGCTCAGGCAGCCATTCGCGCATGTGCTGCTCGAGTAGATAGGGCGGGTTGACGACGACCAGCGCCGAGCCGTTGAGCGCGGCGCGCGAATCGGGCGGGTGCAGCCAAAGCAGGGACGCGAGCAGCGGGCGCGCCAGGGCGCGTTCCAGGCCCGCGTACCACAGGTCGAAGTCGGAGCGCAGCTTGATCGGCAGCCACGCGACGAGCACGCCGGTGGGAAAACGTTGCAGCGCGTCCACCGCGGCGTCCTGCACGCGCGCGTAATCGGCGCGTTCTTCGTAGGGCGGGTCGATGAGCACGCAGCCGCGGCGCTCGGGCGGCGGCAGCAGGGCGCGCAACCCGGCGAAACCATCGCTGGATTCCACCCGCCCAGCGCCGTCGAGCGCCTTGCGCAACTGGCCGGCCTCGTCACGCTGCGTCTCGAAGAACACCGCGCGATCGACGGGGCGCAGTACGCGCATCGCCAGCAGCGGCGAACCGGGGTACCTGAGGCTCGCGCCGTGCGCGCCGGCGGCGATCAGCTCGCGGTATTTCGCGAGCGCCGGGTGGCGCGGCGCGGCGGCCAGCACGCGCGCGGCGCCCGCCTGCCACTCGGCCGGATGCTGGGCGTCGCCCGGGTGCAGGTCGTAGACGCCGTGACCCGCATGCGTGTCGACGAACAGCAGGCCCTTGTCCTTGCGCGTGAGCGCGCCCAGCACCTCGAGCAGGCACACGTGCTTGTGCACGTCGGCGAAATTCCCGGCATGGTACTGGTGGCGGTATTTCATGAAACCTTTTGGTTGCGCGGCGCCGTTTATACACTGTCGGCCGGAGGACGAAATGCATGGCGAGACTCGTACTGTCGATGATGTGCTGCGTGCTCTGCGTGGCTTGTGCGGCGCGTGCCGCGGAGCCACGGCCGCAGGCCGGCGCTAGTCCCCAGACCGGCATGGCGCCCCCGCATCGCATTCCCGTGCCGGTGGAGTTGCCGGCCGCGCCCGAGGGGACCGCGGTCACCACGTCCGAGATGCCGCGCGAAGTACGAGAGGCCGTGGTGGCGGACGCTGCGCGCCGTTTCAAGGTCGAGAGCAGCGCCGTGGTGCTGACGCGCGCCGAGCGCGTGACCTGGCCCAACGGAGCGCTCGGCTGTCCGGAACCGGGACGCATGTACACGCAGATGCTGGTCCCGGGATATCGCGTGGTGGCCAAGACGGCCGAAGGCGAGCTCACCTATCACACCGACGCGCGCGGCAATGTCGTGAACTGCGCAGCGCGGCTGCCGCGCAAGGCCACCGAGCAATTGCACGACGGCGCGCAGCCGCCTGCCACGCAGCCGAAGCCCTCCCCGGACAGCTGAACACCGCAAGCTCCGGGTCGAATGCCGGCGCGCGCCGGCACATGCTGGGGCCGAACATCGGAGGCCCCATGAATTTCCAGGTTCGCGGTATCCCGCAGGCCCTGGCGGACGAAGTCCGCCGCACTCGTGTTTCACCCGGCTACGGTCATCCGGCGCATCTCGAAGTCGCGCGCGGCACCGGCCCGTGTCGCTGCTGCCTGCGGCAATTCGTGCCGGGGAAGGACCAACGGCTGCTGTTCACGTTTCGTCCCGATGCGCCCGGCGCGCTCACCGCGCCGGGGCCGGTGTTCATCCACGCCACGCGCTGCGAGTCATGGCAGGGCGAAGGATTCCCGCCGGGCTTGCGGGGACTTCCCCTGGCTTTCGAGGCGCGCGCCTCGCGCAGCCGCGTGATCGGTTTGTCGACCGACGCCCACCAGGAGCCGGAGGCGCAAATCGATTCGCTGTTCGCGGACGGCGCGGAGTGGCTGCACCTGCGCAACGCCGAGGCAGGTTGCTTCATCGCGACCATCGTCAGCGCCTGAGCCGGCGCTGCCTCAGGTCTTCTTGCGTTTCGTCGACGCTTTCCGGGCGGCGCCGGCCGCGGCCTTGGTGGTGCGCGCGGCGCCCTTCTTGGCGGGCGCGGATGCTTTCTTTTCGGCCTTCTCGGCCTTCGCGGCTTTCTCGACTTTGGCCGGGCCCGCCGCCGGCTTCTCGGCCGCCTTGCGCGCTGACTTCTTCGCGGGCTTCGCAGCGGCAGCCTGTGTTTCGGCGGATGGGGCAGCCGCAGCCGGCGCCGCGGTCTTCTTGCGACCGAAGCGGCTGCCGCGCGGCGGCGCCGCGGCCAGCAGCTCGCGGCACAGTTCCAGCGCCACGGTCTTCGGATCGGCGTCCTTCGGGATGCGCGCGTTGCGCTTGCCGTCGGTGATGTACGGGCCGTAACGGCCGTTCAGCACCTGGATGTTGTCGACGCCGAAGTCCTGGATGATCCGGTTGGCGTCGGCTTCCTTCTTGAGGCGAATGACCTCGAGCGCGCGCTCGAGCTCCACCGTGTACGGATCGTCCGGTGGCTTGAGCGACACGTACTTCGCGCCGTACTTGATGTACGGCCCGAAGCGGCCGATGTTGGCTTCGACCGGCTCGCCGTCGGCGGTGGCACCCAGCTTGCGCGGCAACTTGAAGAGCTCGAGCGCCTCGGGCAGCTTGATGAGGTCCATCTTCTGCCCAGGGCGAAGCCCGGCGAACTTCGGCTTTTCCTCGTCGTCCTTGGTGCCGATCTGCACGAACGGGCCGTAGCGGCCCATGCGCACCGTGACCGGCTTGCCACTGACCGGGTCCTTGCCCAGCTCGCGCGCCTGCGCCACCTCTTCGCGCGACACGTTCTTCTCGACGTGGTCGACCAGCGAAGTGAAGGGCTTCCAGAATTTCTTGAGCGGCTGGGTCCAGTCTTCCTCGCCGCGGGACACCGCGTCGAGCTCGTCCTCGAGCGACGAGGTGAAGCCGTATTCAACGTACTTGTGGAAATGCTTGGAGAGGAAGCTGTTGACGATCTTGCCGATGTCGGTGGGGATGAACCGGCGGTTGTCCATGTCGACGTACTCGCGGTCCTTGAGCGTCGAGATGATGGTGGCGTAGGTCGAGGGTCGCCCGATGCCGTGTTCCTCCAGCGCCTTGACCAGTGAGGCTTCGGAATATCGCGGCGGCGGCTCGGTGAAGTGCTGGTCGCCATGCACGTTGAGCAGCGTGACCACGTCGCCGTCCTTCATGGCCGGCAGGATGTGATCGCTCTCGTCGGCCTTCGCGTCGTCCACGTCCTCGTGGTAGACCGCCATGAAGCCGGGCTTGATCATGGTCGATCCGTTGGCACGCAGCACCGTGCGCGGCGCGCCCGGGTTCTCGGCCTGCTTGCTTGGCACCATGTCCACGGCCACGGTGTCGTACAGCGCATGCGCCATCTGCGAGGCGACCGCGCGCTTCCAGATGAGCGCGTACAGCTTGAACTGGTCCGGGTCGATCTTGCCGTCGAGGCGCGACGGCAGGATGGCTGAAGACGTCGGGCGGATGGCTTCGTGCGCTTCCTGCGCGTTGCGCGACTTGGTCTTGTAGACGCGCGGCTCCTCGGCCACGGCTTCCTTGCCGTACTCCTGCGCGATCACGTCGCGCATCTCGCGCACCGCTTCGGCCGCGAGGTTCACCGAGTCGGTACGCATGTAGGTGATGAGGCCGATGCTGCCCTCGCCGAAATCCACACCTTCATAGAGCTGCTGCGCGAGGCGCATGGTGCGCTGCGCGGAATAGCCGAGCTTGCGCGCCGCCTCCTGCTGCAGCGTCGAGGTGGTGAACGGCGGCGACGGATTGCGGCGGCGCTGCTTGCGGTCGATGGACACCACGTGCAGCAGGCCCTGGGCGGCATCCTTGATCGCCTGCTCGACGCCGCGCGCGTCGGCCTCGCTGGTGAAGCTGAACTGCTCCACCTTGGCGCCATTGAACTCGACCAGCTTGAGCGGGAAAGTCTGCGCGGTGTGCTCGCCCTCGGCTTCCAGCGTCCAGTATTCCTGGGGCTTGAAGATCGAGATCTCGTGCTCGCGCTCGCAGATCATGCGCAGCGCGGGGCTTTGCACGCGGCCGGCGGACAGGCCACGGCGCACCTTCTTCCACAGCAGCGGCGACAGGTTGAAACCGACCAAATAATCGAGCGCGCGGCGCGCCTGCTGCGCGTTGACGAGGTCGAGCGACAGGTCGCGCGGCTCGGCGACGGCGCGCTGCACTTCACCCTTGGTGATCTCGTAGAAGACCACGCGCTTGACGTCCTTGCCCTTGAGCTCGCCGCGTTCCCTGAGCAGTTCGCGCAGGTGCCAGGAGATGGCCTCGCCTTCACGGTCCGGGTCGGTCGCCAGGTACAGGTTCTTGGACTTCTTGAGCGCACGCGCGATCGCATCGACGTGCTTCTCGTTGCGCTCGATGGCCTGGTAGCTCATCGCGAAGTGCTTGTCCGGATCCACGGCGCCTTCCTTGGGCACCAGGTCGCGCACGTGGCCGTACGAGGCGAGGACCTCGAAGTCCTTGCCGAGATATTTCTTGATGGTCTTCGCTTTGGCGGGAGACTCGACGATGACTAGGTTTTCGGCCATCAGTTCGGGAGCGAGTCGAGGTCGTCGAGAACGAGATGCTCCATGCGAGCGCAGGCCTGTTCCTGCCCGGGCTGGCTGGAGAGGACCATCAGCACCAGCCACTTGAGCCGGTC
>DASSRK010000176.1:0-40800 GCA_035701825.1 Steroidobacteraceae bacterium
GTGCCATCCGCGGGAGCGCGGTAGACAGTCTGCTCGAGGCGCCACTCGGCATCGGCCAGTTGTGCCTGGGCCTTTTCGATCTGCGCCTTCACGTCGGCGACCACGTCCTGGTCGCCCTTGGTCGTCTTGGCGCCGAGCTTCGCCTGCGCCGATCGCTCGGTGGCGATGGCCGCGTCGAGTTGACCCTGCAGGTTGCGCACATTGGCCTGGGCCTGCTCGTAGTCGTACTGGCTGCCGGCGCCGGTCGCCGCCAGCTCGCGGGTCTGTCTCTCACGCTCCTGCGCGAGGCGCAGTTGTGCGCCGATCGCGTCGCGCGCGCCGCGCGCATTGCGCAATTGTTCGCCGAAGCCCGTGCTGCTCGCGCCGGCCGACAGCAATTGCGCCTCGAGCGCCGCGATCTGCGCCTTGAAGCCGGAGATCTCGATTTCGATCGGGCGCGGATCGAGCCGGAAGAGCACCTGGCCCTTCTTGATGTGCTGGTTGGGCGTGATGGGCACGTCGACCACCATGCCCTGCAGGCGTGCGTTGACCGCGGTCACGTAGTTGATCACGCGCACGTCGGCCGAGGAGGGCGCGACGATGTTGAGCAACAGGATGAGCAGCGTGAGGCCGACGATCGGGATGGTGACCACGATCACCTGGCTGATGAAGTTCCACGGCAGCCACTTGAACTTGAAGAAAATGAGATAGACGAAATACGAGTAGATGCCGAGAAGGATGAGTTCCATGGTTCAGCCTTCCTTCTTCTCGTTGACGCCGGCATCGTCGAGCAGGTGCAACGCGCCCCCCTGGTCATGCACCGGCGCCTTGTCCGTGCCGTAGGCCAGCTTGTGCACGACTGGTTTGGTGTACGCCCACAGCCACGCCAGCGGCCACAACATGCCGCCGAACACCAGCGACAGCAGGCACAGCGTCTTGATGGCATCGAGCTGCGGATGCTGTTTCTTCTCGGCGATCTTCTCCGGGAGGATGTGGATGATCAGGAAGATGCCGATGGCCGCGAGCGGCGCGATGAACAGCACCACCCAGGCCGCGCCGTTGGCCACGGCATCGAGGGTTTCACCGGAGAACAGCGAGGCATGCGCGGACGGCGCCATCGCGAGGGCGATCAGTGAGGCCACGGCCGTCCATGCCGGGCGAGTTCGGTGCGCCGCCGGACGACGCGATGGCTGGTTTTGCATCTTGGCTCCGGCGCGCGCACCCGCGGGGCGAGTGCGCGCGGCGTCAGGTCATCAATAACGGACGGAAAGACCGAGCTTGAACTGGTCCGGATCCGGGGCGCTGTTGGCCGACGAGATGTCGATCCAGTGCTTCTCGTAGCCGAAGCGCACCGAGAGCGTGTCGGTCGCGTCCCAGCGCACGCCGAGGCCGGCGCCGTAGGTGAATTCATCGACGCTGTGGGTCGGCTGCCAGGCCGTGCAGACCTGCCCGAACCACGGATCCCACCAGCAGCCGCCCTGCGCCGGACCGTCGGGGATGTTGGTGTCGATGAAGGCGTAGCCGATGAACGCGCTCACGTACGGCGTCACCGGGCCTTCGAGGAAGTTGAAGTTCACGCCGATGCGCGGAGTGAACGTCTCCATGTCGCCCTTGACGCTCGCGGTGAGGTTCGGGAAATCGCCCGACTGGATCGTGGCGTCGTAGTCGATGTTGTTCCAGTCGAGGCCGAAGGTGAATTCCAGCCGATCGTTCATGCGATACCCGAAGGTGAGGGCGATGCCGATGTCGCCGTCCAACGAGGCCTTCGAACCGCCCTCGAAATCCACGTCGAGGGAATTCTGGTAGATGAGCTCGCCGCCGAAGTCCCAGCCCGTATCGCGGCTGCCGGCATGGGCGGCCAGCGACGAGGCGCCGAGTGCGGCTGCCAGCACGACGATGTAACGACTTTTCATGAAAAACACTCCTGTTGAAGATCCTGGGCCATCCCGGCCAAGCAAGCTGGAGTCTCACGGGAGACGTCCGGGACACGGCACTGTTCGCGCCGATGATTCGTGAGTCGCGCGTGCGCGCGGAAGTGGCGATGGGTAAGTTACGGTGTCATACGCGCAGCGCCGGACCGCGTGGCAGGCTCGCGTCAGCCTCGCCACGGCCGACCGTGCCACCCCCGGGACCCACGCCATTGAGATGAGTCGCGAACTCGCCTACCTGCTGCTGATCTGCTGCCTGCTCGTCGTTCCCGGCCTGATGCAGCGGCTGCGCATTCCGCCGCCGCTGACCTGCTTCATGCTCGGACTGGCGCTGGTCCTGGGCCTGCCCGACATCCACCGCCACGACGACGCGGTGCACCTGCTGGCCGCGCTCGGCATCTCCACGTTGTTCCTGTATGCGGGCCTCGAGGTGGACCTGGCCTCCCTGCGGCGCGCCGTGGGCCCGCTGTCCGCCTATCTATTGACGCGGGCCTGTTCGGTGGCGGCGCTGGCGTGGGCCGGTCAACGCTGGCTCGCGCTCGGCTGGCAGGACGCCACGCTGCTGGCGCTGGCGCTGCTCACCTCGTCGACCGGCTTCATCATCGATTCGCTGGATCGCTTCGGGCTCGAGTCCGAGGAACGCTTCTGGGTCACCAACAACGCCATCAGCGGCGAGCTGCTGGCGCTCGCCATCATGTTCGTGGTGCTCAAGGCCACCGATCCAACGGGGCTGGCGCTGGCGACGCTGGCGCTGGGCGCCACGCTGGTGGCGCTGCCGCTCGCGTTCCTCGCGCTCGGGCGCTGGATCGTGCCGTACGGGGCGGGCTCGGCGTTTTCGCTGTTGATCATGGTGGGCTTCGCGGCCGCCTTCGTCACCGACCGGCTGGGCGTCGAATACCTGCTCGGCGCCTTCCTCGCCGGCCTCGTGGCGCGGCTGATGGAGAACCGCGTGCCCGCGCTGGCCTCGCACGAAAACCTGCGCGCGGTGAAGCTGTTCTCGTCGTTCTTCCTGCCGTTCTATTTTTTCGCGCGCGGTGCGGGCGTGCCGCCCGACGCGCTGAGTTTCGAGGCGCTGGGTATCGGCGTGGCTCTCACGCTCACGCTGGTGCCATTGCGCGCCCTGGCGATCTGGGCAAAGCGCCGGCTGCTGAACCTCGGCGACACGCGCAGCAGCCTGCGCGTGGCGGCGGCACTGACACCCACGCTGATCTTCACGCTGGTGCTCGCCACGATCCTGAAGGGACGCGGCGCGATCTCCGATGCCTTTTTCGGCGGCCTGCTGCTGTACGCGGCGCTGAACACCATGCTGCCGTCATTCGTGCTGCGCGCGCCGTTCGACGTCGCGCCGTCGCCGTTGCAGGCGCCGTCGCGGGACGGCGGATGAGTCAGGCGACCTCGACGCCCGCCTTGCGCAGGCCATCGACAATGGTGGAGCGCAGCTCGTCCGACTTGATGAAGTGGGCGATGAGCCGGCGGCCGCGGTAGGCGAACTGCGGTTTCGCGCGCAGCAGCTCGGCCGCGCTCGCGGCCGCGTCGTCGAGCCGGCCCAGCTGGCCCAGCGAGGCGGTGAGCATGAGGTCGCGCCAGAAAAAATTCGGGTCGCGATAGTCGAGCGCGAAAGCGTAGGCCGCGGTGAAGTCGCCGCGCCGCATCGCGTCGGCCCACAACCCGTGGTTCACGCAGGGCTGGCAAAACGGGTTGCGTTCGAGCGCCGCGCGCATCAGTGCCGTGCCCTGGTCCCAGTTGCCGCACAGCGCCATCAACCAGCCGATGACTTCGCGATAGGCCAGCGACTCGCCGTTGTGGCGCAGCGCGAGGTCGAGCTCGCGGCGCGCGGAGGCCAGTTCACCCTTGATCAGCAGCGCGGTCGCCATCAGGCAGCGCGTGCGCGCGCTGGCCGGCTCCAGCAGCACGCTCTGGTTGGCGCAGCCGATGGCCATTTCCACCGGCGTGAACATGTTCGACAGCTCGTACGAATGGTTCATCAGGTAGAGACGCGCCAGCGAGGTCCACGCCAGCTCGATCTCCGGCGTGCGCTGCGTCAGCTGCTGCAGGGCCTCGATGGCCGGCACCAGCGCGCCCGGCTGGCGCGAGAAGGTGAAGTGGTGCGAGCGGCTGACGGCGCCGAACGGATCGCCGGAAGGAAAGCCGCGCGTGGCGTTTTCGCCGGCCAGCAGGCGCACGATGACGCCGTGCTCGGCGCCGATGCGTGCCGCGATCACCCGGCCGATCTCGCCGGCGCTGCCCGACCAATGCTCGGGATGGCTGGCGGTGCGGAATTCGTCGGCCCAGATCTGCTGGCCGCTGTTGCGGTCCACCAGGCGCGCCGCGTATACCGGTTCGCCGGCCTGGTCGCGTGCCACGCCCTGAAGCTCGAAGCGCGCGTCCCAGGACGCTGCGGCGCCGGAGCCGGAAGCGTCGGCGGGGCGGGAGACGTGCACGATGCCGTAGCGGCACAGCTCCGCCGTGAGCTCCTCGCACAGCTGCGCGGCGCCGGCCTCGTCGCGTGGCGCATGCACTGCGAAGGGATGCACGATCACGGTCGGCCAGTGGCTCACCGGGGTGAAAGGCGCCGGGCGCGGTGTCGACATCTCCGTTGTCTCCACGAACACGGGTGCGTAGCTGCCCTTGGGCAGTTCGATGCGCATCGAGTCCGCGTCCGCCGAAATCAGGTAGAAGCGCTCGAGCGAGCGGCGCAGGCGTCCGGCCTGCACGCGCACGATGGGATCGATGACGGCATCGAAATCGGGTTTGCGGCCGAACACCTCGACCGCGATGGCGGCCTGCTTGAGGTAGGCCGCGCGGCCGCACAAGACTTCCTCCACCACGTAGCGCAGGAACTCGCGCGAGCGCGTCGAGCCGTCGAAGTGCGGGCTGCGCAATACGCGATCGAGGTGCGCGCGTACCGCGCTGGCGAACGACGCGGTGGGAAGACTGGCACGAAACGGCGTGGCCGCGACGCTGGTGCCGGGGACCAGGGATCCGGCGGTTGCGCCGTCACCCGGCTGACGGACCCGCAGGCGCGTGATGCCGTGGTTCTCAATCGCCATTGTGACGCTCCGCGGTCTGTCTGGTGTGCATGGGCTCGAATCTGTTCACGGCGGATCGCGCGCCCCGTGTTGCGAACACGCAAGCGCGATTCGGGATTGGGTGACTGCTGCCCGCGTGGTGTGACCGGCGTATCCGGACCCCCCGACGCCCCCTCGGGCGGCAAGGTCGCGGCCTGCGGAATTTCGCCGTATAAACGCGACCTTGCGTGCTTTGAGTAGGCTTCACCCGGAGGTTCCCGGCCATGGGACCTAGGTCCAACGGAGCTAGTTAGCCCGGCGTCCGCGCCGGCGCGCGATGCCGTTCGTCGCACGGCCGCGACGGTGGGTCGGACGTAATTCGCGCGTCATGGTCTCGTCACCATCGCGGGCCCAGGTGTCATGGCGCGAGCTCAATCCATTTGGTGAGCGCCGGCCATGGGACTTGCGTCCCGGTTGCGCCGAAGCTGGCAAAGTAGCGCATGGCTGAAGCATCGGGTTTCCCCCACGCGCTGCGAGGCGCGGCACTCACTTTCATCGGCGATCCAGCGGAGATCGGGCCCGCCGCGCTGCGCTACGAATCCGACGCGGTGGTGGCGCTCGCGGACGGGCGCATCACCCACTTTGGCGCTGCGAGCCAGGTGCTGCCGGACCTGGCGCCCGGCACGCCGGTGCGCGCGGTCGGCCCCGACCGGCTGATCCTGCCGGGGTTCATCGATTGCCACGTCCACTATCCGCAGACGCAGATCGTCGGCGCCCACGGCGAGCAGCTCATCGACTGGCTGCAGAAGTACACCTTCATCGCCGAACAACAGTTCGCCTCGGCCGAACATGCGCGCTCAGTGGCGCGCGTGTTCCTCGACGAATGCCTGCGGGTGGGCACCACCAGCGCCGCGGTGTATTGCACCGTGCATCCGCAGTCGGTGGACGCCTTCTTCGAGGAATCCCACGCGCGCAACCTGCGCATGATCGCGGGCAAGGTGCTCATGGACCGCCACGCGCCGCCCGCGCTCACCGATACGCCGCGGCGTGGGTACGACGAGTCGAAGGCGCTGATCGCGCGCTGGCATGGCCGTGGCCGGCAACTCTACGCGGTGACCCCGCGTTTCGCGGCCAGCAGCTCGCCGGAACAGATGGAAATGACCGGCAATCTCTGGGCCGAGCATCCCGGCACCTATCTACAGTCGCACGTCTCGGAGAATCGCGACGAGGTCGCGTGGATCCGCGAGCTGTATCCCGGGCGCGGCGGCTACCTCGATGTTTACGATCACTACCGGCAGCTCGGGCCGCGCGCCATCTACGGCCACGGCATCTGGCTGGACGAAGCCGAGCTGCGGCGACTGCACGACAGCGGTACCGCGCTCGCGCATTGCCCGACTTCGAACCAGTTCCTCGGCAGCGGCCTGCTGCGCGTATCCAGCGTGCGGCGCCGCGAGCGGCCGGTGCGGCTGGGTCTCGCCAGCGACGTGGGCGCCGGGACGACGCTCTCGATGCTCCAGACCATGAATGCCGCCTGCACCACGGCGCAATTGCTGGGTGATCGGCTGTCCGCCCCCGAAGCGCTGTACCTTGCAACGCGCGGTGCCGCGCGCGCCCTGTACCTGGAGGACACGATCGGCAGCCTCGCGCCCGGCCTCGAGGCGGACCTGCTGGTGCTCGACCTCAAGTCCACGCCGCTGATCGAATTCCGCATGCGCCACTGCGCATCGCTCGAGGAGGCGCTGTTCGTGCAGATGACGCTGGCCGACGACCGGGCGATCGAGTCGGTGTACGTCGCGGGCGCTCTCGCCCATCAACGCCGCTGAAATCCCAGGCGTCGCATCCAGTCGGTGGCGGCGGGGAACGTGCCTTCCATGTTGTTGTGCCCGAGGCCGGAAAAGACCACGTAGTCGAAGCGATGGCGGTCGGCGCGCAGCGCCTGCAGCCGGGCGACCGAGATATCGACCGGGATGCTCTCGTCGTTGTCGCTGAATAGCCAGAGTCCCGGGATCGAGAGCTTCGCAAGATCTTCGCCCGAGTCCGTGTCGCGTCCGAGGAAATCGGGCCAGATGTATTTCTGCGTGCGCGCCTTCAGCGCCTCCTCGTAGCGAGGCGCGACGTGCTCGGCGTCCGCGTCGGATGTGAACTTGCTGAAGATGTCTTCTTCACTGACCTTGCAGACCGGACCGCTCCACATCACCAGGAACCCGGCGAGATCGGTTTTCCGTGCGGCCAGCGGCGCGATCCAGCCGGCCTGGCTGATGCCGGCGAAGCCCAGGGGCACACCTTTCAGTCGTGAGTGCCGCGCCAGCTCGGCGAGCGCCGCGGCCGCATCGTCCGCGAGCAGCAGCAGGTTCCTTTCGCCGACGCTCTGGTTGGCTTCGTATTCGCCGCCGGATTTGCCGACGCCGCGCTTGTCGTAGACCAGCGCCGCGATGCCCTCGCGCGCGAAACGCGCGCCGAGGTCGAGATTCCTCGCCTGCTTGCCGGAGCCGTGGATGAACACCACGGCTGCGCGGATTTCGCCGCTCGCGGGAAAGACGATCGAGCCGGACAGGGTGGCGCCGTGGCTGACGAAGGTGACATCTTCGGTCGGCAGCTCCGTGGCGGAGCAGGGGAAGTTGCACAGCATTGCCAGCAGTACGAACAGGGATTTCTGCATGCATGGTCCTCCGGCGAGTGAGGTTGAGATGGTCCCGGACGCCCATGGGTTGCAACCGTCGTTGGTGGTGATGTCATCATCGCCGTGCGAAACCTGACGCAATGGAACGTCCGATATGCCAGCCCGGGCCCACGCCAACCGTGATTGACAGCGAAACATTTCCGACCCTCCATTGGATCGAAGCTGGCAAAGCGGTCGAAGCGCGTTGGCAGTCACACAATGGCACGCCGCCGCCCGCGCGCGTGGTTGTCGTCGACGGCCAGATGGCGGCGGACGAAGCCTATGGGCTTGCGTGCCAGGGCACCGCGTTGCTGTGGCGCGGGGACTTCCAGGACGCGCGCCGCATGTTGACGGCGCTGGGCAAGCGGGCGGATCGCGCGCAACGCAAGCCGCGGCGCAGGTCGCGCCATGGGCAGACGGCGACCGCCGGATCCGCGGCGGCCGACCCGGCCCGGGAATTCCATCTCTACCGCCAGGCGAGGTCGCAACGGGCTCGCACGCTCGCCGCGCTGCTGATTCCGCTCGAGTCCGACTACTCGATCCCGTTGCCGCGCGCGCCGGACATTCGCCAGGCCTGCCTCGAGGCCTGGGGTCCCGCGCAGTCCGCAGCCGTCACGTCGTTGCGCGCCTTGTTGGGGGCAATCGGTGCGCACGAGTGGCGCACGAAGGGCATCGAGGTCCACGAGGCTGGCGGGCGGATCCATCCGCACTATGGCGTGTTCGCGCCGGTCCGCCGTGAGTACGTGGATCTCGTCAGCAACGTCCCTTTGCCGGCGGCGTGTGCTTCAACAAGCCTGGCCTTCGATATCGGCACGGGCACGGGCGTGCTCGCCGCGGTGCTGGCGCGGCGTGGCATCGAGCGCGTGGTCGCCACCGATCTCGATCCGCGCGCGGTGGCATGTGCCAGCGAGAACGTCGCGCGGCTCGGGCTGTCGGATCACATCCAGGTCGTGCAGTCGGATCTATTTCCGGCGGGGCGCGCGCCACTGGTGGTTTGCAATCCGCCGTGGATTCCCGCGCGTCCGAGCTCGTCCCTGGAAGGTGCCGTCTATGACGCGGACAGCCGGATGCTGCGTGGCTTCCTGGCGAAACTTCCCGAACACCTGGCCCCGGGCGGGGAAGGGTGGCTGATCATTTCCGACCTCGCGGAGCACCTGCACTTGCGAACGCGCGCACAGCTGCTCGGCGAGTTCGAGGCGGCGGGATTGCGCGTGGTGGGGCGAAGCGATGCGGCTGCCGCGCATCCGCGCGCCGCCGATGCGGCGGATGCGCTGCATCGCGCACGCGCGGCGGAAACCACCTCGCTGTGGCGGCTCGCCGCGGGTTAGAACTTCTCGTCGGGCCCCAGGTAGCGCCACTTGCCGAGCGGCAGTCCTCCCAGCGGCACGTTGCCGCTGCGCACGCGCTTGAGGCCGGTGACGAACAGGCCCACGAGCTCGCACATGCGGCGGATCTGGCGCTTTCGGCCCTGGCGCAGCACGAAGCGCAGCTGGTGCTCGTTCTGCCATGACACCTGTGCGGGCTTGAGCTTCACGCCATCGAGCGTGAGACCGTACTGCAGCCGTTTCAGGCCATCGGGCGCGAGTTTGCCTTCGACGCGCACCAGATATTCCTTCTCGACCTCGGAATTCTCGCCGATCAGTTGCTTGGCGATGCGCCCGTCCTGCGTGAGCACCAGCAATCCGGTGGAGTCGATGTCCAGCCGGCCGGCGGGCACCAGCGACTGCAGGTGCGCGGGTTTGAACTGCAGTGGTGAAGGATCCGCCGACCAGCGGTTTTCGGGCCGGATCAGCACCACCGCCGGTTCGTAGCCGTCCTCGGCCTGGCCGGAGACATACCCCACGGGCTTGTGCAGCAGGATGGTGACCTGGCCGCTCTGGTGATGTCGTGCCGCCGGATCGATCTCGATGCGCGCGTCGGGAGACACGCGCGTGCCGAGCGTATCGACCACGACGCCATCCACCTTCACCCAGCCGCTCGTGATCCAGTGCTCGGCCTCGCGCCGCGAGCACAGGCCGAGCTCGCCCATGCGCTTGGAGAGGCGCGGGTGCTGAGTGCTGTCGGGTGGCGTGGGCGGGCGGGTCAAACTTGGATTCGTCAACTTTGACTTGAATGATCCGATGTGAAAGATACGCGCGAAATGAAGCAGATCAACCGCCGCATCAGCGTCGCGCCCATGATGGATTGGACCGACCGCCATTGCCGTTTCTTCCTGCGCGGCTTCGCCCCCGACACTCTTCTATATACGGAGATGATCACCACCGGCGCCGTGCTGCGAGGCGACCGCGACAAGCTGCTGCGATTCGACCCCGAGGAGCATCCGGTGGCGCTGCAACTCGGTGGCAGCGATCCGCAACAGCTGGCCGAGGCGGCACGCATCGGCGAGGCGGCGGGTTACGACGAGATCAACCTCAATTGCGGGTGCCCGAGTGACCGCGTGCATTCGGGTGCCTTCGGCGCCTGCCTCATGCAGCGGCCGGCGCTGGTGGCCGATTGCGTGGCCGCGATGCGCGCCGCGGTGGCGATTTCCGTGACGGTCAAGCTGCGCATTGGCGTCGTTGATTCCGCGGAGCTGACCGGAGAGGGCGTGTCGCGGCGGGAGTCGGCGCGCGCAGCCGCCGCGCGCTTCGGCGAGCCGGAGCAGGCGGCGCTGGACGACTTCATCGACCGCATCGTGGCGGCCGGTTGCCAGGCGGTCATCGTGCACGCCCGCAAGGCGGTGCTCGGCGCCTGGTCGCCGCGCGACAACCGCGAGATCCCGCCCTTGCGCTACGACGTGGTGCGCGCGCTCAAGGCGCGGCTGCGAAACGTCCCGGTGGTGCTGAATGGCGGCATGCGCACCGCCGCGCAGGTAGTTAGTGAACTCGACTGGGCGGACGGCGCGATGCTGGGCCGCGAGGCCTACCACCGGCCGATGCTGCTCGCGGAGCTGTCGCGCGCCGGCGAGCCGCGCTCGCGCCTCGAGATGCTGGAACGCATGACCCGCTACGCGGAGCGCGAGTTGGCGCGCGGTGAGCGGTTGAGCTGGATCACGCGCCACATGCTGGGCCTGTATGCCGGCATGCCGGGCGCCAAGGAGTTCCGGCGCCGGCTGTCCGAAGGCGCGCGTTCCGATGACGCCGCGCCCACGCTGCTGCTCGAGGCCGGGCGAGCCTGCGAGCGACTCAACGAAGCGGCCGCCTGAGCCTCAGCGTCGTGGCGGCTTGGGCGTGGTCACGCGCTCCCAGCTGCCCGGATTCTGCGCACCGAGCCACGCCCCGATCGCGAACGCCGCGACCGACTGGCGCAACGCTGCCGGGTCGACCTGCGCGAGCGTGTCGTTCGCGGAGTGGTGGACGTCGAAGTAGTTCGTGCCGTCGAGATCGGGCGAGAGCAACGCCATGCCGAGCTTGGCAAGGCCGTCGAGGTCGGCACCGCCGGCAGCTTCGTTGTTGCCGCGCGCAACCTTGAGCGGCGCGAGCGCGCGGAAAATGTGGTCGACCACCGCCAGCTGCCCCGGGCCGACGCGGCTCGACAACCGCCATACCGGGCCAGCGCCGAAATCAGCTTCGAATCCCAGCACATGGCGCGCCGCTTCCTCCGGGTTCGCGGCCACGTAGGCCTGCGAGCCCGAGGTCCCGAATTCCTCGTTGGCGAACAGCACCACGCGGATCGTGCGCCGCGGCTTGACGTCGAGTCCACGGATGAGATTCACGGCGGCCATGACGATGGCCACGCCCGCGGCGTCGTCGATCGCGCCCACCCCAGGGTCCCAGGAATCGAGGTGCGCGCCGAGGATCACGATCTCGTGGGCGAGATCCGTTCCGGGAATTTCGCCGATGACGTTGGCGGACAACGCCGGTGGCAGATCGCGCGAGCTGCTGGCGAGGTGCACGCGCACCGGTTTGCCGGCCGCGAACTGCCGCTCGAGCGAGTCGGCGTCGGGATTGGAGAGCGCCAGCGCGGGAATTCGCGGCGCCTCCGGGTCATAGCGCGTGGTGCCCGTGTGGGGAAAGCGATCGTTGCTGGTGCTCACCGAACGGATCACCACGCCCACCGCGCCCAACGATGCGGCCAGCGCCGGTCCGGTCACGCGCACGGCGACAGCCTTGCCGTAGCCCGACCCATCGCGCGTGCGCTCCATGCGATTGCTGAAAAACACGATGCGACCCCGGACGGCTCCAGCGGGCAGGGCTGAAAGGGCCGCCAGGTCCTTGACCATGACGGCTTCGGCCTCGACGCCTTCGGGCGTCGTCCCCACGCTGCCGCCCAGCGCCAGCACGGGCATGGACTGAGGCCAGGGATCGAGAACATTGAACCTCGCCTCACCACGCACCCAATGCGGGACCTTCACATCCATGGTGCGAACACGGGAAAACCCGAGTCTTTGCATCTCGCGCACGGCCCAGGCCACGGCGGCCTTGTCGCCGGCCGAGCCCGCGGGGCGCGCACCCACCTCGGTGGTGAGTGATTGCACCAACCCGTATGCCGTCTCGTCGGTCGAGGCGCGAACACGCAGAGTTTCGGCCGCACGCAGGTCGGGTTTGCCGTAGGTTGGGCTTGGTTGCGCGGCGAAACCCGGGCTGAGAAGGGACAGGAGAATGGCGGCAAGTAGCAGGGGTTTGAATGTGTGCATGTGGCCGAAGCATCGGTACCTAGGGAATTGGCTGCCATTCTAGGTCATATGCGTATAATTCCCGGCGCCCTGATTTTTCGCCTATGGCCAAAGACGTAGAACTCGCCATCGTATTCGCCGACGTCGTCGGATCCACACGGCTCTATGAAGAGCTTGGGGATCAGCGCGCGCGCGAAGTGGTGGCCACCTGCATCGACATCATGCGCCAGGCCACCGAGGAGCATCACGGCACGGTCATCAAAACGATGGGCGACGAGGTGATGTCCACCTTCGCGATCGCGAACGACGCGCTGAATGCCGCGGCGAAGATGCAGAAGTCGATCACCGGCAATCCGGAACTGACGGCGGAAGGTCACCACGTGGCCATCCGCATCGGCTGCCATTGCGGGCCGGTGGTGGTGGAGAACCGCGACGTATTCGGTTCGACGGTGCATACCGCCAACCGCATGACCAGCCAGGCCAAGGCCGGGCAGATCATCACCACCGAGGCCATGGTCGCGCAGCTGTCGCCCGACTGGCAGGCCGCGGTGCGCCAGATCGACGTGGCGACGCTCAAGGGGCAGGGCGCCGAAGTCACGTTGTTCGAGGTCCACTGGCAGACCGAGGACATCACCAGCATGTTGCCCTCGGCCGCGATCTCGGCGCACGAAGGCCGCCGCGCCATGCGACTGCGCCTCACCTTCGACGGCGGCGAGGTGATGCTCAACGAGCAGCGGCCGAACGTGGCCATCGGCCGCGCCGACGACAACGACCTCGTGATCCGCGGCAATTTGATCTCGCGCCTGCATGCGCGCATCGAGATCAATCGCAACAAGTTCGTGCTGATCGACCAGAGCACCAACGGCACGTTCGTGCAGGCCGAAGGCGGCGAAGAATTATTCGTGCGCCGCGACAGCGTGCAGATCAAGGGCGAGGGATTGATCGGGCTTGGACGCGTCCCCGAGCGCGATTCACCGCTGACGATCAGGTTCTACTGCGAAGAGGCGTAGCAGAGGGTGGCAGAGGGTGCCGGAGCATGCATTCCGGCATAACTTCCAAATCGCCCGGGCGTCCCGAGCGCCCGCAGTTATGCCGGAATGCATGCTCCGGCACCGTCTTACCGTCTCACCCCAGTCGCTTTTCGATCTCGTCGAGTTCCGCGGTCATCTCGATCGGCGCGCGCGCGCCGAATTCCTTGAGGTATTCGCGCATCTCGGCGGTTTCCTTGCGCCAGGCGGCGGGTTGCACCGCGAGCAACTCGCGCAGGGTGTCGGGAGTCACGTCGACGCCCTCGAGATTCAGGTCGCCGACCCGAGGCAGATTGCCGATGGGCGATTCGTCCGCGCCCACCGCGCCGCTGCAGCGCTTGATGATCCATTCCATGACCCGCAGGTTGTCGCCGTAGCCCGGCCACAGGAATTTGCCGGCGGCGTCGCGCCGGAACCAGTTGACGTGGAACAGCCGCGGCGGATGCTTGAGCTTCTTGCCCACCGACAGCCAGTGCCGCCAGTAGTCGCCGAAGTTGTAACCGGCGAACGGCTTCATCGCCATGGGATCGCGCCGCACCACGCCGACCGCGCCGGTGGCGGCCGCGGTGGTCTCCGAGGCCACCGATGCTCCGACCAGCACGCCGTGCTGCCAGTCACGCGCCTCGTAGACCAGCGGCGCGACCTCGCGGCGCCGTCCGCCGAACACGATGGCGGAAATCGGCACGCCCTGCGGGTCTTCCGAGCGCGCTGAGTAGATAGGGTTGCCCCGCGCGGCTACCGTGAAGCGCGAATTCGGATGCGCCGACACTCCGCCGCTCTTCGCGTCGAACGGCTTACCCTGCCAGTCGAGCACCGGCGTGTTGAGCTTGCGGCCTTCCCACCATGGCTCGTTGTCCGCGGTCAGCGCGACGTTGGTGAACAGCGTGTCGCGGTGGATCATGTCGAAGGCGTTTTTGTTGGTGGCCCGGTTGGTCCCCGGCACCACGCCGAAATAGCCGGCCTCGGGATTGATGGCGTACAGGCGACCGTCCGGTCCCGGGTGCAGCCAGGCGATGTCGTCGCCCACGGTCCAGACTTTCCAGCCCGGCATCGAAGCGGGCGGGATGAGCATGGCGAGATTGGTCTTGCCGCAAGCCGACGGGAATGCGGCCGCGATGTAGTGGGTCTCGCCCTGCGGGTTCTCGATGCCGACGATCAGCATGTGCTCGGCCAGCCAGCCTTCGTCCCGTGCCTGCCAGCTTGCGATGCGCAGCGCGTGGCATTTCTTGCCAAGCAGCGCGTTGCCGCCATAGCCCGAGCCGTAGCTTTCGATCGAGAGCTCCTCGGGGAAATGCATGATGAAACGGCGCTCCGGATCGAGCTCGCCGGTGGAATGCAGTCCCTTGACGAAGCGCCCGCCTTCGCGCGCGATGCGCTCGAGCGCCGGCCGGCCCATGCGCGTCATGATCGACATGTTGATGACCACATAGGCGCTGTCAGTGATCTCCACGCCGCAGCGGGAATAGGGCGAGTCGATCGGGCCCATGCAGTAGGGCACGACGTACAGGGTGCGGCCCTTCATGCAGCCCTTGAACAGTGCGCGCATCTTCTGGTGGGCCTCGGAGGGCTCCATCCAGTGGTTGTTAGGACCCGCGTCTTCCCGGTTTTTGGTGCAGATGAAGGTCAGGTGCTCGACACGCGCGACGTCCGAAGGATGTGAATAGGCAATGTGGCAGCCCGGGAAGGTGGCCTGGTTGAGCTGTTTGAGCTCCCCGGTTTTCTCGAGCCTCTGCTTGAGGCGGGCGAGTTCGGCCTGCGTACCGTCGCACCACTGGACCCGGTCGGGCGTGGTCAGCTGCCGCACCTGTTCGACCCAGTGGGCGACTGCGGGGGAGAGGTTCTCCAGGGCGGTGAAGGACTGCGGCGCTGTGGCCATTGCTGTTCCTTGATTGTCTGCTTGTCCTGACGAGACAGCGGAGTATAGCGGCGAACCGGTACCGGTCACGCACAGGACGTTAGCGCTAACAAGGGTGCGGATTGGCCGACGATCACGTCGTAATGCCGGCAAGAACAGCGCGCCCCGCGTGGCGGGGCGCGCCGTGTCGCGGGTCTGCGGTGACTCGCGACGGGGGAAAGGTCAGGCGGCCTTGCGGCGCCGGTTGCGTGTAGTCGCGGTCTTGCGGACCGGCTTTTTGGCCGTCGGCGTGCCGGTGAGCGTGGCAAAAGTGTTGCGTGCGAGTTCCGCGACGTCTTTGCGCGCGGCGCTCACCAGTGGCGAGTTCTGCTTCACGAAGCGACCGGCGTGCAGGCGGGCAACCTGGTTGAGCTCGCGGCCGGCCTTGTTCAGGACGACCAGCGATTGGCGGAGCCCTTCGACGCGCCGGGCGGCGCGTTCGCGAAGACGGTCGGTCGCTTTAAAGACTTTTTCCTGGAAATTCATGAGCTCTCCTGTGCTGCGCCGCAGCAATGATGCGTCGCATCATACGGGTGGGAGCCTTCATGTCAATCGGGGAAAGCCGACGCGGGAATCAGGCGGCCAGCGGCACTTCGGAATCGAGAAAGCCGCGCACCACCGGCACCACCTTATCTATGGAGTGGAGCATGAAGAGGTGACCGCCCCCCGGCACGATGAACAGGCGGTTGTTCGGGATCAGCAAGGCGATGATCCGCGCGTTGACCGGCGGCACCAGGGGATCCTCGGCGCCCGCCATCACGAGCGTGGGCTGACGGATGCGATGCAACCAGTGGATGCTGGTCCAGCCCAGTCCCGCGACCAGCTGGTAGACGTAACCCATGAACTGCGGCGGGATGATGCGCGCGGTCAGCGCCGACAGCAGCCGCGGATCGCGGCGTGTCTCGCCGCCATAGATATCGCCCGCGGTCTTCTGCATGTAGCTCGGCGACAGATAGCGCCGCGGCGTGATCATTTTCGAGAGCACCGACGGGCGGCCGGGCACCATGACCGCGCCGGGCGAGGTCGCCGCCAGGATCAGCCGGCGGCAACGCCTCGGGTACTGGCGCGCGAACTGCTGCGCCAGCGCGCCGCCCCACGAGACGCCGATCACGTCGACCTGCTGGTAGCCGAGCCGGTCGAGTAGTTTGTCGGCGAGGCGCGCGAGTCCGGAAAAACGCCGCGGGCGCCAGCTCATCTGCGATCGGCCGACACCCGGCACGTCGAAGATGATGATTTCCTTTTCCGGCATGGCTTCCATGAACGGGAAGCACAGCTCGAGGTTGGCGCCGATCCCGTTGAACAACAGCAGCGGCGGCCCGGCATGGCCGCTCTGGGTCGCGACCCGCAGGTTCACGCCATCGACTTCCACGAATTCGACGTTGGGCTTGCTCATCTCTGGTGGACGTAGCGTCCGGGCGCCGGATCGCCGGCGGGATGCTGCGCGCTGCCCAACTCGGCCGGCGCGGCGATTTCGCCACCTCCATGTCCGCGATACCACGCGGCCCAATGCGTCCACCAGCTGCCCGCCTGCTCGGTGGCGCCCGCGAGCCAGTCGGCCGCGGCCTCGGGCATGGCGGAATTCAGGAAATACCTGGCCTTCGGATTGGTCGGCGGATTGACGATGCTCTGGATGTGGCCGCTGGAAGAAAGCACGAAGTCGATCTTGCCACGCAATATGTCCTTCGACCGATAGCAGGCTTGCCAGGGTGTGATGTGGTCGGTGATACCCGCGACGATGTAGCTAGGCACTGACACGCGCGCCATGTCTATGGGCGTATCGAGCACGGTGAGCCTGCCGGGGGCCTTTAGGGGATTCTCCAGGAACATGCGCAACAGGTCCGCGTGGAACTCCGCCGGCAGGCGCGTGGTATCCGCGTTCCAGTAGAGGATGTCGAAGGCCGGCGGCCGGTTTCCCATGACCCAGTTGTTGGCGACGAACAGCCATACCAGGTCGTTGGGTCGTAACCAGGCGAAGATGCGCGCCATCTCGCTGCCTTCGAGCACGCCCTTGCGGCGCGACTTCTCGATGGCCGCGTTGACGCCGCTCCGCGAGGCGAACTGGCCGAGCAGGGTGGGCGCCTCGGTATCGAGCACGGTGACCAGCAGCGTGGCGCTCTCGATCGTGTCCTCGCCCCTCGCCGCGAGGTGACCTAACAACGTAGCCAGCGTGAAGCCACCGGCGCAGGCCGCCATGGTGTTGACGCGATCCGCGCCGGTGATCTCGCGCGCCACCGCGATCGCCTGCTTGCAGGCCCGCAGGTAGGTCTCCATGTTCCAGTCGCGTTGCGCCGCCGTGGGATTGCGCCAGCTGATGCAGAAGGTCTGCACGCCCTGCTGCACGGCGAATTCCG
The DNA here is from genome assembly GCA_035701825.1 of Steroidobacteraceae bacterium. Taxonomy (GTDB): domain Bacteria; phylum Pseudomonadota; class Gammaproteobacteria; order Steroidobacterales; family Steroidobacteraceae; genus CADEED01. The sequence continues at coordinate 17,442 of DASSRK010000176.1, forward strand.
CGAAGCTGCGGCCGGCGGCGAGGTCCGTGGCGTAGAACTTGTTGATCTGCGGGGGCACGATGAGCAGCGGGCGCCGGTGAACCTGCGCGGTCTGCGGCGCGTACTGGATGAGCTCGAAACTCTCGCCGCGATACACCACCGCGCCGGGCGTGGTGGCGAGGTTCCGGCCCACCTGGAACTTGCGCTCGTCGACCTGGCGCGGCATGCCGAAATTGTTGGTCAGGTCGTCGATGAAGTTCTGCAGGCCGTAGAGCAGGCTCTTGCCGCGCGTCTCCGTCAACCGTTGCAGCGCCCCGGGATTGCCCAGCAGCGAATTGGTGGGCGCGAACGTCTCGGTGAACAGCTGCAGCACGAAGCGGGCGCGTTCGCGGTCTTCGTCATGGGTGTCGGCGCGATCGAGCACCCGGTTGAGCATGTCGCGCCACGCGACGAAGCCCTGCATGAGGCGCTTGTAGTAGCCGTTCTTCTGCCAGACGTTGTGGCTGAAGCGCCGGTCGCGCGCATCGGGCAGCACGCTGGACCGGCCCATCGCGATCTCCACCAGCTCGCGCGCGAAGCGCAGGTTTTCTTCGATCAGCACCTGCGGGTTGACGGTCATCAGGCGCAGCAGGCGCTTGCCGGCGGCTAACAACTCCTCGCGGTCGAGACCGAGCAAGGGATTGGCGCCGAGGATTTCTTCCGCGGCGTCGGCCGCGGCGTCGCGTTCGAGTTCCGGCTGTCCCGTGTTATCGGCCGGTGCGAAGCCATCTTGAGGCTCGTTTTTCGCGCGGGATTCATTGGCCGCCTCGGGCGCGAGCGGCTTGATTTCCGTCACATTTTCCCGCGGCTGGCGGGATCGTCTGGCTGCCATCGGCCCCTCGCTGGCGATCTGCACTTGTTATATGTGATCTGTTTCCCAGTGGCGACAGGGTCGGCGTGACCCTAGTCACGTGGCCTAGGCCTCTCGATTCCTATTATGCATCGCAACGAGGGCCCCAAAACCCAGAAACGTCATGGGTTTGACGCTCATCCGCAATCGGTCGCGGTTGAGAACAAGGGGTTTCTGCTACGAGAGAGGAGTCTTGATGTCGAGGTCGTCGCGATCACTGGTCGCCGTGGGAGTGCTGTCGCTGTTCGGCGCGTGGTCTGACCAGGCCCGCGCCGTCGGCGTCGCCGCCGGCACCGACATCGACAGCACCGCGCAGGTGACCTACTCGGTGGGCGCGGTGAATGCGAGCTCGACCTCGAATACCACCAGCGTGAAGGTCGCCGAGGTGCTCGACGTGGTCGTGACCCTGCAGACGGCGAGCGTGCCGGTGGTGCCGGGCGCGACGCAGCAGGAGCTGGTCTACCGCGTCACCAATACCGGCAACGGTCCGGAGGCCTTCCTGTTGCAGGTGATCAGCACGCTCGGTGGCGACGACTTCGACCCGACGCAGGCTTCCCCGTCTATCTACTTCGACACCGACAACAGCGGCGACCTTACCGGTGGCGACGTGCCGTACAGCCCCGGCAACAACGACCCGGTGCTGGCGGCCGACGCCTTCGTCACGCTGCTGGTGGTCAATGACATTCCCGCCGGCGTCACCGACGGCAACCGCGGCTTCTCGCGGCTGACCGCCACCGCGCGCACCGGCAGCGGGGCGCCCGGCACCTCGTTCGCGGGCCAGGGCGCCGCGGGCACCGTCGCGGTAGTCGGCACCACGGGTGGCGACGGCGAAGCGACCGGCCAGTACCTGGTCGCGAGCATCGCCCTCAACGCCGTCAAGTCGCAGGCCGTCGTCGACCAGTTCGGCGGCGCGCGTCCGATCCCGGGTGCCCGCATCGACTACACCATCGTCGTGAGCGCCACCGGCAGCGGTACCGCCGCGACCTCGGTGTTCAGCGACGCCATCCCGGCGAACACCACCTACGTGCCCGGCACCCTGCAGCTCAACAGCGTCGCGCTGTCCGATGCAGCCGATGCCGACGCCGGGGATTTCTCGACCGTGCCGACCGCGCGCGTGCGCGTGCAGCTCGGCGACCTCACACAGGCGAGCGGATCCCAGACGATCCAGTTCGCCGTGACCATCAATTGAAACGGGAAGCATCGAAGTGAAGGAGACACACATGATCCAGGGGACAGTGAAGTTCATCGCCGCCGCCGTCATCGCCTGCGCGCTGCAAGCGCCGGCGTTCGCGCAGGGCAACTGCGTCGAGCTCAAGACGACCGGCGAAGTCGAAAAGGAAGTCGTCAACGACAAGGGCGAGAAGACCAGGACGCTGGTCGCCGCCGCCGACGCCAAGGTCATCCCCGGCACCGAGGTGATCTGGACCGTCACGGCCAAGAACACCTGCAAGGAGCCCTCGGACAAGGTGGTGATCACCAACCCGGTGCCCGAGCACATGACGCTGGTGCCGGGCTCGGTGTTTGGCGCGGGCGCCGAAGTCACCTACTCGGTGGACGGCAAGACCTTCGCGCCGGCCGGCAAGCTCACGGTGACCGAGAACGGCGTGGCGCGGCCCGCGCGCGCCGAGGAATACCGCCAGATTCGCTGGGCGTTCACCAATCCGATTCCAGCCGGCTCGAGCGCCTTCGGGCGTTTCCGCGCCACGCTCAACTAGTTTTTTTCCAAGAGAGTAGAGAGGAGTACCCATGATTTCGGTCTTAAAGCAGATGCGGCGAGTCGGTCTCGCCGTGGTTGCGTTGGGGTCGATCGGCCTGTCAGGCACGGCGTTCGCACAGAACACCGCGTCGGGCACGGCGATCAACAACACCGCGACCGTCAACTACACCGTGAACTCGATCGCGCAGACGCCCATCAGCGCGAGCGCCTCGTTCGTGGTGGACACGGTGGTCAACGTCAACGTGACCGGTGGCACCAGCGTCAACGTGACGCCGGGGCAGACCGCCGCGGTGACGGTGTTCACGGTGACCAATACCAGCAACATCACGTCCAACTTCACGCTGACGCCGACCAACCAGGCGGGCGACAACTTCGATGTCACCAACATCGCGGTGCGCGTCGACGCCAACGGCAACGGCACTTACGAGCCGGCGACTGACACCGGCACGTCGATCACCGGCCTGGCCCGCAACGGCTCGGTCACGGTGTTCGTGCTCGGCGACATCCCTGTTTCGGCGACCAACACGCAGACGGCGATCGACCGGTTGACGGCCAATGCCATCAACCCGGCGACCAGCGTCGCGTGGGTCAACGACACGGGCGTCGACGTCGCGGCCAGCGTGCAGATCGTGGTGCAGAACAACTCGGCCTTCGCGCAGGACACCTACACGGTGGCCACCGCGACGCTGGGTGTCACCAAGACCAGCTCGGTGATCAGCGACCCGGTGAACAACACGACCAACCCCAAGGCCATCCCCGGCGCGGTCATGCAGTACGCCATCGCGATCGCCAACACCGGTTCGCAGGCGGCGACGCTGTCGTCGCTCAACGATCCGATCCCGGCCAACACGACGTTCCTGGCGGGCCAGTTCACCGGCGCGACCGACGTCAGCATCCAGGTGGGCGCCGCTCCGGCGACGTTCTGCGTGGCCGAAGCGGGCGGTACCGACAGCAACGCGGACGGCTGCGTGCGCACCGTCGGCGGCGCGCTGACGGTGGGTGCTCCGGCGATCACGTCGGTTGCGGCGGGCAGCACGGTGACCGTGCGCTTCCGCGTGACCATCCAGTAATCGAACGGGAACGCACCGCGCACCATGATGTGCAACTCGGCGGGTAAACGGGCCTGGCGCCCGAAGGGGCGACCCAAGCCCCACGCCCGCAACAACGGGTACTCTCACGCGGAGGGCGGAGTAGCGACTAGCTACTCCGCCTTCGGCGCGTTTAGGGACCGGGCAAAAGCCTGGCTCGGGTTTTCGTTGTTATTTGCTGCATGTCTCACTGCCGCGAATGTTTCCGTGGCGCAGGTCACGGCGCCCGGTACGGTGATCAGGAACGTCGGCAGCGTCCAGTACGACGTGGCGCCGGGCACGACGCGCACCGTGCAGTCGAACGAGGTGGCGCTGGCCGTGCAGCCGGCGCCTTCACGTTCGTCGATCACGCTGGCGCGCTATGCCCGCGGGAGCACGACGGCGTCGACCGCCGGTCCCACACAGTGCCAGGCGGGTGGTTCGTTCACGGCGCTGGCTCCGCCGGCGCCGCAGGGCGTGGGCCCGCTCGATCCGATGACGTCCATCCCGATGTCGCCCACCGGGATCGCGCATGCCGGCGATCCGATCTTCGTGCGCGTCGTGGACGCGGACCGCAACCGCGATGCCGCCGTGGTGGACACCGTGGACGTGCGCCTGACGTCGCCCGCCACGGGGGACTCCGAGGTATTGCGGCTGTCCGAGACCGGCCCCGACACGGGAGTGTTCGTGGGCTACGTGCCGACGCAGGCCAGCGCGGCGGCGAACGACTGCACGCTGCAGGTCGAACGCAATGCCGAGCTGGATGCGAGCTATGTCGATCCGATCGACTCCACCGACGCGGCGCAGGCCAACGCGCTGGTGGATCCGTATGGCCTGGTGTTCGATTCGCAGACGGGCCAGCCGGTCGATGGTGCGCGCGTACGCCTCATCGACGCCGGCACTGGCCAGCCTGCCACGGTGTTCGGCGACGACGGCGTCAGCCGCTACCCGAGTGAAATGGTCACCGGCCAGTCGGTGACCGACCAGGGCGGCACGCAGTACCAGCTGCCGCCGGGTGTATTCCGCTTCCCGCTGGTCGCGCCGGGCAGCTATCGCCTCGAAGTGCTGCCCACTGGCAGCTACACCTTCCCCTCGCAGCGCACGATCGCTGATCTGCAGACGCTGCCCAACGCGCCGTTCCGGCTCCAGCCGGGCTCCTTCGGCCAGGATTTCACCGTCACCGCGGCGCCGGGCGTCGCGGTGGACCTGCCGCTCGACTCGAGCAGCAGCGCGCTGTTGCTGCGCAAGAGCGCCGGCCAGCAGATCGCGACCACCGGCGACTTCGTGCAGTACACCTTGACGCTGCAGAACACCAGCCAGTCGGGCGCGATCCTCGATGCGCAGGTCATCGACCATTTGCCCGCGGGCGCGCGCTATCGCGCCGGCTCGCTGCACCTCGACGGCTCGCGCATCGCCGACCCGTTGGTCGCTGCCGACGGTGCGGGCTTCACCTACACGCATCCGTCGCTCGGCGCCGGTGAAACGATCACGCTGCGCTACGTGCTCGAGTTCACCGTGGCGATGCGCGGCATGAAGGATGCGATCAACACCGCGCAGGCAGTGGCGCCGGGCAACGTGCGCTCCAACGAGGCGCGGGCGCTGGTGCGGATGAACAACGAGCTGTTCTCGCAGAGGGGTTTCATCGTCGGCCGCGTGTTCGAAGGCAGCTGCGACGACGACGGCCGCGAAGCCGCCGGCGTGGCCAACGTGCGCGTCTATCTCGAGGACGGCCGCTACGGCGTCACCGACGACAACGGCCATTTCCATTTCGACGATCTGCCGGCGGGCACGCATACCGTGCAGCTCGATGCGCTGACGCTGCCGGAGTACCTCGAGCTCGCGCCGTGCGCGGATCGCATGGGCCACGCCGGCCGCGACTATTCGCAGTTCGCCGAGCTCAAGCCGGGCACGCTGTGGCGCAGCGACTTCGTGCTGCGCCAGAAGAAGGCGCCGGTGGGCAATGTCGACTTCTCGTTCACCTCGGCGCTGCCGGCGGGCGCGAACGACGAGGGACTGGTCAACCACGAGGCGGTGCTCAGGGTGAACGGGGTGCCCTCGGGCAACACGCGCGTGGTGGCGATGCTGCCGGACGGCTTCGAGTACGTGGCGGGAAGCGCCACGGTCGACGGTACGCAGGTCAGCGATTCGCCCGAGTCGGTGCTCGGGGCGGGCGCGGCGGTGGTCAGCGCCGCGGACGGTGTGTTCACCGCCCGCCTCGGCGAACTCGCGCCCGGCACCACCCGCACGCTGCATTTCCAGACGCGCGCGCTGCCCAACGCCGGTGGCGAGCTCACCATGCGCGCGCTCGCGGTGTTCGATTCGCCGGCCAAGTCGGGCATGCGCAGCCAGACGATCGAATCGCACCTGTCACGCGGTGCCGCGCGCTACGCGCGCTCGCAGTTCACGTTCACGCCGCGCTTCGACGTGCTCAAGACCGAGCTATCGCCGGCCGACGAGCACGCGCTGCGCGCCCTGATCGACGGCTGGCGCGGTGCGCGCGACATCTCCATCCACGCCGTGGGCCACTCGGACGCGCAGCCGATCTCCGGCCGCAACCGCCAGATGTTCGCCGACAATTACGCGCTGTCGCGTGCCCGCGCGCAGGCGGTGGCCGATTACCTGGCGGCCGCATTGAACGTGCCGGCGGCGCGCGTGCAGGTCGAAGGCCGCGGCTCCGACGAACCCGTCGCCCTGGGCAAGGACGCGGCCAGCTACGCCGCCAATCGCCGCGTCGAGATCGTGATCGAAGGCGCGCGTTTCGAAGCCAATGCGCCGCTCGAGCTGGGCGCCGCCGGCGGCAAGGCCCAATCGCTGAACACGCAGGGCGTGGTGCTGCGTGGCCCGTCGAGTGCGGCCAGGAAGCCGTCGCGCAGCGCCGCGCTGGTCGACAAGCTCGGCATGGGCGTGGTGTACGACGTCGAAACGCTCAAGCCGGGAATCGCCTGGCTGGCGCCGCTCGCCGACGCCACGCCGCCGATCTCGGTCACCAAGGTCGCGATCCAGCACCTGCCGGGCCAGAGCGTCGAGCTCACGGTCAATGGCCGGCCGGTCGACAAGCTGTCCTTCGACGGCGTGGCCAACAACGTCGCCAATACGGTCGCGGTGAGCAAGTGGCGCTCGGTGGACCTGGTCGATGGCGACAACAAGATCGAAGCGCGCGTGCTCGACGCGAACGGCAACCCGGTGTGGACCGGCTCGCGCAGCGTGCATTTCGGCGGTGGCCCGGTGCGCGCAGAGCTGGTCAAGGCGGGCTCGAAGCTGATCGCAGACGGCCGCACGGTCCCGGTCATCGCGCTGCGCATGTTCGACAAGTCCGGCAAGCCGGCGCGCACCGGCACGCTTGCGGCGTTCCGCGTCGCGGCGCCGTACCGTTCGATGTGGGAAGTCGACCAGCTCAACGACAACCAGATCCTCACCGGCCCGCGCGAGCCGCAGGTCGAAGTCGGGCCCAATGGCCTGGCGCTGATCGAGCTGGAGCCGACCACGACGACCGGTTACGTGATGCTCCACCTGCGCTACAACGAGCGCCAGGAAGAAGAGTTCAAGGTTTGGCTGGAGCCGGCCGCGCGCGACTGGATCCTGGTCGGCATCGCCGAGGGCACCGCGGCGTACAACACGATCTCCGGCAACATGGAAACCGCCACGGCCGCCGATCGCGAACAGGGCTTCGAGCAGGACGGCCGCGTGGCGTTCTTCGCCAAGGGCCGCATCAAGGGTGATTTCCTGCTGACCATGGCGTACGACTCGGCGCGCGAGAAGCAGCAGGCGCGCGATACGATCCACGGCACCGTCGAACCCGACAAGTACTACCTGCTGTACGGTGACGCCACCGAGCAGCGCTTCGAGGCCTCGTCGCAGAGCAAGCTGTTCCTCAAGATCGAGCGCCGCCAGTTCGTCGCGCTGTTCGGCGACTTCGACACCGGCTTCACCGTCACCGAGCTCACGCGCTACAACCGCAGCCTCTCGGGGCTGCGCACCGACTACGCCGGCGAACGCGTGCAGGTGTCCGGCTTCGCGGCGCGCACCGACACCGGCCTGGTGCAGGACGAGCTGCACGGCGACGGCACCGCCGGCCTCTACCACCTGTCGCGTTCGCCGATCGTCATCGGTTCGGACAAGCTGCGCATCGAAGTGCGCGACCGGTTCGAGATCACGCGGGTGCTCGAGAGCCGCGAGCTCTCGCGCTTCATCGACTACGACCTGGACTACGAGCGCGGCACGGTGTTCTTCAAGGAACCGGTGCAGAGCCGCGACCAGGACCTCAACCCGGTGTTCATCGTGGTCGACTACGAAGTGCGCAGCGGCGGCGAGGACCAGACCGCGGCCGGCGTGCGCGTCGCCGGCAAGTTCAGCGGCGACAAGCTCGAGGTGGGCGCGAGCGCGGTGTACGAGGGTGCGCAGGCCGGCGACACCCAGATCATCGGCACCGACCTGACCTGGCAGGTGAGCGACGGCACCCGCGTGCACGCCGAGGTGGCGCAGTCACAGTCAGACGATCCGCTGCGACCCGATTCCTCCACGGCCTGGATGGTCGAAGGCCGGCACGTGTCCGAGCGCCTCGAAGCGCGCGCCTGGGCGCGCGAAGTCGAGGGCGGCTTCGGCGTGGGCCAGCAGCTCACCGCGGACACCGGCACGCGCAGCGCCGGCGTCGACGCGCGTTACAAGATCAACGACCACGTGCTGGTGAGCGGCGAAGTGCAGCACCAGCAGGTGCTGGCCAGCGATGCCACGCGCCTGTTGGCGAGCGCCGACGTGCGGCTGCAGCGCGAGAACTGGACCGCCGGCATCGGTGGCCGCCACGTGGCCGACGTGGATGCGAGCGGTGACAACCGGGTGTCCGACCAGGCCTTCGCCACCGGCAGCTACGACCTGTGGGACGGCCGCATCACGCTGCGTGGCGAGGCCGACGCGACGCTCGGCGGAAATGACGCCAGCGTCGACTACCCGGCGCGCGCGCTGCTGGGCGTCGACTACCACCTGTCCGGCGACACCATTCTCTATGCCGAGTACGAGCACGCCGACGGTGACCAGATCGCGGCGGACACCACGCGCGTCGGCATGCGCGCGCGGCCCTGGGAACGCACCCAGGTGAACTCGAGCATCAATACACAGGCCACCGAATACGGCCCGCGTACCTTCGCCAACCTGGGCCTCACGCAGGGCTTCGTGTTCGGCGAGCACTGGGCGTTCGACGTCGGCGTCGACCAGACCAACACCCTGCGCGGCCCGGACCTCGAGCCGTTGAACCCGAACGCGCCGCTCGCCTCCGGCACGCTCACCGACGACTTCTTCGCGGCCTTCCTCGGTGCCTCGTACCACGAGGAACTCTGGCAGTTGACCAGCCGCCTCGAACATCGCAACTCGGACACCGAGGAGCGCTGGAGCTCGACCACCGGCTGGTATCGCGAGCCGATCGAAGGCAAGGCGATGTCGGTTGCCCTGCAGGCCTTCGACACCGACGGTTCCCTGGGCGAGTCCACCTCGGTGGTGGCGCGCTTCGCCTGGGCGTTCCGCCCCGACTCGAGCCGCTGGATCGTGTTCGATCGCCTCGAGGCGAAGTACGACGAGATGTCCAACCTGTCGGACAATTTCGATTCGTCGCGCCTGGTGAACAACTTGCACGCCAACTGGCAGGTGAGCCCGAAGTTGCAGCTCGGCCTGCAGTACGGCGCGCGCTACGTGTCCAGCACGTTCGAGGGTGAAAAGTACGACGGCCTGTCGGACCTCGGCGGCTTCGACCTGCGCCGCCAGCTCACCCGCCGCTTCGATCTCGGCGTGCACGCCGCGGTGCTGCACTCGTGGGAATCGAATCTCATGGACTACTCTTCCGGGTTCGACGTCGGCATGACGGTGGCGAAGAACATGTGGATCTCGCTGGGCTACAACTTCGCCGGCTTCCGCGACGATGACTTCTCGGCCAGCCGCCACACGGCGCAGGGCCCGTACCTGTCGGTTCGCATCAAGGCTGACCAGGATACTTTCAAGGATTTGAATCTCGACAGCCTGCGCCCGTCGCGCTAGCGTGGGTTGGTGATCGATCTCGATGAAGCATTCGGGCCGCAGGGCCCGCTCAAGCGTTCGCTGCCGGGCTTCACGCCGCGGCGCTCGCAGCTGGCGATGGCGACCCGCGTCGAGCGTGCGCTCGCGAACCGCGCGCCGCTGGTGGTCGAGGCGGGCACCGGCACCGGCAAGACCTTCGCCTACCTGGTGCCGGCGCTGCTGTCCGGCAAGCGCGTGCTGATCTCCACCGGCACGCGCACGCTGCAGGACCAGCTCTTCAACAAGGATCTGCCGCTGCTGGCTGGCGCCATCGGCGTGCCGGCGCGCGTGGCGCTGCTCAAGGGCCGGTCCAACTACCTGTGCAGCTACCGCTTCGAGCAGCTCGGCGCGCAGCGCAGCCTCGCGGGCCAGCGCGACCGCACGCTGGCGCGCGTCGAGCTCTGGGCGCGCAGCACGCGCAGCGGCGATCTCGCCGAGGTGCCGGGCTTGAGCGACGCCCATCCGCTGTGGCCCCAGCTCACCTCGACGCGCGAGAACTGCCTGGGTGCGCGCTGCGCGCAGATCGGTCGCTGCCACGTGGTCGAGGCGCGGCGCAAGGCCATCGAATCCGACATCGTCATCGTCAACCATCACCTGCTGCTCGCCGACCTCGCGCTCAAGGAGGATGGCTTCGGCGACCTGCTCGGCGCGGCCGACGCCGTCATCATCGACGAGGCGCACCAGATCCCGGACCTGGCGACCCAGTTCTTCGGCGCGCGCTTCGGCAGCCGGCAGGTGGAGTTGCTGGTGCGCGATGCCCGGCAGGAGCTGGCTCAGCAGGGGACGGCGGCGCTCGGCGAGGAGTGCGCCGCGGTGGAGCGCCGGCTCGCCGTGCTCGCCGAAATCCTGCGGTCCACGCCGCGCCACGACTGGCTGGCGGCCGACACGCCGCTCGCGGATGCGGCGTCGGATCTCGAACAATCGCTGCGCGCGCTCGGCGCGGCTCTCGGTGGGCTGGATCGCGGAGCGGGGGTCGCGCAGGCCGCGGCGCGCGCCCACGAGCTCGCCGGCAGGCTCGGCGAGATCACGCAGGCCGAGGAGCACGAGGGTGCGCGCAGCATCGAGCTGACGCAGCGCGGATTTTCATTGAGCCTGCTGCCCTTCGACGTGGCCGAGAGATTCGCGGCGCTCACCGGCAGCACGCGCGCCGCGTGGGTGTTCACCTCCGCGACGCTGTCGGTCAGCGAGGACTTCACGCATTTCACCTCGCGCCTCGGGCTCGGTGAAGCCGAAACGCTCGCCATCCCGAGCCCGTTCGATTTCGAATCGCAGGCGTTGCTCTATCTACCGTCGCGATTGCCCGACCCGGCGTCACCCGCGCATACCGAGGCGGTGGTCGAGGCGGCGGTGCCGCTCATCGAGGCCTCGGCCGGCGGCGCCTTCGTGCTGTTCACCAGCCACCGTGCGCTGCAGCGCGCCGCCGGGCTGTTTCGTGCGCGCTGGGCCGAGCTCGGCGAGTTCCCGCTGCTGGTGCAGGGCGAGGCGCCGCGCGAGCAGCTGTTGCGCGCGTTCCGGGAGTCCGGCAACGCCGTGTTGCTCGGCACCGCGAGCTTCTGGGAAGGCGTCGACGTCAAGGGCGACGCGTTGCGCCTGGTCATCATCGAGAAGCTGCCGTTCGCCTCGCCCGACGATGCGCTGACACGGGCGCGCATCGAGCATCTGAAGGCGCACGGTGGCAACGCGTTTCGCGAGTACCAGCTGCCGGAAGCGGCGCTGGCGCTCAAGCAGGGCGTCGGCCGCCTGATCCGCAGCGAGACGGATCGCGGCGTGGTCGCGATCTGCGATCCGCGCCTGGTCGACAAGCCCTACGGCCGCGTGTTTCGCGCCAGCCTGCCGCCGATGCCGGTCACGCGCGTGTCGCTCGAGGCGGAAAAATTCCTGCGGCGCATCGGCGGCGTGCCCGCCATCGCCCGCGTGGGCGCATGAAAATCCTCGCCCTCGATACCGCCACCGAGGCCTGCTCGGTGTCACTGGCGGTCGGTACCCAGCAACTCGACCGTTTCGTGGAACTGGGCCGCGGCCACGCCGAAAGTCTGCTGCCCATGATCGACGCGCTGCTCGCGGAGGCGGGCATCACGCTGCGGGCCCTCGACGCCATTGCATTCGGCCGGGGCCCGGGCGCGTTCACCGGCGTGCGGCTGGCGGCGAGCGTCGCGCAGGGATTGGCGTTCGGCGCGGAGCTGGGAGTCGTGCCGGTCTCGGATCTCGCTGCCGTGGCACAACGTGCTGGCGAGCTGCGACCTGACGCCGAGCGGCTGCTCGCGGTCAACGACGCACGCATGCAGGAGGTGTACTGGGCGGAGTTCACCCGCGCCGGGTGCGTCGAGGCAGCGGGGCCGGAAAGGGTGAGCGCCGCCTCGGAAGTCACGCTGCCGCGATCCGGCGCCTGGGTCGCCGCAGGTCGCGGACTGCGGGCGGCGCCGGCGCTGGCGGAGCGCTGCCAGCGCGCCGGGGCCGTGGTACTCGACGACCTGCTGCCGCGCGCCAGCGAGATCCTCGCCCTGGCGAGGCCCAGTGTCGCGAGCGGCCAGTTGCTGCCTCCCGAGCGGGCATTGCCCGTTTATGTCAGGGATCGGGTGGTTGCCCCTGTCCTGTCATGAAACTGCAATAGACTCCCGCTGTAATCCGCACGCCAAAAAACCGTCACCCGTGATGTCGTGTCAGGAACCATGGCCGCGAAACAGATTCTGGTGGTCGAGGATGAGCGCCCGATCCGCGAAATGATCGCGTTCGGATTGCGACGGGCGGGATTCGAAGTGCGCGAAGCCGCCGATGCACGCTCGGGAAGGGCCGAGGTCGCCAACAAGTTGCCCGACCTGCTGCTGGTCGACTGGATGTTGCCCGACACCAGCGGACTGGAATTCACCCGCGCGCTCAAGCGCGATCGTGAAACCCGCGAGCTGCCGATCATCATGCTGACCGCGCGTGCCGAGGAGGGTGACAAGATCGCCGGCCTCGAAGGCGGCGCCGATGACTACATCACCAAGCCGTTCTCGCCGCGCGAGCTGCTGGCGCGTATCAACGCGGTGCTGCGCCGGGCCATGCCGGCGGAGGGCGCGGAGCGCATCGAAGTCGAAGGGCTGGTGCTCGACCAGGGCAGCCAGCGCGTGAGCTCGGGAGAACGCACCATTGCCCTCGGTCCCACCGAGTACCGCATGCTCGCCTTCTTCATGACCCACCCGGAGCGCGTCTACACGCGCGAGCAGCTGCTCGACCGGGTGTGGGGCGGCAACGTCTACGTGGAAGAACGCACCATCGACGTTCACATCCGGCGCCTGCGCAAGGCGCTGGAAGAATTCGGCCACGACCGACTGGTCCAGACGGTGCGCGGATCCGGCTATCGGTTCTCGGCTCGCCCGCTCTGAGATGAGTTCCGGCACCAGCGCGTTTCTCTACGTCGCATTGCGCGTGCTTGCGGCACTGTTGGTCGGTGCGGCGCTTGGCGGGTTGGTGGGCTCGGCGTGGGCAGGCATCAGCGGCGTGCTGGCGTTGTATCTCGCCTGGAACCTGTGGCAGCTGCGCGAGCTGTGGTCCTGGCTGCAGCATCGTAACGTCGCGGATCCGCCGCACGCGTCGGGCCTGTGGGGCGACGTGGTCGCGCAGGTCGTGCGCCTGCACCGGCGCAAGCGCTTCCACAAGGAACGCCTCACGCGCCTGTTCCGCGAGCTGCGCCGCTCGACCGCCGCCATGCCCGACGGCGTCATCATGCTCGACCCGCAGGGCGAGATCGTCTGGTTCAACCGCAAGGCCGGCGAACTGCTGGACCTGTCCCGTCGCGCCGACCTCGGGCTGCGAATCGACAACCTGGTGAGGCATCCCGACTTCGTGCGCTACCTGCGCGGCGGGCAGTATGCCTTGCCGGTCGTGGTGCAACTCGACACGCCGGCGGAGTGCCACATCGCGTTCCAGCTCATTTCTTATGGCGAGGACCAGCGCCTGCTGATGCTGCGCGACGTCACGCGCGAAGTGCGCCTCGAGCAGATGCGCAAGGATTTCGTGGCCAATGCCTCGCACGAGCTGCGTTCGCCGCTCACGGTGATTGCCGGCTACCTGGAGACCTTCAGTGCCGACCCCGGCATCGGAGAAATGGCGGGGCCCATCCACGAGATGCGGCGCCAGGCCGACCGCATGACGCGCATCGTCGAAGACCTGCTGGCGCTGTCGCGCTTCGAGGCCAACGAGGGTCCGATCAAGGGCACGCCCATCGATGTCGCCGCGATGGCGGCGCTGTTGCGCAAGGACGTGCTGGCGCGTCCCACGCATCCGCACGAAGTCGCGTTGGCCATCGAGTCCAACTCCCGACTGCTGGGCGACGAGGCCATGGTGCAGTCGGCCTTCTCCAACCTGGTCGACAACGCCGCCAAGTACACGCCGCCCGAAGGCTCGATGCAGATCCGCTGGTGGACGGACGAGGCGGGCGGGCATTTCTCGGTGCACGACAGCGGGCCCGGCATCCCGGCCGATCACCTGCCGCGCCTCACCGAGCGTTTCTACCGCGTCGATGCCGGCCGCTCGCGCGAGACCGGGGGCTCCGGGCTCGGGCTCGCCATCGTCAAGCACGCCCTGCATCGCCATGGCGCGCGCCTCGCAATCGACAGCGTCGAAGGCCGCGGCAGCACTTTCACCTGCCACTTCCCGCCCGAACGCGTGCTCGAGGGCCGCGCTGCGGCCACGGCCTGAGGCAGCGCGTCACGATTCCGTCACGTGCCACCCGCAAACTTCGCGGTGCCGCCAGCCGTCGTGCCCACCGAGGTTCGCATGGAAACCGCCGATCTTTCGCACCACATCTCGCGCCGCTTCAACGAAGACCTGGAGCGCGTGCGCAACCAGGTGATGACCATGGGAGGCATGGTCGAGCAGCAGCTCGCCAACGCCGTCACCGCGCTGGTCGAGGGCGACGGTGACCTCGGCGCGCAGGTGGCGCGCGATGACTCCAGGGTCAATGGCATGGAAATGTCCATCGACGAGGAGTGCCAGAAGATCCTCGCGACGCGTGCACCGGCGGCCGGCGACCTGCGCGTGATCGTGGCCATCATCAAGACCATCACCGACCTGGAGCGCATCGGCGACGAGGGCGAGAAGATCGGCCACCTCGCCTCGCGGCTCGCGACCCTGGAGCGCCCGGCGGACAAGTACCGTGAGCCCAAGCACCTCGGCCGCATCGTCTCGGAGATGGTGCACCACGCGCTCGATGCATTCGCGCGCATGGACGCGGAAGCGGCGCTGCGCGTCGCGCGCCAGGACCGCGTGGTCGACGAGGAATACGAATCCATCCAGCGCCAGTGCATCACCTTCATGATGGAGGACCCGCGCAACATCCGCCGCGCGCTCGACGTCATGTGGATCGTGCGCGCGCTGGAGCGCGTCGGCGACCACGCCAAGAACATGTGCGAATACGTCATCTACATGGTGCACGGCAAGGACGTGCGCCACACGCGGCTCGAGGACGTCGAACGCGACCTGCGCGCCCGTTCCGGCGGCAGCTGAGGCAGCGGGCGCTCCCGTCAGGTACTCAACGCGCGAGCGCGGCCAGCAACGCGATCAGAAGCAGCGCAGAGACCACCTGCCAGAAGCGGGTCGGATTGCGCTCGTACAACGGCCGCCGCGCCACCGACAGTGGCACGGCGCGCATCGAGCCGTGCTCGAGCTCGAAGGCGAACTCGACCGCGTCCGCGAAGCGCGCCGCCGGTTCGATGGCAACGGCGCGACCGAGGGTGTGATCCAGCCACGCCGGCAGATCCGGCCGATGCCGGGCGAGCGGCGTCATGCGCGCGAAGCGCGGCTGCGAGAATGCCGGGATCTCGCCATAGGGGTAGGCGCCGCCGGCGAACACGCGGTAGATAGTCACGCCGAGCGCGAAGAGGTCCGACGCCTCGTCGGCAGCCGCGCCGGTGAACAGTTCCGGCGCCATGTAACTCGGCGTGCCGGGGGAGCTGGCGAGCTCCGTGTCCTCGATCTGCGGCAATCGCGCCACCCCGAGGTCGATGAGCTTGAGGCCGCCATCGGGCTGCAGGATGACGTTCTCCGGCTTGATGTCCCGGTGCACGATGCCGGCGCGATGCAGCGCGGCCACCGCCTTGGCGAGCTTGATGGCGATGTCGAGCCCGGTCGCGAGCGTCACTGCGGGCCGGCGCAACAGGCGCTGCTCGAGCGTCTCGCCCGCGTAGCTCGGCAGCACGCCGTAGATACAGCTGCGCCGTTCGGGCGGCGGCTCGATGGCCTCGGTGACGAACGGACTGCGCACGTGGCTGGCGATCCAGGTCTCGCGCAGCAGGGCGGTGCGCAGTATTTCGTCGAGGCCGGGCCTCGGCTTCGGGAACTTCAGGATCACCGTGCGCTGGTCGAGCTGGTCCGTGGCGCGGAACACGCGCGTGTAGGGACCATCGCTCAGCAGCTCGGTCAGCGCGTAACCGTCGACCGTGTCGCCGGCGCCGGGTGGCGTGCGCAACGGGCGGTCGGCGAAGGCCAGTTCCAGGTCCGCGTACTGCGTGGCCGGCAAGGACAGCACGTCGAGCACGATGGCGGTGGCATTGTCGGCGTCGACATTCGCGGCCGCTTCGCTGACCAGCTGGAACGCGGTCTCGCGCGGCGCCGCGCGCCGCGACAGCACGGCATGGATGTGCTGCTGCGACAGCGCGCCATGCACGCCGTCGCTGCACAGCAGGTAGCGGTCGTGAACGCGGGCGGCGTCGGCAAAGTGATCGACCCGCAGGACGTCCTGTGCACCGACGGCGCGCGTCAGCGCATGGCTGGTGCCCGGCGCGCCCAGGGTGTGGTCGCGGGTCAGCAGCGTGAGCCGCTCATCGCGCAATCTGTAAACCCGCGAATCGCCAACGTGGAGCACGTGGGCCCTCCTGCCGCACAACACTAGTGCACTCAGCGTGCAGGCCATGCCATTCAGGGCGGCGTCGGTCCGACCGACCGCGTGGATCCAGCGATTTACCGCGTCCACGGCGCGGGCGCCGATCCGCGCGATGCCGAGCGTCGCGGCCTGGCCCAGGGCCGCGTCGATGAAACCACGCACGGCCATCTCGGCGGCCACGCGACCGCCGCGCGCGCCGCCCATGCCGTCGGCCAGGGCCGCGATCACGCCGGTAGCTAGCCGTTCGGCGGCGTTGCCCAGGTAGCAGGCGGCGTAATCCTCGTTGGCGGGACGGCCGCCGGCGTGCGTGTGCTCGCCGACCCCGACCAACAGGCCGGTGCTCGCCGTGCCGGGAAGTTCGCGGCTCATGGCCTGCACCGTGACGGCGCAGGGCGGGAGACTGGTCCGCTTATTGCAAGTCCCGGTGCGCGCGCCGCGCGCGACGTCCACACGAGGGGATTCAAAGAAGTGATCAATCGGGACTTTCTCAAGGCGGGACATCTTCCGACGCTGCTGGCTGCGTTCTTCTACTTTGACATGAGCTTCATGGTTTGGGTGATGCTCGGTCCGCTCGCGGTGCAGATGTCCGCGGATTTGAACCTGAGCGCGGCCCAGAAGGGTTTCATGGTGGCGGTGCCGGTGCTGGCCGGTGCGCTGCTGCGCGTGGTCAACGGCGTGCTCGTGGATCGTCTCAAGCCGCGGCGCGCCGGCATGATCGGACAGGTGGTGGTCATCGCCGGACTGGCGACGGCCTGGCTGCTCGGCATCGAGAGCTATCACGCCACGTTGTGGCTGGGACTGATCCTCGGCGTCGCCGGCGCATCGTTCGCCGTGGCCCTGCCGCTGGCCTCGCGCTGGTATCCGCCGCAGTACCAGGGCACGGCCCTCGGCATCGCGGGCGCCGGCAACTCCGGCACCGTGTTCGCGGCGCTGTTCGCGCCGGGTCTCGCCGCCTGGATCGGCTGGCAGAACGTGATCGGGCTGGCCGCGCTGCCGCTCATGCTGGCCTTCATCGTCTATCTTCTCGCGGCGCGCGACGCGCCGTCGGCGCCGCCACCCAAGACCTGGCTGGAATATCTCGCGGTGCTCAAGGTGAGCGACGCGTGGTGGTTCATGTTCTTCTACGCGGTCACCTTCGGCGGCTTCGTCGGCCTGGCCTCGTCGCTCAGCATCTATTTCAACAGCGAGTACGGCCTGGGCGCCGTGCACGCCGGCTATTTCACCGCCGGTTGCGTGTTCGCGGGTTCGCTGGTGCGTCCCGTCGGCGGCGCGCTCGCCGATCGCATCGGCGGCATCCGCGCGCTGTCGATCATGTACGGCATCGCGGCCACCATGCTGGTCATCGTCAGCTTCCGGCCGGACAGCGCGAGCGCCGCGCTGTCGCTGTTCGTGATCGCCATGTTCGCGTTCGGCATGGGCAACGGCTCGGTGTTCCAGCTCGTGCCGCAACGATTCCGCCACGAGATTGGCGTCATGACCGGTCTCGTGGGCATGACCGGCGGAGTCGGCGGCTTCTACCTGGCTTCGAGCCTCGGGCTTTCGAAGCAGCTCACCGGCAGCTACCAGGCGGGATTGCTGTTGTTCGCGGGACTCGCGGTGGTGGCGCTCGTCGGCCTCACCGGGATCAAGCATCGCTGGCGCACGACCTGGGGCGCGATCGGAGCGACCACCGCGCGGATCTAGTCACGAAAGATTCATGGGGCCGCGCCGCGCGCGGCTCCTGCTAGACTCCGCGGCCATGTTCGACCGCAGGCAGACCATCAACCTGGCCGGCGCCGCCATCTGCGCGGCGATGTTCGGTTACGCGATCTACGCGGAGAAGGTGCTGAACTACGTCCCTTGCCCGCTGTGCATGTTCCAGCGCGTCTGCATCGTGACGCTCGGCATCGTGTTCCTGGTGGCCGGGCTGCATCGAGCGCGGCGCACGGGCAGCATCGTGTACGCCGTGCTGATCTTCCTCGCGGCGGGCGCGACCACCTGGGTGGCGGGACGCCACGTATGGATCCAGCACCAGCCCTACGGCAGCGTGCCGTCCTGCGGCGCGCCGCTCGATGCGCTGGTCGAGATGTTCCCGATGACGGAAGTGATCCGCCGCGTCATGACCGGCGGCGGGGAGTGCGGCGCGATCGACTGGACCTTGCTGGGACTGTCGATGCCCGAATGGGTGCTCATCGCGGCCGTGACGCTCGGAATCGCCGGCATCGCCAACAACCTCGTGCCCCGCTCGCGCGGAGCCTGAATCGTGGCGGACCTGTCGGCATTCCCGATCACGCGCAAGTGGCCGGCGCGCTTTCCGGATCGCATCCAGCTCTACTCGTTGCCGACGCCCAACGGCGTGAAGGCCTCCATCATGCTCGAGGAGACCGGGCTCGCCTACGAGCCGCACCTGGTGAACTTCGACAGCAATGACCAGGGCTCGGCGGAGTTCGCGTCATTGAATCCCAACAAGAAGATCCCCGCGATCATCGATCCGCACGGGCCGGACGGCGCGCCGCTGCCCTTGTTCGAATCCGGTGCCATCCTGCTGTATCTCGCGGACAAGTCCGGGAAGCTCACCCCGCGGCCCGCCGCGGCGCGCTACGAATGCCTGCAGTGGGTGTTCTTCCAGGTGAGCGGCATCGGCCCGATGTTCGGCCAGCTCGGCTTCTTCCACAAATTCGCGGGGCGCGAATGGGAAGACAAGCGGCCGCGCGACCGCTACGTGGCGGAGACACGCCGGCTGCTCGGCGTGGTCGAACAGCGGCTCGCCTCGCGCGCCTGGATCATGGGCGATGAATACAGCATCGCGGACATCGCCATCTTCCCGATGGTGCGCAACCTGGTCGGCTTCTACGCGGCCGGAGACCTGGTCGGCATCCAGGACTTCCCGCAGGTACGGCGCGCGCTCGAAGCCTTCCTGGCGCGCCCGGCGGTGATCCGCGGACTCGCGATACCCGCGCGCCCGGAAAGCCGGCAAGGTAGCTAGAAGATCAGTCCGCCGAGCCACCACGCGAGCGCGGCGATGCCCGCCGACGCGGGGATGGTCACGATCCACGCGATGACGATGTTGCCGGCGACGCCCCAGCGCACCGCCGAGGTGCCGCGCGTGGTGCCCACGCCGATGATGGCGCCGGTGATGGTGTGGGTGGTTGATACCGGGATGCCGAAGTAGGTCGCCATGAAGATGGCGGCGGAGCCGGCGCACTCGGCGGCGAACCCGCCCAC
Organism: Steroidobacteraceae bacterium; assembly: GCA_035701825.1. GTDB lineage: Bacteria > Pseudomonadota > Gammaproteobacteria > Steroidobacterales > Steroidobacteraceae > CADEED01. The sequence continues at coordinate 37,199 of DASSRK010000176.1, forward strand.
CGGTTTGATCTTGGTGATCCGCTGGCCCATGGTCTTCACGATGCGCCAGCCACCGAACATGGTGCCGATGCCGATGGCCAGGAAGCAGCTCATCACCACCCAGGTCGGCAGGTGATCCTGCGTGGTGACGCCGTTCGCGATGAGCAGCAGCCAGATGATGCCCATGGTCTTCTGCGCGTCGTTGCCGCCGTGGCCGGTGCTGTAGGCCGCGGACGATACCAGCTGGATGCGCCGGAACCAGCGATCGACGCGCCGCGGCGTCTGCCGGAAGAACGCCCACGACAGCGACAGCATGATGAGCGCTCCGAGCAGCATGCCGAACAGTGGCGAGACGAAGATGAATGCCGCGGTCTTGATGATGCCGGGCGCGAGCAGTGGAGCCGTGCCGGCCTTGGCCATCGCGGAGCCGATCATGCCGCCGATCAGCGCGTGCGAAGAGCTCGACGGGATGCCGTAGTACCAGGTGATGCCGTTCCAGGCGATCGCGCCGACCAGCGCACCGAAGATCAGCCGGCTGTCGACGAAGGAAGGATCGATGATCCCCTTGCCGACCGTGCTGGCCACCGACAGGTGGAACACGCCCCAGGCGAGCACGTTGAAGAACGCGGCCCACAGCACTGCCTGCCAGGGCTTGAGCACGCCGGTGGACACGACGGTCGCGATCGAATTCGCGGCGTCATGGAAGCCGTTCATGAAGTCGAACGCCAGTGCCAGCAGCACCAGCAGCACGAGTGTCGTGGAGAAGTGGCTGAAATCCATCTGCAAGCGCCCGACGCCCTCAGGCGTTTTCGAGCACGACGCTTTCGATGACGTTGGCCACGTCCTGGCACTTGTCGGTCGCGGACTCGAGCGACTCGTACACGGCCTTGAGCTTGATGACCTGGCGCACGTCAACCTCGTTGCGGAACAGCTCCGAGATCGCGCTGCGCATCACCTTGTCGGCGTCGGATTCGAGACGGTCGATTTCCTGGCAGATCTTGAGGATGGCGGGCGCGTCGGCCATCGAAGCCATCAGGCCCACCGCCGATTGCACGCGCTCCGCGCAGCGCAGCAGCAGTTCGGCGAGCTGGATTGCCTCGGGCGTGACCTTCTGGATGTCGAACAGCACCAGCGACTCGCCCGTGTCCTGGATGAGGTCGAGCACGTCGTCCATGCGCGAGATCAGGCGGTGGATGTCGTCGCGGTCGAAGGGCGTGACGAAGGTGGTGTGCAGCAGCTGCACGGTGTCGTGCGTGATGCGGTCGGCGCCGTGCTCCGCGTCCTCGATGATCTTGATGCCCGCGGCGCGGTCATTCTGATTGTCGTAGTGCTTCAGCACATCCGCGAGGGCGAGTGCGCCGTCGACGATGAGCTTGGCGTGGGTGTCGAAGAGATTGAAGAAACGCCCCTCGCGAGGCATGAGCCGGGAGATGAAGTTCATTGAATCCGCCAACCCCTTCGTACTGGTCTTGTTTTCTGGGCGCGGAGTTTAGAGGGTCGGGCTGCCCCTGTCACAGCAACGTCTTCCGGCGCCCCGGCGGAGCCTCAGGCGAGCATTTCCCTCAACGCATTCAGGTAGATGCGGTGCAGGCGGTCGATGTCGGCGACGTTCACGTGCTCGTTGACCTTGTGGATCGTGGCGTTGATCACGCCGAGCTCGACCACCTGGGCGCCGAGCGGAGCGATGAAGCGGCCATCCGAGGTGCCGCCGCCGGTCGAGAACCTGGGCTTGAGGCCGGTCTCCGCCTGCACCGCGCGCGTCACGCCCTCCGAGAGGTCGCCGGGCGAGGTGTAGAACGGCTCGCCCGAGACGTACCACTCGAGCGTGTAGCGAACGCCGTGTTTCTTGAGGATGCCTTCGACGATGGACTTGAGCCCGTCGATGGTCTGCACCGGCGAGTAACGCAGGTTGAAGCGCGCCTTGAGCTCGCCCGGGATGACGTTCGGCGCGCCGGTGCCGGCATTGAAATTGGAAATCTGGAAGCTGGTGGGCTGGAAGTGCTCGTTGCCCTTGTCCCAGACGCGCGCGGTGAGTTCCGCCAGCGCGGGCGCGAAGGTGTGGACCGGGTTCTCCGCGAGTTGCGGATAGGCGATGTGTCCCTGCACGCCATGCACGGTGAGCCGGCCTGACAGCGAGCCGCGACGACCGATCTTGATGGTGTCACCGAGGGTCTGTTCGCTCGAGGGCTCGCCGACGATGCACCAGTCGATCTTCTGGCCGCGCTCGCGCAGCGTCTCGACCACCTTCTTGGTGCCGTCCACGGACGGGCCTTCCTCGTCGCTGGTGATCAGGTAGGCGATGGTGCCCTTGTGCTTCGGCGTCTCGCGCACGAACTGTTCGGTGGCCGTGACCATGGCGGCGAGCGCGCTCTTCATGTCGGCCGCGCCGCGCCCGTACAGCACGCCATCGCGCACCGCCGGCTTGAAGGGGTCGCTATGCCATTCCTCGAGCGGGCCGGTCGGCACCACGTCGGTGTGCCCGGCGAAACACAACACCGGTCCGCCGCTGCCCCGCGTGGCCCAGAAATTGTCGACGTTGCCATAGCGCAGGTGCTCGACCTTGAAACCCGCGTCGGCGAGGCGCCGGGTCATGACTTCCTGGCAGCCCTGGTCCACGGGGGTGACGGAATTGCGGGAGATGAGGTCGAGGGTGAGATCGAGCGTGGCTGACATCGGTGCGCGTTATACGGAACCGGCCCGCGTGCAGCAAGAAGTTTTGTGACCGCTGGATGAAGGCAGGGCCGCTGAAATATGGCCGTAACAGTCCAGCCATAGATTGCCGCGCGTCACAACCGGAGGTTAAGAAAAGTGACTCGCAAATCCGTCATCGCTTCGCTCGCGGCCGCTGCCATCTGCGCCGTCAATGTCGGCGCGCACGCCCAGTCGGCGCGCGACTCCATCAGCATCGTGGGTTCGTCCACGGTGTATCCCTTCACCACCACGGTGGCCGAGCAATTCGGACGCACCGGCAAGTTCAAGACGCCGAAGGTCGAGAGCACCGGCACCGGTGGCGGCCTCAAATTGTTCTGCGCCGGCGTGGGTCCCCAGTTCCCGGACATCGCCAATGCCTCGCGACGGATCAAGAACACGGAGCTCGCGACCTGCGCGCAGAACGGCGTCAAGGACGTGATCGAGGTCAAGGTCGGCTACGACGGCATCGTCATGGCCGAGAGCAGGACCGGCGCAGCGCTGGTCGTGTCGCGCAGGGACGTGTACCTGGCGCTCGCGAAGCACGTTCCGGACCCGGCGAACCCCGGCACGCTGATCGCGAATCCGTACCAGACCTGGAAGCAGGTCAACAAGGCGTTGCCGGCCACCCGGATCGAAGTGCTCGGCCCGCCGCCGACCTCCGGCACGCGCGATTCGTTCGCCGAGCTGTACATGGAGGCGGGCTGCCGCACGTTCGCGTGGCTCGATGCGTTGCGGTCGCAGGACGAACCGCGTTTCAAGCGCGCCTGCGACACGATGCGCGAGGACGGCGCATACATCGAGGCCGGCGAGAACGACAACCTGATCGTGCAGAAGCTCACCGCCAACCCGACCGCGGTCGGCATCTTCGGCTACAGCTTCCTCGAGGAGAACCTCGACAAGCTCAAGGGCGCGGTGGTCGACGGCGTGTCGCC
>DASSRK010000177.1:0-12443 GCA_035701825.1 Steroidobacteraceae bacterium
GCTGTACTTGCGATGGGGATTGGCGAGCCGCGTGGCGACCGCGTAAGCGATGACGGCCACCAGCAGCCACAGCAATTTCGGGTTGACACGCATGCCGGTAGCATGCGCCCGGCCAAACTACTCGACTGTGACGCTCTTCGCGAGATTGCGCGGCTGGTCGACGTCCGTGCCCTTGAGGATGGCCACGTGGTACGCCAGCAGCTGCAGCGGCACGGTGTACACGATGGGCGCCTGGAAGTAGCTCACGTGCTTGGGCATGTGGATCACGGTGACGCCGTCCGAGGACTCGATGCCCGACTCCGGGTCGGCGAACACGATCAGCTCGCCGCCGCGCGCACGCACTTCCATCAGGTTGCTCTTGAGCTTCTCGAGCAGGTCGTTGTTGGGCGCGACGGTGATCACCGGCATGTCGGCATCGACCAGCGCCAGCGGGCCGTGCTTGAGCTCGCCCGCCGCGTAGGCCTCGGCGTGGATGTACGAGATTTCCTTGAGCTTGAGCGCGCCCTCCATCGCGATGGCGGACAGCGCGCCGCGGCCCAGGAACAGCGTGTGGTGCTTGTCGGCAAAGCGCTTGGCGAGGTCGTGGATCACCGGGTCGAGCGTCAGCGTCTTCTCGATCATCGACGGGATCTCGATCAGGCGCTGTACCAGGTTGCGCTCGCGCTCGGCGTCGGCCGTGCGGTTCTTGGCGAGCGCGATCACCAGCATGCTGAGCGCCGCGAGCTGCGTGGTGAACGCCTTGGTCGACGCCACGCCGATCTCCGGGCCGGCGCGCGTCAGCATCACGAGCTCCGACTCGCGCACCAGCGAGCTCTCGGGCACGTTGCAGATCGCGAGGCTGGATAGATAGCCCGCCTGCTTGGCGAGGCGCAGCGCGGCCAGCGTGTCGGCGGTTTCGCCCGACTGCGAGATGGTCACGAACAGCGAGTTCTTCGGCACCACCGGGTTGCGGTAGCGATATTCGCTGGCGATCTCCACCGTGCAGGGCAGCTTGCAGATCTGCTCGATGAAGTAGCGCGCCACCACGCCCGAGTGGTAGCTCGTGCCGCAGGCGATGATGTGCACGTGCTCGACCTTGGCGAACACCGCGGTGGCCGCCGGGCCGAACGCGGCCTCCAGCAACCGGCCGTTGGCCACGCGCTCGGCCAGCGTGTCGGCGACGGCGCGTGGCTGCTCGTGGATTTCCTTGAGCATGAAGTGGCGGAACTGGCCCTTCTCGGCCGCGTCCGCGGACAGCTCGCTCTCGCGCACCGGGCGATCGGCCTTGTCGCCGTTCTTGTCGAGCACCTTGATCGAGGTGCGGCGCAGGTCGGCGACGTCGCCTTCCTCGAGGAACATGAACTGGCGCGTCACAGGCAGCAGCGCGGCCACGTCCGAGGCGACGAAGTTCTCCTCCACGCCGAGGCCGATGACCACCGGGCAGCCTTCGCGCGCGACGATGATGCGCTCGGGCTCGGACTCGCTGACGACCGCCAGCGCGTAGGCGCCTTCCAGCTCGGCGACCGTGGCGCGCACCGCCTTGAACAGGTCCTTCTGCGACTGCATGTGGTGATGCACGCGATGCGCGATCACTTCCGTGTCAGTCTCCGAGGTGAACTTGTAGCCGAGCTTCTTCAGCTCCTCGCGCAGTTCTTCGTGGTTCTCGATGATGCCGTTGTGCACGATGGCCAGGCCGTCGTGCGAGACGTGCGGATGCGCGTTGCGCTCCGAGGGCACGCCGTGCGTGGCCCAGCGCGTGTGCGCGATGCCGACCGGACCGTGGGTCGGATCCGCGTCGATTGCATCCTGGAGCACCTTCACCTTGCCGACGGTACGCAGGCGCTTGAGCTTCTGCGTGCCGTTCAGGACCGCGATGCCGGCCGAGTCGTAGCCGCGATACTCGAGACGCCGCAGGCCCTCCATGAGGATGGGGACGACGTTTCGTTCAGCGATGGCTCCGACAATGCCGCACATTTGACAGTGTTCCGGGATTTCGAGGGGGCGCTAGTTTGCCTGAGGGGAAGGCCGTATCGAAGGCGCGAAAGCCGCCCAGCAGGCGCTTCTGATACCCGGCTCACAACCGGCCGATTCCCGCGTCCCGACGTATTGGAAATCAATACCTTACGAGGGCCTCGGCAGGTGCTTCCATGCCGTTTCCGGGCCCGGCCAGGCCCCGCGGCACCGCTTCAGGGCACCTCGGGCCGCACCACGGCGCGAAACGCCGGGCGCACCGACAGCCGCTGGTAGTAGCCGTGCACCGCGTCGAGGTGCGGCTTCGGGATCGGGCTGTGCAGCCAGCGGTGGGTAGATAGGCCGAGCACCACGTCGGCGAGCGTGAAGAGCTCGCCGGTGACGAACTGGCCGCCATGCGCGAAGTGCGCGTCGAGGATTTCCATGCAGCGGTTCCAGGCCGTGACGCTGGCGCCGATCGCGGCCGGGTCCTGGTGCGCGGGGCTGCGGCGCACGATCCCGTAGAAGCTGTAGCGCCAGGCGCTGTTGAGCTCGGTGGCCTGCCAGTCCATCCATTGCTCGACCCTTGCGCGTTCGGCCGGGTCCCGCGGCAGCAGCGCACCGCGCGAATGATGCTTGCCGGCAAGATAGCGGCAGATCGTGTTCGACTCCCACAGCACGAAGTCGCCGTCGCGGATCACCGGCACCAGCCGGTTCGGATTCAACGCGAGCAACTCGGGATCCGACTCGACGTGCTCGTGGGGCAGGTCGAGCTCGGTGCAGGTCCAAAGCACCTTGCGCACGTTGATCGAGGAAATCCTGCCGAGTACCCGCAGCGTCATGACTTCGCTATTGCTCCAGCCGCTCGATGCTCTTGATCTTGCCGTCGACGATGATCACGACCATGGGTGTCGCGCGCGTGCCGCGCTGGTAGACCCAGCGCTCGGTGGTGGTTTCACCCATCTTCACCATGAGCCCGTTGTTGCGGTTGCGGACCCTGATGTCTTCGGTCTTGCTCTCGTGGGTGGTGGGCGGCCCGCACTTGTGCACCAGTTCATCGACCGTGGTGTCTTCGTTCACGATCCACTTGCCGCAGCGGAAATCCTCGGCCGTTGCACCCAGCGGCAGCAGCGCGCCGAACATCGCGAGGAGGAACCGCTTCATGCGCTGATCCTAGCACTGGCGAGGGCGCCCTCAGTGCCCGCACCAGTCCTCGCACGGCTTGCCATCGCCATCGCCGTCCATCTCCACGTTCGGGCAGTTGCGCACGAAGAACCTGGCTTCGTCACACGAGCTCATCTGGCTGCAGCGCTTGCGACCGTCGCACTGGAACGCCTGGTGCTCGTCGCGTTCCAGCTGCACCGGCGCGGACAACGATTCCACGACCCTCGGCGCCGACATCGGCGCGGCAGCGCGCAGCCGTTCCGCCGCGTCCTGCGTCCGCTGTTTGTGCCATGCATACGCGCCGAGCACGGCGACCACGGCGATGACGCCGGCCTTGTTGTTCATTTCAAACTACCTTCGCACCGCGCGCCTCGAGCAGCTCGCGCAGCAACGAGCGGTGGCAGCGCGCCTCGTTCTCGCAGTAACAGCCCATTGAAAAATTCGCGTGATGCGACAGTGTCGCCAGCACGTCGAGCGACTGGCTCGCCTCGGGCGCCGACATCTCCGCGCGATACTTGCGCGCGAACGCCTTCCACTGCGCCTCACTGTCCGCGGCCATGCCGAGCTTGAGCGTGGCCGGGCTCGGCGCCAGCACCGGGTACCACACGTCGTAGAAATCGCGCCGCGCGAATTCGCGCTTCGGTACGCCGCGAGGCGGCCGGCGCACGGTCCCGAGGCGCGGGCCTTCGTGGGGCGCGCGCGGCGAGCCCAGCCGGACGATGCGGATACTCATCGTGGCTTCTCCATGAACACCAGCGTGACGGCCGGTGACACCGCCTGTTCGCGCAGGCGCCGATACCCGAGGCGCTCGTACAGCCGCAGGTTGCCGCTGCTGCGGCTGCCGGTGAACAGTTCGAAGCGCAATGCCGCCGGAAATTCCGCCTCGATGGCCTCCATCAGGCGCGTGCCGATGCCCCGGCCCTGCAGTTGGGGATCGACGATGAGCCGGCCCACGTGGCAAGTGCCATCGATCAAGCGCGCACGAACCGAGCCCGCGATGCGGCCACCCGCCACCGCCTTGAGCACGCGCGCGCCGCCGATCTCCTCGCGCAGCGAGTCGAGTGTCTGCGTGAGCGGTGGCAGGTCCCAGTCGTCGTACAGCCTGGCCTCGGACTGGTAGGCCAATCTCTGCAGCGCCAGGATTTCCGGCGCGTCGCCGGGCTGCGCCGCCTCGATGCGCAGCCCGGCAAGCGCGCTCATCGCGGCTGCGCCCGTCAGCGGCAGGCACAACCGGCAGGTGAACATGCCGCTGCGCACATCGAAGGTCGCGCCGCGCGGATAGTGCTCGAAGGGCCGGCGCGATGGATCGAGATGCGCATCGGGACGCGCGAGGCAGTCGCGCATGAATGCGCGCCAGGATTCACCCATCTGCGAGCTGGTCCCCTTGAAGGGCGCGGTCGCGTAGCTTCCGCCCGGCAGGTTCCTTTCCGGGGCGTCGGGAACGCTCAGTCCTGGCGGCAACTCCACGCAGGCGTCGTAGCGGCATCTCTCCGGGGGCGTGTTGGCGGGGTCATCGAGCGAGACGCCGTAGCGCGGGCAATCGAGCAGTCCGTGCTCGGCCATCCAGGGCGCGACGCTGCCGCGCCAGAAGCGGATCAGGTGCTCGCCGAACGGACCGGTGTGGCGCCGGTAGGCGACCCGGACCGACGGGCGGTCGACGACCTCGATGTTCATGGCCGGCGAGTCTACACGCCCGCGGCGTAGTTAGGCGTGGGTCAGTGGCGCTTGAAGTACTGCACGGCGCGCTCGTGCTTCTCGGCCGCGGCCCGTGTCGAGAAGGTGCCGAGGTTGCGCCGCCGGCCGGTGCGCGGGTCTGCCTTGCGCGAATACAGGCGGTATTTGCCGTTGCCGAGCTTGCGGATCATGGCGCGAGTGGAGCACGCGCCGCGCCGGCGGCGCTGCCGCCGAAAGCCCTCGCCCGCTGTGGGACGTCTACGACGCGCCGAGCGCGAAGCGCCGCATTTCTTCCCAGCGGCCGCTGGAATTCTCGATCAGCACCATCTCGTGGCAGCGCGCCTTCACCGCGCCGCCCGCGGCGATGGCGATGCGCAACTCGACCTCGATCTCGCACAGCTGCGGATCGTCGGCGTGCGCGACGGTCACGTGCGGCACCACGGTGTCGAACTTGCCGCCGAACGGCGGGAAATCCGGGTAGGCGCGATGCACGGCCGCCGTCAGCGCCGCGAAGGACGCGTCGGGCTGCGGCGCCAGGTACAGCGACACGGGGAAGCGCCGGGTCTCCGCCAGCCGGTACTCGAAGCACGGCACCGCGCGCGCGATCCGCGCGAGGCCCTCGAGCACCTCGTCGTCGATCTCGCCGGGCGCCATGAACGGGTACAGCACGGTCACGTGCGCCGGCACATTGCGCCGCGCCGACGGATCGAAGCGCTGGCGATAGCGCGCGATGTAGCGCTCCGCTTCCGGCACGCGGCAGATGAGTGCGGTTTCAGGCAACGCGCTTGCCGCAGCCTTCGGGCTTGAAGACGCGCTCGGTGGATGCGGGATATTCCTGCAGCTTTTCCGGCGCGCGCCGCGGGCGTCGCACCAGCTCGCCAGCGCAGTTCGGGCAGCGCCCGCCGAGTATTTCCTGCGCGCAGGGCGCGCAGAACGTGCATTCGAACGAACAGATGTACGCGGCGTCGGAGTCGCCCGCCAGGGCCATGTCACAGCATTCGCATCCAGGACGCAGTTGCAGCATCGCGGTCTCCGTCGGCTCAGTCGCCATCGAGGAAATTCTGCACTTCGCGCATCAAGCGGAAGCGATGTTTCTCCACCGCCATGAAGTGAGTGCCTTCGGACAGCAGCACCAGGCGCCGCTCGGCGGCGCCGGTGAGCCTGCCATAGAGCGTCTGCGCCATGATCGGCGGCGTGATCACGTCCCACTCGCCCACGATCAGCAGCGTGGCGGCGCGGATCCGCGCCGGGTCATAGGTCGGCTTCCCCGCCGCCCAGAGTTCACTGAAATCCTGCAGTACACCGTTGGGCGAACGCACCACGGGCGGAGCCTGTCGCGCGCCGTCGGGATCGGTGGCCTGGGTGGCCTTCCACCAGGCGTCGAACAGCGCGGGTGGCGAGATCTCGTCGATACGGTCCCCGGGGATGCCGGCGGTCGCGAATGCACGGGCCGATTCGTGGGTGCTGGTGCGGTACGCGCCCTGGTACTTCACGGGCTGCACGCCCATCCACACCGGGGCGAACAGCACCAGGCGGCTCACCTTGCCGGGACTTTCGGCCGCGTATGCCGCCGTGGTGGTCGTGCCCCAGGACCAGCCGACGAGCATCAGGCTGCGCACGCCGCGGCGCTTCAGGATGAAATCCACCGCCGCCGAGATGTCGCGCACCGCCTCGGTGGTACGCGCGAACGGCGGGTTGTCGGCGGGCGGCTGCGACATCGCCGGCGGGCGCGTCGAGCCGCCGTAGCCGCGCACGTCGAGCGCGTACACGTCGTAGCCGCGCGCGGCGACGCTGGCCATCCAGCTGCCGCCGGGCAACGGGGCGTCGAAGGTGCTGCTCGACGGGAAGGTGGCGCCGTGCACGAACAGCACGACGCGTTCCGGCGCCAGGGCGATCTGCGGCGGCAGCGCGCGATGCCGCAGGTGCAGCCGGATGCCCGGATCCAGCGCCGGCACGCTGAAATCCCCGGAGACGGGCTCCGGCAGCGCGGCCCGGTCCGGCGCCGCCACCAGCAGCGCGGCCGCCGCCAGGTAGTTAGTCAGGCGCCGCGTGCGACGCTCAGCCGCAGCCTTCGACAAGGTTGAGGTGCTCCCAGGGTCCGGACTGGATGGCCGTGACCTTGCCGTGCGAGGTCTCGAAGCGCAACCCCAGCGTGCCGTCCGGGGATTTGAATGTCAGCGTGCGGCCGTCCGGGTCGTACTTGTGCGGTTGGGACTCGAGCCCGCGGCCGTACAGCGTGCGCAGATCCGACTCGGCGCTGCCCAGCCGCGCCCCCGAGAAGGTCCGCAGCCGCGATTCGCCGGTGAGCTCGATGCGCGCCACGCGGCCGCCGAGGATCATCAGGTCGAAGTCGGCGCCCGCGGCGCGGTACTTCATGTACCAGCAGTCACCGGCCGGCTTGCGGCGCTCGAGGCCTGGCCAGTCCGCGAGGCGCAGCACCTGCTCGACGGTCATGCCGGTACGCACCGGCCCGAGCGAACCGAATCCCAGGCACCACGCGGGGGTGGCGGCCACGCTGGCCGCGCCACCGAGCACGGCGGCCACGCACGCCAACGCGAGGCGGGACCGGGGCGTCATGCCTCAGCTCTTCGGCTTTTTCACCGGCCGTTTCCAGCCTTCCAGCGTCACCTGCTTGCTGCGGGCCAGCGTCAGCTGGCCGTCGGGCGCGTCGCGCGTGATGGTGCTGCCCGCGCCCGTGGTCGCGTCCTTGCCGATGCGCACCGGCGCCACGAGCATGTTGCCCGAGCCGATGAAGGCGCCGTCCTCGATGGTGGTCTGCGACTTGTTCACGCCGTCGTAGTTGCAGGTGATGGTGCCGGCGCCGACGTTGACGCCCTTGCCGACCAGCGCGTCGCCCAGGTAGGTGAGGTGGTTGGCCTTGCTGCCGTCGCCGAGCTCGGATTTCTTGAGCTCGACGAAATTGCCGACGTGCACCTCGCGGCCGAGTTTCGAGCCGGGACGCAGGCGGGCATAGGGCCCGATGAGGCAGCCCGGCCCGACGGCCGCCTGCTCGAGGATGCTGTTGGGGTGGACGACGCTGCCCGCGCCGATGCTCACGTCGCGCAGCACCACGTTGGGCCCGACGCGCACGCCGTCGCCGAGCTGCACCGCGCCCTCGAGCAGCACGTTGGCGTCGATGAACACGTCGCGCCCCACGCTGACCTCGCCACGCACGTCGATGCGCGCCGGATCGGCGAGCGTCGCGCCGGCCAGCATCAGCTCGCGCGCGCGCGCGGCGCGATGCAGCGCCTCGAGCTCCGCGAGCTGCACCTTGTCGTTGACGCCCAGCGTTTCGGCCATGGTCGGCGAGACCAGCGGGTTGACCTTGATCTTGTCCTTCACGGCCATCGCGATGATGTCCGTCAGGTAGTACTCGCCCTGCGCGTTGGCATTGCGCAGCTTGCCCAGCCAGCGGCGCAGTAGTTTGGCCGGGCCGGCGAGGATGCCGCTGTTGCCTTCGCGGATCCTGAGCTGCGCGCGCGACGCGTCCTTCTGCTCGACGATTTTCTGGACGGCGCCGCGTGCGTTGCGCACGATGCGGCCGTAGCCGGTGGGATTGTCCAGCATCACGGTCAGCAGGCTCACCGCCTTCGGCCCGGCGAGCGCGATGAGCTGGCGCAGCGTGTCCGGGTTGATCAGCGGCACGTCGCCGTACAGCACCAGCACGAGCTCGTCGTCCGCGACGCCGGGCATGGCCTGCATGAGCGCATGGCCGGTGCCGAGCTGCTCGGCCTGCAGCGCCCACTTCAGGTCGGCGCCCTCGAAGGCGGCGCGTACCCGCTCGCCGCCGTGGCCGTAGACCACGTGGATCGACGACGGCGACAGCTGCTGCGCGCGGCTAACAACGTGGCCCAGCAGCGGCCGGCCCGCCAGCGGCTGCAGGACCTTGGGGAGATCGGATTTCATTCGCTTGCCCTGGCCGGCAGCGAGGATGACGACGGCGAGTTTCATGGGCCCGCAAGTTTAGCGGGAACCCGTGCGCCACGGACGCCAGAGTGCGCCCGCGGGCGGAGGCTCAGCGGCGGAATTGCCGGCCGGTGGCGTTGTAGGGATCGCCGCCGGAGCCGTCGAGCGCCGCGAGCTGGTGGTTGCCGAGCAGCGTGTCCATGACGTTGCGCTGCGCGGGGGCGGCGGGACGCGCCTTGGGGCGGCCGAGGCCCGGGACTACCTGCTCGTGGCCCGGGCCGCTGGCATTCGCCGCTTGAACCTGGTTTTCGATGCCGGAGTTCATGGGGCCAATATACCGGCCGCCCGCGGTGGCCACGAGGCTCGCCGTCGGCGCACGGCGGCCGTTCGTCGGCTCGACCCGCCGGCCGTCGGTCCCTAGCTACCGCCCGTCGCCCGCGGACAATAATGCGTGGATCTTGCGCAGCGTGGCCCAGTTGCGCGTGGTGGCGGCGCCCCCGAGCGACTTCGACAGCGCGGCGAGCGCCGCGCTCTCGAGGATGCCGCGCGCGCACCAGACGTACGCGGCGTGCTTGCCGAGATGGACGCGCTCGTCGCCCCAGTCGTCGCGCGCCACGGCGCGGGCCGCGGCCAGTTCCCCGGCGTCGCCGGTCATGGCCACCAGCAGGCGTGAATCGTCACTGCAATGCGCCTCGAGCCTGTTGCCCTTGACCATGGCGGCGACGTCGTCAGCGCTCTTCACGATCACGCGCGCTTCCACGCCGAGCTCCTTCGCCACCGCGGCATGGATGCGCGTGGCGAGTCTGTCGGCCGGCGCGGCCGGCGCGCTGAACAGCGCATTGCCGCTGTTGAGCAGCGTGCCGACGTCGCTGAATCCCAGCTCTTCGAGCAGCGCGCGCAGATCCGCCATGGCGATGCGCTTCGCCTTGCCGACGTTGATGCCGCGGAACAGCGCGACGTAGCGCATCGTCAACCCGCCTGGTCGAAGTCGCGGCAGGCAGCGACGATGGCGGCCGCGGTCGCCCGGTCGTCGGACACGTCGCCGAGGAACACGGCGTAGGCTTTCAACGCCAGCACCGCGATGTCGCCGGGCAGCGAGGGAATCTTCCCGCTGGGAAAGCGCACCGGGTGCTGGCGCAGGAAGTTCGCGGCCGCGGTCACCGCGCGATGCTCGGCGAGCCCGGCGTCATCCGCATATTCGAAGCGCCAGCGCGCGATGCGCCGGTTGATGGCCGGGCGGTTCTCGCCGGCGGTCATGCCGGCGGCGGTGAAGATGCGGCAATCGTAGGTCCGGCAGGTCTGGGGGCGATGTGGATAGATGCTGCAGTCGCCGCCGACGAACATCGGGCAGTGGCCGGCCGTGTCGAAGCCCATGAGGCGGGTGCCCGGCTCGTTCGGCGCGTCGAACAAGTGCCCGGCCGGGATGTGGCCCAGCGCATCGGTCTCCTGCGCGCGCACCTTGATGTAGTACGAAGATGTGCAACAACCGCGGCAGTCGCCGCAGGCCACGTCCATTCCGGAGGTGCCCGCCAGCGCGGCGCGCATGGCGCGCAGCCAGGTGGAGAAGTCGCCGGCGGGCAGCGGCGCTTCCGCGGTCGAGGTCATCTCGCGCTCAGCCACTGCCCGGCGACGGCAGCCGCCTGCCCGACCTGCCTGAAATCCTGCTTCGACGGCATGCTAGACCAACCGTGTCCCGGTCGCGCGGCAGGTCATTCCCCGTCGCGCTGCTCGTGCGCCTCGCGCGCGCGATCGGGCTGGCCGGCGCTGCGGTGGCCGATGCGCTGGTTCAGCCAGGCAAGCGCCTCGGCCTCGGTGGTGAAGACGTCCCCGGTGCCGCCGCGGTTCTGCACGATGAGCACGCCTATCTTCTGGGGATCGATGAGCTCGGCGCGCGCCACGATGGCCACGCGCAGCGCAGCCCCCGCCGAGCCCACCCATCTGGTGGCCATGGCATAGCGGGCGAACACGCTCGGCGGCGTGAAGCCGGTGAGCCGCGTGGTGTTGACCAGCAGGTCGGCGAGGCCGCGGCTGCGCGCATGCGCGATCGCCCTCTCGACCAGGTCGACGGCCTGCTCGAAGGTGCACTGCGCGACGGGTCGATAGAAGCCGCGCGAACCTGCCTGCTCGAAACTTTCCATTGCGTGCATCCAACCTCGCGCGAGTGTGCGCCGCAGACCCTGCGATTGCACCCGCGCCTGTAAATCACTGATTTTGGATGCGCGTTCCGAGCCGAACGCGCGAACGAACGGCTGCGCGCTATTTTCCCTTGCGCAGCCGCTGGATCATCTTGACCTGCTCGGCCATGCGGACGATTTCCTTCATCGCCTCGGCCTGCTCGATCTTGTCGGTCGCCTTCGACAGCGCCTCTTCGGCACGCTGCTTGGCCGCCAGCGCCGCGCTCTCCTCGAGATCCTTGGCGCGCAACGCGGTGTCGGCCAGCACCGTCACCCTGTTCGGCTGCACTTCGATGGCGCCGCCGCCGACGAAGAAGTGCTGTTCCGAGCCATCGGCCGTCTGCACGCGCACTTCACCGGGCTTGAGCATCGTCAGCAGCGGCGCATGGCGCGGCGCGATGCCCAGCTCTCCCTGCGAGCCGGGTGCGAACACCATGGAAGCCGCGCCCGAGAAGATCTCTCCCTCGGCGCTGACGATGTCGACGTGAATGGTTGCGGTGGTGGCCATGGCGACTAACTACCTCAGTTGAGGGTCTTGGCCTTCTCGACGGCCTCTTCGATGCTGCCGACCATGTAGAACGCCTGCTCGGGCAGGTGGTCGTACTCGCCGGCGAGGATGCCCTTGAAGCCGCGGATGGTGTCGGCCAGCGGGACGATCTTGCCGTCCTGGCCGGTGAACACCTTGGCGACGTTGAACGGCTGCGACAGGAAGTTGCGCACCTTGCGGGCGCGGAACACGATCTGCTTGTCTTCCTCGCTGAGCTCGTCCATGCCGAGGATGGCGATGATGTCCTGCAGTTCCTTGTAGCGCTGCAGCACCTGCTGCACGCCGCGCGCGGTGTTGTAGTGCTCCTCGCCGACCACCAGCGGATCGAGCTGGCGGCTGGTGGAGTCGAGCGGGTCGACCGCCGGGTAGATGCCCAGCGCCGCGACCTGGCGCGACAGCACGATGGTGGCGTCGAGGTGCGCGAAGGTGGTCGCGGGCGACGGGTCGGTGAGGTCGTCCGCGGGCACGTACACCGCCTGGATGGAGGTGATCGAGCCGGTCTTGGTCGAGGTGATGCGCTCCTGCAGCACGCCCATTTCCTCGGCCAGCGTCGGCTGGTAACCGACCGCCGACGGCATGCGGCCCAGCAGCGCCGACACTTCGGTGCCGGCCAGCGTGTAGCGGTAGATGTTGTCGACGAAGAACAGCACGTCGCGGCCCTTGCCCGACGCCTGCTTCTCGTCGCGGAAATATTCGGCCATGGTCAGGCCGGTGAGCGCGACGCGCAGGCGGTTGCCCGGCGGCTCGTTCATCTGGCCGTACACCATCGCCACCTTCGAGTTCGAGAGCTCCTTCGGGTCGATGACGCCCGATTCGATCATCTCGTGGTAGAAGTCGTTGCCTTCGCGGGTACGCTCGCCCACGCCGGCGAACACCGACAGACCCGAGTACTGCTTGGCGATGTTGTTGATGAGCTCGAGCATGTTGACGGTCTTGCCGACGCCGGCGCCGCCGAACAGGCCGACCTTGCCGCCCTTGGCGAAGGGCGCGAGCAGGTCGATCACCTTGATGCCCGTGACCAGCAGGTCCTGGCCGCCCGACTGTTCGTC
>DASSRK010000178.1:0-6407 GCA_035701825.1 Steroidobacteraceae bacterium
CGCGCTCGACGTCGCGGCGGGCGGCGGCCGACAGGGAAAGCCTGGCGCCGCCGCGCGACAAATCGCGCAAGGTGGCGAAATTGACCGGTTTGCCGAGCTCCAGCATCGCGCGATGATGCCAGAGGGCCGCTAGAATTTGCCCATCACAGTTGCCAGGCTCCCTCCATGCATGCGCGCTCCGCCGTGCTCGTACTTTCTCTCCTTCTGACCTCCTGCAGTACGCACATGAAACAGACACCCGCCCTCGCCCACGTTCCCCTGCCCGCCGCGCCCGCGGCGATCCAGCCGCCGGTCGCGGCGAAGAAGCACCACCAGGTGCCCTCGCCCAACGGCAGCCGCGAGGACGAGTACTACTGGCTGCGTGACGACAAGCGCGAGAACCCGGAGATGCTCGCGTACGTGAAGGCCGAGAACGCCTACGCGGACCAGGTGCTGGCGCACACCAAGGCGCTCGAGACGAAGGTTTACAACGAGATCATCGCGCGCCTGAAGCAGGACGATTCCACGGTGCCGTACCTGATGAACGGCTACTGGTACTACCGGCGCTTCGCCACCGGCCAGGAATATCCGATCTATGCGCGTCGCAAGGGCAGCAAGGAGGCCGCCGAGGAGATCCTGCTCGACGTGAACGTCATGGCGAAGGGACACGATTTCTTCGAAGTCGGCGACCTGGCGGTGAGCCCCGACGGCCAGATGCTGGCATGGGCCGAGGACACGGTCGGCCGCCGCCAGTACGTGGCGCGCGTGATGGACCTGCGCACGCACACCACGCTGCCCATCGCGCTGCCCAACGTCGAAAACAACATTGCCTGGGCCGGGGACAATCAGACCTTTCTCTACGTCGAGAAGGATCCCGAAACGCTGCTCGGCTTCCGCGTTCGCAAGCATTCGATCGACAGCGCCAACCACGCCGACGTCGCGGCCGACCCGGTGGTGTGGGAGCAGAAGGACCCGAGCTTCTACACATCGGTGTATCGCACCAAGGACGATTCACACCTCATCATCCACACGCAGAGCACGGTGTCCTCGGAAGTCTGGTACGCCGATGCCTCCTCCGCGAAACTCGATTTCAAGCTGTTCCTGCCGCGCGCGCGCGACCACGAATACCAGGTGGAACACGCCAACGGCCGCTGGATCGTGCGCACCAACTGGCAGGCGAAGAATTTCCGCATCGTCGCGGTGAAGCCTGGCGACGAATCGGACCGCACCCGCTGGACCGACCTGGTCGCGCATCGCGACGACGCCTTCGTCGACGCGTACGACGTGTCGAAGCGCTTCCTGACCATCGAGGAGCATGCCGGCGGCCTGCGCAAGCTGCGCATCCGGCCCTGGCCCGTCGATGGCCGGCAGGAGAAGGACATCTACGTCACCGCCGACGAGCCCAGCTACACCATGGCGCTCGACACCAACCGCGAATTCGACAGCGAGGTACTGCGCTATACGTACACCTCCCTGGTGACGCCGCGCACCACCTACGACTATCACTTCAAGACCGGCGAGCGCGAACTGCTCAAGCGCGAGCCGGTGCTCGGCGGCTACGACCCGGCCAACTACGCCACCGAGTTCGCCTGGGTCGTGGCGCGCGACGGCGTGAAGGTGCCGGTGAGCATCGTGTATCGCAAGGACACGCCGCGGAACGGCACCGCGCCGCTGCTGCAGATCGGCTACGGCTCATACGGGATTTCCTACGACCCAGAGTTCTCGTACCTGCCCGCCTCGCTGCTGGATCGCGGCTTCGTCTACGCCATCGCGCACATCCGCGGCGGCCAGGAGATGGGCCGCAATTGGTACGAGAGCGGCAAGCTGCTGAACAAGATCAACACCTTCAACGATTTCATCGACGTCACGCGCTGGCTCGCGGCCCACAAGTACAGCGACCCGAAGCGCGCGTTCGCGATCGGGCGCTCGGCCGGCGGGCTGCTCATGGGGGCGATCGCCAATCTCGCGCCGCAGGACTATCGCGGCCTGGTCGCGGGTGTGCCGTTCGTCGACGTGGTCACCACCATGCTCGACGAATCCATCCCCCTCACCACCAACGAGTTCGACGAATGGGGCAACCCGAAGGAGAAGAAGTTCTACGACTACATGCTGTCCTATTCGCCATACGACAACCTCGGCGCGCACGACTACCCGGCGATGTTCGTGCACTCGGGGCTGTGGGACAGCCAGGTGCAGTACTTCGAGCCGACCAAGTACGTCGCGCGCCTACGCGCGCGCCGCACCGGCGACAGCCTCGTCGTCCTGCGCACCAACATGGAAGCCGGCCACGGCGGCAAGTCCGGCCGCTTCGAGCACTACCGCGAATACGCCGAGCAGTACGCCTTCATCCTCGACCAGGCCGGTATCACCCAGTAAATGTAAATGGGGTCAGACCCCATTTCCAGGAAACGGTGCCAGAGCTGAGATGAAGCTGTTCAGGGGATTCTTCGTGGCGAGCCTGTGCGCCCTGGGTGCGGGCTGCATGACCGGAGGGCCGCGACCGCACGGCGCGCCCGTCACCACGGTGCGCTTCGAGCCGGTGAAGTGGTCGAAGCTTCCCGGATGGAAGACCGACGACACGCTGGCCGCGTGGCCGGCGATCGTCAGCACCTGCGGCGTCATGGGCAAGCGCGCCGAGTGGCAGTCGTTCTGCGGCGCGGTCGTGGCCACCAGCCCGATGGATGCCGGCTTCGCGCGCAGTTTCCTCGAGCAGCAGCTCACGCCTTACCGCGTGCTGCGCGTCACCGGCCGCAAGCGCGAACCCACCGGCCTGGTCACCGGGTATTTCGAGCCGCTGCTGCACGGCGCGCGCGAACGCAGCGGGCAATACGCGACACCTCTGTACAGCCCGCCCGCCGACCTGCTGACCGTCGAGCTCGCGAGCCTGTTTCCCGAGCTCAAGGGCAAGCGCGTCCGCGGCCGGCTGGAAGGCAACAAGGTCGTGCCCTACTACACGCGCGCCGCAACCCGCGAGGCGCCGGGCCTCGCGGGCCACGAGCTGGTGTGGATCGACAACCCGCTCGACGCCTTCATGCTCGAGATCCAGGGTTCCGGGCGCGTGCAGCTATCTACCGGCGAGACCATCCGCCTGCAGTACGCCGACCAGAACGGACAGCCGTACCGCTCGATCGGCCGCTATCTCGCCGACCAGGGCGTCATGACCATCGACCAGGTGAACATGCCGGCGATCCGCGCGTGGCTCGCCGCCAATCCGGCGCGCGTGAACGAAGTGCTCGACAGCAATCCGAGCGTGGTGTTCTTCAGCGAGGAAGCGATCGCGGATCCGTCCATCGGCCCGAGGGGCGCGCAGGGAGTGCCGCTGACGGCGGGGCGCTCCATCGCCATCGATCCGAAGTACCTGCCGCTCGGCGCGCCGGTATTCCTGTCTACCACGCAACCCGGCGGGAGCAACCTGCCGCTGCAGCGGCTGGTGGTCGCGCAGGACACCGGCGGCGCGATCCGCGGCCCGATCCGCGCGGACCTGTTCTTCGGCTTTGGCGCGGAGGCGGGCACCCAGGCAGGGATGATGAAGTACGACGGTGAGATGTGGCTGCTGTGGCCCAGGGACGCCCCACCGCCGTAGTGGGGGCACGTCCCCGTCATGCCGCCTCCACGTAGCGTGACTTGCGATGCAGGAATTCCAGCACCGCGGCGCGCGCCGCGATGTAGTGCGGATCCGCCAGCAGCTCGAGGCGATTGCGCGGCCGCGGCAGGCGCACGGTGTGGATCTCGCCGATCTGCGCCGCCGGGCCGTTGGTCATCATGACGATGCGATCGGACAGCAGCACCGCCTCGTCGACGTCGTGCGTGATCATGAGCACCGTGTTGCCGAGCTCGGCGTGGATCTTCATGACCTCTTCCTGCAGGTGCGCGCGTGTCAGCGCGTCCAGCGCACCGAAGGGCTCGTCGAGCAGCAGCACCTTCGGGCTCATCGCCAGCGCCCGCGCGATGCCGACGCGCTGCTTCATGCCGCCCGAGATCTCACCCGGGCGCTTTTTCATCGCGTGGGTCATGTGCGTGAGCTCGAGGTTGCGCAACGTCCACTCGTGGCGCTCGGCCGCGGTCTTCCTGCCGCCGAACACCTTGTCGACCGCCAGTCTCACGTTGTCGTACACCGTGAGCCACGGCAGCAGCGAGTGGTTCTGGAACACCACCGCGCGATCGGGTCCCGGCGCATGCACCTCGCGTCCGTCGAGGAACACGTAACCGCTGCTCGCCGCGGTGAGGCCGGCGACGATGTTGAGCAGCGTCGACTTGCCGCAGCCCGAGTGGCCGATGATGGCGAGGTACTCGCCCCTGGCGACATCGAGCGAGATGTCGCGCAGCACCTCGCTGCGCGACTCGCCCGTGCCGAAGGTCTTGCAGATGTGTTCGATCTTGAGGTACTCGTTCATACACTCACCGTGCCGCGCCCGATCAGTTTGCCCGCGAAGGCCACCAGCCGGTCGAGGAAGAAGCCGACGATGCCGACGTACGCCAGCGCCAGGATGATGTCGCTGATCAGCGAGCTGTTCCACGCGTCCCATATGAAGAAGCCGATGCCGACGCCGCCGATCAGCATCTCCGCGGCGACGATCGCCAGCCACGACAGGCCGATGCCGATGCGCAGTCCCGTGAAGATGTACGGCGCCGCCGCCGGCAGCATGATGGTCGTGAAGAACTCGCCGCCGTTGAGCCTCAGCACCCGCGCCACGTTGCGGTAGTCCTGCGGGATGTTGCGCACGCCGACCGCGGTGTTGATGACGATCGGCCAGATGGCGGTGATGAAGATCACGAAGATCGCCGACGGCTGCCCGTCGCGGAACGCGGCCAGCGACAGCGGCAGCCACGCCAGCGGCGGGATGGTGCGCAGCACCTGGAACAGCGGATCGAGCGCCCGCATGGCCCACTTGCTGCTGCCGACCAGCACGCCGAGCGCGACGCCCGCGCCGGCGGCCAGTAGATAGCCCAACGCCACGCGCTTGAGCGACGCCAGCAGGTGCCAGAACAACCCCTTGTCGATGCCGCCGTTGTCGTAGAACGGCTGCGTGATCAGCTCGTGCGTGTCGGCCAGCACCCGGGTGGGCGTCGGCAGCGCGGAGTCGGGCGAGGAACACAGCACCTGCCAGGCCACGCCGAGCAGGCCCAGCATGAGCACGGGGGGCAGCACCACGCCGGCCGCATGCGCGGCGCGCTCCTTGAGCACGCGCAACCATGGCGGCGCGGCGCGCCGTTTCGCCGCCGTCACGCCCGCTTGATGGCCAGGCTCTTCAGGTATTCCTCCGGCTTCGACGGATCGAACACTTTGCCATCGAAGAATTTTTCGACGCCACGCGACGTCGCTTTCGGAATCTGTGCCGGCGGAACCTTGAGCTCCCTCGCCGCCGTGCGCCACAGGTCCTCGCGGTTGACCTTCGAGATCAGCGTCTTGAAATCTTCCTTGGCCGTGAACTTGCCCCATCTGACATTCTCCGTGAGGAACCACAGCTCGTGGCTCTGGTAGGGATACGATGCGTCGTCGCGCCAGAACTTCATCAGGTGCGGACTGTTGTCGACCACCCGGCCGTTGCCGTAGTCGAACTTGCCCTGCAGGCGGTTGATGATGTCGGCCTCGGGTACGTTGAACCACGCGCGCTTCGAGACGATCTGCGCGAGCTCGGCGCGGTTCTCGAGCTTGTCGCACCACATCTGCGCTTCCTGCACGGCCATGAGCAGCGCGAGCGTGGCCTTCGGGTTCTTGTCCACCCAGTCGGCGCGCATGGCGAAGGACTTCTCGGGATGCTTGTTCCACAGCTCGCCGGTGGTCAGCGCGGTGTAGCCGATCTTCTGGTGCACCAGCTGCTCGTTCCACGGCTCGCCGACGCAGAAGCAGTCCATGGTGCCGACCTTCATGTTCGCCACCATTTGCGCGGGCGGGATCACGATGGTCTCGATGTCCTTGTCCGGATCGATGCCGCCGGCTGCGAGCCAGTAGCGGATCCAGCAGTCGTGCGTGCCGCCGGGAAAGGTCATCGCGGCCTTGACCGCGTTGCCGGCCGCCTTCTTCTTCTCGATGGCGGCCTTGAAGGGCCGGGCGTCCACGCCGACCTTCAGTTGCGCGTATTCCGCGCCCACCGAGATGCATTGGCTGTCGAGGTTGAGCCGCGCCAGGATGTACATGGGCGTCGGCACGTTGTTCTGGGTCACCTTGCCGGTGCTGATGAGGTACGGCATCGGCGTGAGGATGTGCGCGCCGTCGATGCCGTTGCCTTCCGAGCCGAGCACGAGATTGTCGCGCGTCGCGCCCCAGGAAGCCTGCTTCTGCACCTCGACGCCGGACATCCCGTGTTTGGCGAAGATGCCTTTCTCCCTGGCGACGAACAGCGGAGCCGCATCGGTGAGCGCAATGAAGCCGAGATTGGCCTTGGCCGTCTCGGGCCCGGCGGCCTGCGCGACATGCGCACCGAACG
>DASSRK010000179.1:0-21802 GCA_035701825.1 Steroidobacteraceae bacterium
TCGGCGAAGCCGGCAAGTCGCCCAGGTCAATCCAGCGCGGCCCGACGCGCAGGAAGTGCAGGCGTCCGATCTCTTCGTTGTCGAGGTTCAACACCAGCGCTGTCGCAGCCTGGCTGATGAACGGCGCGAGCGTGCCCTCCCGGCCCCAGGTCACGGACATCGACGCACCGAGCTTCTGGAAATCAACCAGGGTGCGGGCGGTGAAGTCGACGGGAGCGCTGCCGAAGGGTGCGGGGAAGCCGATCACCTTGATGGGCTCGCCTTCGTGCAACCCCGAAAGGTCGAGCGCTCCGGTGCCCACTTCATAGTTGGTCGGGTCGGCATCCTGATCGCCCGTCATGCCCGTGCCGGAGAAATCGAAGGCGGAAACGCGCCGGCCCGCGATCGATTCGAGCTGCAGCGTCACACCGCCGTCCGCGAGGGACTTGACGAAGCCGTAGATGGGCGTCGGGTCCATGCGCACGCGGCCGGCGCTGGCATCGAGCGTCCAGTCGCGCGAATCCTCGTCCTGGTTCGCCGCGATGCTGCTGGCCGGCGTCGCGGTGCCGAACGCCATGATGTGCTGGCCCACCGACACGGCATTCGTGTCGACGAGGGTCGCAGGCGACGTGCCGCCCTTCACGACCTTGGTGCCCGGTCCGAGCACCACCTTCACGCGCCCACGCGCGAAGCGTGCGTCATCACCCCGTCGCACGAGTGTGCCGCCGCGCACGGTGAGCTCGTCACCGTCGCGCGCCACCACGTCACCGATCACGGTGTCGATGCCCGCGCCGGGTACGCTGGTGCCGGCAAACACCTGCGTCGCGTTGAAGATGTGATCGGCGGTCGTCAGCGTGCCGAGCGCGACGGTGGTGATGCCGGCGCCCGCGGCGTCGAGTGCGGTCAGGCCCTCGGCGCCGGTGTAGCTGGTGCCGTTGATCTCGTAGGCGGTGGCGGAATCGGTGTGCACGGTTACGCGCCCGAAGCGATTCTCGCGCAGATGAAAGGGTCGCACGTCGACCACATAGCTGCCGGCGCTCTCATCGACGCTGACCATCGGACCACGCACGCGCAGGTCCTTCTGATCGACGAGCTCGAGCGAGGCCACCAAAGCCGGCGTGACGGTCACGGTGGCGGGCGAAGTAGTCAGATCCACCGCATTGCTCGCCGCCAGGTTGAAGTCGAGCGTGAACAGGGACGGGCGGCCGGGCGACACCACGAGATGGTGGCGGTTGTCGAGCGTGACGCTCACGTCGACCATCCCGAGCGCGGCACCATTCGAATCGACGGCCTTGGCGGGCACCGGCGCGCCGTTCTGCTCGACGGTGATCTCGGCGTTGTTGTAGTCGAGTCGCAGCGTGGCCGCCACGTAGTTGCCGTTCGGCACGGTGGCCGCGGTCAGGAACTCGGTGAGGTCGACGTATTGCGCAAAGTCGACGCGCGTGGATGCCGGCAGTGTTTCCACGGTGGTGCCGTTCGCACGCTGCAGCTTCAGCGAGACGACGTCGACGGTGTAGTTCAGGAAGTCCCCGTCGGCATCCGTCATGGCGATGAACAATGTGCCGCAGTCGGTGCCGCAGGCGGAGGCCGGCGGTCCGTTGCTGGAAGAACCGGGGTTCGAGCCGCCCCCGATGCCACCGCAGGAGGCGAGCAGCGCTGCGCCCGCGAACATCGCGCCGCACAAAAAGGATTTGAGTCTCATGGAAACTCCCCGTGGTTTGGATTTCTGGGAGCTACAACGGCGGATCATGCGCGCGGTTGACGCGCGCACGCACGAGTCGCCGGCCGGCGACAGCAAACTACTCGGAATTACCGGGTCGTGATGTTGGCGGTCTCGACGTCCCGGCCTGCCCGCATGCCGGCGGGCATGCGCTGCTCGGGCAGGTCGAGCGTGGTTTCGGCCACGATGTCGGCGGACGATTGTCCGAGCAGTATCTTGTAAGTGCCCGCGGCGACGCGCCATTCGTTGGCGTCAGCGTCGAACACGGCCAGCAGGCGCGGATCGAGGGTCATCTCGATCTCGGATGCCTGGCCCCTGATCATCGGCAGGTTGGTGAAGGCGGCGAGCCGCTTGGGCGCTTCCCAGCCGCCCGCGGCGGGCGATACGTACAACTGCGGCACGGCGCGACCCTCGCGCTTGCCGGTGTTCCGCACCTTGAATTTCACCACCGCGCGGCCCTCCGCCACGCGCGCCGTGAGGTCGCTGTACTCGAACCGGGTGAACGTCAGGCCGTGCCCGAACGGGAACAACGGTGTGAGCTGGTGGGCGTCGAACCACTTGTAGCCGACGGTCGCGCCTTCGGAGTAAGTCGCCTCACCGGTTTTCTTGCCGGCATCGGTTTCGGTCAACGCCTTGCGCGCGAACTGGCTCGCGTCCCCGGGAAAACTGATCGGCAGGTGGCCCGACGGATTGACGACACCGAACAACAGGTTCGCGATGGCTTCGCCACCGCTGGTGCCGGGGTACCAGGCCTCGAGCACGCCCTGCACCTTGTCGATCCACGGCATGAAGACGGCGCCGCCGGTCTGCAGCACCACCACGGTGTTCGGATTGGCACTAGCTACCGCGTCGACCAGCGCGTCCTGGTCGTTCTCGAGCGTGAGCGGCGAATCGAACGACTCGCCGTTCCACTGCGTGGCGAACACCAGCGCGACGTCGGCCCTGGACGCGAGCGCCGCGGCCGCCTTGCGATCCTCACCGCTCGCGAATTCCACTTTCGCGCCGGGCGCCAGCGCCTGGATGGCCTTCATCGGTGACGAGGGGTAATACATGACCGGGCCGGGCCATGACGTCGGCTTCAATCCGGGCACGGCGTTGCCACCGACTGGATAGACCAGCGACGAACCGCCGCCGGCGAGCACGCCCTTGTCGGCGTGGCCTCCAATGATCGCGATGCGACGCATGCTGCGCTTCAGCGGCAGGATGCCATCCTGGTTCTTGAGCAGAACCGCGCCCTGCTCGGCGCCCTGGCGAGACGTGGCGCCGTTGGCGTCGAAATCGATGGGCGCGATCTTCACCGGGTGATCGACCACGCCCTTGGCGAACATCGTGCGCACGATGCGCCGCGCCATCTCGGTGAGGCGCGCCTCGCTGACTTCACCCGACTCCACCGCCTTGAGCATGAGCTCGCCGAAGTACGGCTTGTCGTCGAAGGGATAGCCCGACTCCTGGTCGAGTCCGGCGTTCGCGGCCTTGGCGGTGCTGTGGGTCGCGCCCCAGTCGGACATCACGTAGCCCTTCCAGCCCCAGTCCTTGCGCAGCACGTCGGTCAGCAGGAAGGCGTTCTCGCAGGAGTGCTCGCCCCACACCTTGTTATAGGAGCACATCACCGAGCCGGGATCCGACACTTCCATGGCGATCTGGAACGCGAGCAGGTCCGACATGCGCGCCTGCGCCTTGTCGATCACCGCGTTCACGGTGTTGCGGTCGGTCTCCTGGTCGTTGAGCGCGAAGTGCTTGACGGTGGAAATGATGAAGCGCGACTGAATGCCGGCGATCTGCGCGCCGACCATGCGGCCGGCGAGCAGCGGATCCTCACCGCCATATTCGAAATTGCGGCCGTTGCGCGGCTCGCGCACCAGGTTCACGCCGCCCGCGAGCAGCACGTTGAATCCGGAGGCGCGCGCTTCCGCGCCGATCATGGCGCCGGCGCGTTGCGCGATGACGGTGTCCCAGGTGGCGGCCGTCGCCATGCCGGACGGCAGTGCGGTGCGCTCGCGCTTCTTCTTCGCGCCGCCCTGCGTTGCGACGCCGATGCCGGCGTCGGCGATCCACTGCGGCGGGATTCCGAGCCGCGCGATGCCGGGCACGTAGCCGGCGGAGCCCTCGAGCGCCTCCCGCGCGATGGTGTATTTCTTCCACGGCGCGTCGGTGCCGAAGTAGCCGAACACCAGGGTCTGCTTCTCTGCGCGCGTCATTTGCGCGACCACGAGCTCGGCGCGCTGGTCCGCGTCGAGCGCGGGATTCATCCAGGGTCTTTCGGCGTCGTCGGCGGCCGCCAGCATGGGCAGGACCACGACAAAGACAGCGGCAAAGGCCTGCCGCTTCGCATGACGAACGCTCATCGAACCCCCTCGGTTTCCTCAAAGCCTGCGGCTTCGAATTGACCGAGAAACTGCAGAACGGCGCGAGGAAAAGCAAGGGGGCCGAACTCTTTCCTGCGCCTACGCCGGCGCCGCCGTGGCTACTTCCTGCGCCCGAAGAGTTCGGTCAGCTCCTCGTCGGTGATTCCGAGTTGCGCCTCTTCTGCCTGGTCGAGTCCGCCACCGAGACCGGCTTCGTCCGCTTCCACTACTCGATCCGCCGCGATGTCGGAGTTGTCGTCGGGGCTCAGGTCTTCTACCGACGCGCGCTCTCCGGTGCCTTCGCGATCGCTGGTGTCGTCGCCATTGCCCAGGCCCATCATGTCCGAGCCGGTGTCCGAGCTGTCGCTCGGGCCTATCAATCGCTCGCCCTTTCGCCTCAGCAGCTCAGCGTCGTCCGCCGGGACATCCTCGCGTTCGAATCTTCTGTGTTCCATGTGGTGCCTCCTTTCATTCTTCATGGAGTGGCTGTGGCGCATTCCGTTCCGCGCGCGCTCAAATTTAAGGAATCCGTCCGCCCGAGGGCTCGCCGCGCTGATGCGGGCTGTATCCGGCGCGCCGGGCGGTTACATTTCCTGACATGAAAAGACGCACGCTGCTGACCGCCGGAGCGGGAATATGGGCGGCCTCCCAGGCACGGGTCGCGCATGCGACATCCGTATCGCCCGACCCACGACATGAACTCTACGGCCTCCTCGGCCGGCTGCCGCCGCGCGACCGCAAGGTGGGCGCGCGGCTGCTCTCGACCGAGGATCGGGGCAGCTACACGCTCGAGAAGCTGGTGCTCGATCTCAACGGCGAGGAGCCGGCGCCTGCGTATTTCGCGCGGCCCAAGGGCAGGAGCGGCAGATTGCCGACGGTGCTGTTCAACCATTCGCACGGTGGCGGCTACACCATCGGCAAGACCGAATTCATCGCGGGCCGCGAATACATGGGGAAGCCGCCGTACGCGGAGTTCCTCACCTCGCTGGGGTACAACGCGCTGTGCTTCGATGCCTGGATCTTCGGCGAGCGCGCCGGGCGCACCGAGCTCGACTTCTTCAAGGAGACGCTGTGGAAGGGCCGCGTCCTGTGGGGAATGATGGTCTACGACGCGCTCAAGGCGGTCGACTACCTGGTCACGCGCCCCGACGTCGACACGCAACGCCTCGCGACGCTCGGCATGTCGATGGGTAGTTCGACCGCGCAGTGGGTCGGGGCACTGGATCCGCGCCTCAAGGTGGTGGTCGACATCTGCTGCCTGACGGACTGGCACACGCTGGTGGAAGTCGGCGGACTCAAGGGACATGGCATCTACTATTACGTCCCCGACCTCCTGAACCACTTCACCACCTCGCAGCTGAACGCGCTGATCGCGCCGCGCGCGCACCTGTCGCTGGCCGGCAATCTCGATGCGCTCACGCCGGTGGCGGGACTCGAGAAAATCGATCGCGACCTGCGCAACGTGTACGCAGCGGCCGGCAAGCCCGAGCACTGGAAACTGATCCGCCAGGACGTGGCACACCAGGAGACGCCCGGGATGCGCGCCGCGATCCGCGACTGGCTGGTCACATACCTGTGAGCGCGCGGCTCACCGCGGCTGGCTGGCCGGCATATCGCAGCTGCCTTCGGTGAACTCGTAGGACTGCTTCGCCAGCCCCGGGTAGAGCGCGAGTAGCTTGACCAGCACGCCGTTGGTCCAGCCGAAGCCGTCCTGCACCGGGTACTCGCCGCCCGCGCCCTCGCCCGCGTCGCGCACGTTGTATTTCTCGACCAGTTTGCCGGTCCTGCAGTAGACGCGCGCGTTCTCGGCCACCCAGCGTGCGGCGATGTCGGCGGCGAGGTCGTTCTCACCCTGCTGGCGCAAACCGGCAATCGCGATCCATTGC
This sequence comes from Steroidobacteraceae bacterium, assembly GCA_035701825.1. Classification (GTDB taxonomy): domain Bacteria; phylum Pseudomonadota; class Gammaproteobacteria; order Steroidobacterales; family Steroidobacteraceae; genus CADEED01. Next base: position 5,931 of record DASSRK010000179.1, read on the forward strand.
AGCGGCGCCCAGCCGTTCGGCGCGTCCCATTGCTGGCCGGTGTCTTCGAGCGTGGTGGCGAGACCGTGCGGCATGAGCAATGACGCGCGCATCGTGGCCGCGACCTCGTGCGCGTGCTCGGCGATGCCGGCGAACAGTGGATAGGCCGTCGCGGCGGTGAGCTCGCCGGAGCGCTTGCGGTTGCGCCAGTCGTAGTCGACGAACGCGCCGAGCTTCTCGTCCCACATGAGCTGCAGCATGGCTTTCTGGCGCGCGCGCGCCTTCGCGCGCAGGTCCTTGTCGCAGTCGGCGCGGCGCGCTTCCTTGCAGCCGCGCGCGATCGCGAGCTCGAGCCGGTACAAGAGGCTGTTGAGATCCACCGGCAGGAAGTCCGTGGTGTGGATCGAAGCCAGCGTCTTGCCGTCCGCCAGCCAGCGCGAGCTGAAATCCCAGCCGCTCTCCGCGGCGGCGCGCAGGTCGCGATACACGTCGGCGCCGGGACGCGGGCTGCCGCGCGCGGTGTCGATGTCCTCGCGGTATGCCTCGTCGCGCGGCACCGGCACGTCGTCCCAGTAGCGGTTCAGCAAACTACCGTCGGGTAGCCGCACCACGCGCCGGTGCGCCGTCCCGGCCTCCAGCGTCCGCGCGCCTTCCATCCAGAACTCGTATTCGCGCTCGAGTTGCGGCAGCCGCTGCACCAGCGCGCCGACGCCTTTGCGCTCCGCCTGCAGCTCGACCATGGCCGCGAAGAACGGCGGCTGCGAACGGCCGAGATAGTAGCTGCGCGTGCCATTCGGAATGTGCCCGTAACGATCGATGAGGCTGGCGAAGTTCTCGATCATGTCGGCGACGAGGTCGTCCCGGCCGCTGGCCTGCAGCCCGACCATCGTGAAATAGGAATCCCAGTAGTACATCTCGCGGAAGCGCCCGCCGGGCACCACGTAGCGCGTCGTCAGCGGCAACTGCGAGTCGGCGCCGTGCGAATCCTGCGGGGCGCGTGTCAGCACGTTCCACAGCCGGTCGATGTGCGCGCGCAAGGCCTCGCGCGGCCCGGTGCGGAAGTCACTGGCGACTGGGCCCGGAATCGTGAAGTTCTGCTCGACGAAGTCCTTCAGGGAAAAGCCGCCGACGTCCTTGGCCGCGTGGTAGCGCCGCATGATCTCCGCGGCCGACGTCCTGGCGATCGCGTCCGCGAACGTCTTGCTGTCCGGGTACAGCTTCTCGGTCTGCACGCGATGGAACAGCTCGCCATAGAGCTGCGAAGGCGGCAGCGGCGCAAGGTCGCGCGCCTGTACCGTGGCGAACGCGGCGCAGACGAGCAATGCCGCAACACGGTACAAACTGGAAGGCCGCCGCATGCGAAGGAGTGTACGCAGAAAACAGGTCCCTGCGCCGTATTCACGGGTAGTTGCGCCACATCGTCGCGCACGGGCAACGGCTGTAGCCGCGCGCTGACTCGATGTCGCGTTCCGTGCACGCATCAATTTGGGGAACGTTCCGGAACACTGCAGTCCTCCGTCACATGCTCGCGAAATGCATGGAGGCAGCATGAACACGACGACACTTTGCGCAGCACCGGCACCGCGTGTCGGCCGAATCCGACGCTTCCTGGCGCACGCGCTGATCTATATCGCGGCCGCGTTGTCCGGCCTGACCAATGCCCAGGAGGTCACGCCCCCGGACCGCAATACCGGCGACGAAAGCGGTCTCGAGACCATCGTGGTCACCGGCGTCGCCTCGGCCGGCGGTGTCAAGAAGCTCGAGGCGAGCTACAGCATCGTCACGGCGAATGAAGCGGAGATCAGGCGCGCCAACCCCAAGAGCACCGCCGACCTGCTGAAGATCTCGCCCGGCATGTGGCCCGAATCCACCGGCGGCCAGACGGGCGCCAACATCGAGATCGCCGGCTTCCCCGGCGGCGGCGACGCGCCTTACTACACGACGCTGCTGATGGGTTCGCCGCTGTACGGCATGCCGACGCTGTCGTTCTTCGAGACCACCAGCATTTTCAGGCTCGACGACACGGTGAAGTCGGTGGAGATCCTGCAGGGCGGACCGTCGGTGGTGTTCGCCGGCGGGCAGATGGGCGCCTCGTCCAACTTCCTGCTGCGCACGGGCGAAGACACGCCGAGCGGCAGCCTGGGACTCATGTATGGCGACGAGAACCTGATGAGGGTCGACGCCTTCTATGGCTTTCCCATCGGAAACGACTGGTTCGGCAGCATCGGCGGCTTCTATCGCAAGTCCGACGGTGTGCGCGATCCGCAATTCCCCGCCGATGACGGCGGCCAGTTCACCGCCACGCTCAAGCGCGCCTTCGACGGCGGCCAGCTCACGCTGTACGCGCGCTACCTCGACGACAAGAACCAGTTCATCACGCCGGTGCCTGTGATCCAGCACGGCACCGATGATTTCAGCGCGTACCCCGGCTTCGATCCGCTCACCGACACTTACTACAGCAAGGCCATCCAGCACGTGACGCTGCCCGGCTACCCCGGCGGAGGCACCACCGCGGATCTCGCCGAGGGCCGCGGCGCGCAGATGTGGTTCGTGGGCGCGAACTACGACATGGAGCTCGGCGGCGGGTGGACCATCACCGACTATTTCCTCGCGAATGGCGGTGACGTGGACACCAACGCGCTGTTTTCTGGCAGCAACCCCGCCTCGCTGGTCGACGAACTCTACAACCTGCCGACGGACCTCGGCGGCTTCCAATTGCCGGCCGGGTCCGCCACCACGACCTTCGTCGGGGGCGGAGCCGTGTCCGACGATCAGAGCGTGATCAAGCAGGGCTGGTGGCACATCCACAAGAAGCTGCAGAGCACCAACAACGACTTCCGGCTCGGCAAGGAGATCTTCGACGGCAACACGCTGACCCTGGGCCTGTACCTCGCCTACTACGAGATGGACGACAAGTGGGCGCTGGGCAACAAGATGTTCATGACCAACGAACCCAACGCGCGGCCGTTGACGGTGAGCTACGTGGATGCGGGCAACACGCTGCAGCTCACGGATGCGCAGGGATTGCTCGACTACGGCGACTACAACATCGCGCAGGCGGGACACGCCTTCAACAGCGCGCTGTACCTGTCGGACTCCTGGCGCATCGACAAGTGGCTGCTCGATGCCTCGGTGCGTTACGAGCGCCAGCAGGCCACCAACCGCGTCTGCCACCTGGCCGACGTCGACATCGACGGCGACCCGGACACGCTGTACGACAACGGCACCCCGCTGTGCGACGGCACCACCGACGTCACCGATTACGACGAGAACTTCACCTCGTGGACGGTGGGCGCCAACTACAGCTTCACGGACTCGATGTCGGCGTACCTGCGCATCAACCGCGGCGGCCACTTCGCCGACTTCGACAACGGCATCCGCGGCGTTACCACCGGCAACACCGCGCCCACCCAGGTGGTGCGCAATTACGAGGTCGGCTTCAAGTTCCAGAACGACCTGGTGTACGCGGACATCAGCACGTACTTCCGTGACTTCACCGGCCTGCAGTACACGCCCACCGATGCCAACGGCGTGCAGATCCCGGACCTGCGGCTGGAGTACGGTTCGGAGTCGACCGGCGTGAATTTCATCGGCGCCATCACGCCAGGCAATTTCCGCTTCGAGCTGGTGGCCAACTACCTGGACGGCGAGTACACCGACTACGACGCCTGCGTGCCCTACTTCAACGTGGTGACCGGCAATGGCTGCGCGCCCATCGAGGGCGAGCAGCTGCAGCGCCAGCCGAAGTTCCGCGCCATGGCGACCCCGTCGTACCGCTTCCCCATGGGCTGGGGCAGCCTCGAGGCCTTCGTCACCTACACCTACGTCGGCGATCGCACCCAGGACCAGTCAGGACTGCAGCAGCTCGGCAGCTACCAGACCTGGGACTTCGGCCTGAGCGCGAACGCAGGGGATCACTGGCAGTTCGTCCTGCGCGGCACCAACATCTCGGACGAGCTCGGACTCACCGAGAGCAACTCGCGCATCTTCGGCGCGGCCGCCGACACCGGCGGGGTGCTGCTGGCGCGCCCGCTCGAAGGCAAGGAGATCAACTTCCAGGCGAAGTACCTGTTCTAGTCGTTGCGTGCGGGCGGCCTGAGTCCCAGGTACACCGTGCTCCACAGCTGCGCCGCGTTCGATTCGTCGACGTCGGCGCCGGACCGGCCGAAGGGCTCGACCCGATAGCGTCCGCCCGCGAACGACCACGACCACAGCTCCGAGGTGCGCATGTCGCGCGCGTTCTCGATCACGGCCCAGAGCCGGGTGCGCGCCACGATGAGCTGCGTGCGCAGTGCGGTCGGCAGGTCCGCGCGCCGCAGCTGCCGCGCGAGCCCGGCCGCGAGCAACGCCTGCTGCCACGACCAGATCACCGTGCCGTGATATTCGAAGCGGCTGAATTCCCGTTGCAGCTCATCGTCGGCGAATACCGGGTTCGCAACCACCAGCCCCGCGTCGGTGACCAGCCCCGCGGGGAACGGCCGCATCAGCGCATCGAGGGAAAGCGCGAGCTCCTCGGCCGGTGGGTCCGCCAGCAGCAACCGGAAGCCTTCGTCGGAGTTGAGCACGCGGACCGGCCGTCCCTGCCCATCGAGCGACACCCCGTGGAACACCAGCGGCCCCGTTCCCAGGGTTCGTGACGCGAACTGCGCGTCCACGCCGATGGATTTCGAGTAGTTGGACACCGCCTGGCGCGCGTCCTCGTTGGAGACCCGCACCTCGAACAGCGGCGCCGCGCGCATCGCCCAGGTGCGCGCACTGGCACGCGCAGCCGCGAGCGCGCGGCGCTCCGCGGCATCGAGGAAGTCGTCGAGCAAGTGGCTCTCGCCGAGGCGCGCCGCGGCTTCCAGCGCCGCCGGCACCAGCGCGGCGTTCACGTCATAGGGATAGCGGCCGCCGCCCAGGCCCTGCTCGCTGTCGCGCCAGTTGCCGGTGTTGCGCCCGGCCTTGATGTCGACCAGGTTGCCGGCGCGTGCCTCGGCCGCGAATGCCGAGGTTCGCTGCACCACCCAGGCGAGGTTGCGCGCCAGCGCGGCGCCATGGCGCTCGCCGGCCAGGCCGCTCGCCGCCAGGAAGGCGCGTGCCCGCGCGCGGCCACGCGCGTCGTCGAGCAGCCAACGGGCTGCGAGCGGCGCGAGCATGAAGTCGTCGTCGACCATGCCGTAGTCATAGATGGGTGTCGCGACGCGTCCGCGTCCTTCGCGTGCATTGCGCAGCACCGCGAATTCGCCGATGTCCTCCTCGTGCGCCACCTCGCCATCCGGCGCGAGCCGGTCGAGGACCGATTCGAGCGCACTCTCGACGGCGGCGGGCTCGAGCGCCTCGCCCAGCAGCAGCGCCGCCATCAACGTGTCGCGGCCGAAATAGGTATCGAAGCGCCACGAGCCGGCCAGGAATTTTTCGCGATAGCTGAGGAAGGCGAGCGCATTGCGCGCGCGCGTGTCGTCGCCAGCCGCGCTGCTCAGCAACGGACGCAGCGGCGTCAGTGGTGATTCACCGGTGAGCGCCTGGATGCGGAGCCGCAGCGGGCCTGTGCCGGTGAAGCGCTGCGCGAGCAGCTGCGTGCCCTCGGGCGCTTCGATTCTCAGTCGATAGCCCGCCGCGCCGTCGAGCCGGTGCCGCTCCCACGAGATTCCCCTGCCGAGGCGCGGGTCCACGCGCACTTCCACGGGCGCCTGGCGCTGCAGCTCGTAGTCGCGCAGCACGCGGATCGACGACAGCAGGGCCGCGCGCGGCCGCAATTCGTCCACGCTCGCTTCCACTTCGAAATCGATGCCGTACAGCGGCCGATGCTCGTCATCGACCTGGTGCAGCGCGCGCGGTGCGCTCACCAGTTTCCATTGAACATCCGCGGCCGTCGTCTGGAACCACAGCCCGATGCCGCTGTTGCCGGCGGGAAAGGCCACGAGGATGCGTGGCTCGGTGCCCGAACGCAGCAACAGGTGCGCGGCCACGGGGCCTTCCTGCAGGAAGGCGTTGAGATTGCGTCCTTCTTCGATGCGAAACGCGAGCGGCGCGGACGCATGCGACGCCGGTGAAGGCGTGGCGAGTGCCGGCACCGGCGCCGCGCCTGCCGGGATGGTGAACGCGGCGCTGGCAAGCAATCCGATGAAGAGTGACCGAAGGTCCATGGCTGCGGCAGTCTGCGGCGCGCGTCCGGGTCACGCCTGTCGGCGCACCGCCCGCACGACTGTCGGGGAGCGACACTTCGCCCCCGTACGGCCGCGGCTACTCCGTCCTGAACTGGTAGGTGTAGCGCAGCTGCACGAAGTTCTCGCCCGGGTTCGGCGTCGAGATGCCGGCGTTCGAGAAATGCTGGAAGCGCAGCGCGATGGAGGAATGCCGGTGCCCGCCCAGCAGCCGCCCGACGGCCAGGTGGTCGCCGAAATTGAACTCGGTGCTGAAAGTCTTGCCGTCGCCCTGGTACACGGGGGTGATGTAGTTAGCCCCGATGCCGAACTCCGCGAACCAGAGCTGGTTGGCCTGCCCCGGGAACAGGCGCAGCACGCCCGTCACGCCCACCTGGGTGTACGAACGGGATCCGCCGCGCGCGGTTTCGTCGGTCTGCCAGCGGCCGAGCGTGCCCTCGGTGTATCCGGTGAGTACACCGACGCCATAGCGCCGGCTCCAGTCCCAGTCCCACACCGCGCCGAGCGCGTAGGCGCTGGTGCTTTCCTGCGCCGAGCCCGCCTGCGCAAACATCATGTCCGGCATCCAGGCGCCTGCGTCGCCGCGCTGCGAGGCGGCCAGCGCGCCGCTCGAAAGGAAGCACAGGGTGAGGAGGATTCGTATCCGCGAGTTCATGTTGCAGTCCAACGAGTCGTGGTAGTGAGGCTAGTCTTGCCCGATGGACCGAGCATCTCTCGGAAGAGGGTGATCCGCGACGAGTTCGGCTGAACATTGCGTAAGAAGGAATTGAGCGTCGCGACATGTGGGTGCGCGCCCTTCGCCAGAAAGAGATAGGGGTTGCAAAGCGGCGGGTGCCGCTGACGCGGATCAAGTCAGTTCATTGCAGCGAAGGCTGGCGCACCTCGATGACCGCGCGATCCTTCAAGCGCACGCTGCCGCCGAGAAATCCGTTGTCGCCGATTTCCAGTGCATACAGGAGCACGCGCGCACCCTCCTCCTCCCGCATCGAGGTAGGCGGGCCCAGGGACGCGATGACTTCGAGCTCGCTCATGCCTTTGCGCAATTGCCGCCACTTCGCCGCATCTATCCAGCGCGGCAGCGTTCCCGGAAGCGGGGCGCGGGCCGCGGGCGCCGCGGCCGACGGCGGCGATGCCGCCGGCCTTTGCAACTGGTCGACTTGCCAGCTCAGCCGCTGCACCTGCCGCTGCAGGTTGCGGACTTCCTGCTCGAGGAACGAAACGCGTTGATCGTCCGCGCCGCAGGCCTGTCCCGCCAACAACGCCAGCGCGGCGATTGAAAGGTAGCGCATGGAATCTCCCCAGCGCGGTGGTTTTACTGGCGCGTCACGACCACGTTGTCGACGCCCGCCTCGACCACGCTGTCGCCCGCCCGGTCGATGGCATCCACCCGGATGCGGATGGTCTGCCCGGCCCAGGCACTGATGTTCGCCGTGCGGGTGCGCCACACGCCCGGGAAGTCGCTGGCCGTTGCACCGCGCGCGATCACGGTCTGGGCGACGCCGTTACTGCCGACGATACGCGCGCGGAAATAGTCATCGGCGGTGGCGTTGCCCAGATGGGCCAGGAAATACGTCAGCGACAAGGTGAGCGTGCCCGTCGAGGGCAGCACGATGGGTGGCGACTGGATAGAGGTCTGCCCGCCGTCGACATCGTTGCTGGCGGCGCTCGTCCCGGCCGCGAGGCCGGTGACCAGGCAGCTCGCCGATCCCCCGGCGCAGCTCCCGGGCTGCAGCATCACGCCATTCGAGCTCGTGGCATCCGGATCGCCACGCTGCCAGGTGCCCGCGCTCGCGTTGTTCTCGCCGGGCGTCAGCGACCATCCGAGGTTGCTCTCGAAATTGTCGCTGAACACGGTGTTTCCCGACGGCTGGAACAGCGCCGTGAACGTCGTGTCGTCGGTCGGTGTGGCGATCTCGTGCGTCGCCGCGCCACCATCCGACCAGGACGCGAACTCGTACGGCGTGCCGTTCGCGGTCTGCGGCGTCACCACGCCGATCGAGCGGATGATTCCTTCCACGCCGGTGAACGTGAATGGCGCGGTGATGGGCGTGCCATCCAGCGTGAGCCGCGCGTTGGCGACGTTGCTCTCGATGCGCACCACGGTCTTGCGTGGGCGCACGTCGACGGTCGAGGTATGCGTGAGACCCGCCGAATCGCGCACGATCAGCACCACGCGGTAGAACACGTTCTGCGAAGTCTCGCCGCGGTCCGGGATGGTGAACGTACCCGACGTGACACCCGTCGTGGGCTGCATGAATGGATGCACGTGGAAGTCGTGATGGAAGTCCACGCGCCAGGTGAACGCGCTCGGCGGCAATACGCCGTCTTCCGGATCGGTGGCGCTGCCCGAGAACGTGAAGCTCTGCCCGCCGCGGTAGAGCGTGCCGCTTCCCGGTGCCGTGATGGTCCCGGTCGGTATCCGGTTGTCGAGTACGGTCAGCGTCGCGGAATTGCTGGTCACCGAACCCACGTCGTTGCTGACCCGCACGCGGAAGGTGGTGCCGTTCTCGGCGAGCACGGGAGCGATCGAGAACACCGGCCCGTCGGTGCCCGGAATGTCCACGCCGTTGCGCTGCCACTGGTAGTGCAACGGCGGAGTGCCCGAGGCGGTTACCGAGAAGCTGGCGACCTGGCCCGTGGAAACCGTCGCGCTGGCGGGCTGCACGGAAATCGAAGGCGCGACGCCGCCGGTGAACTGCACGCGGTACAGATCGCCGCCGCCGCGCGCCAGGTAATAAAGAGAACCGTCCGGATGCACCTGGATGTCGACCAGCGAGCTGATGCCGCTCGCGAAGCCGGTGGCCGTGTCGTAGTTGGGCGGGCTCAGGTAGCGGATGAACCCGCCGCAGTAGTCGCCGAAGAAATAGCGGCCGGCGTACTCGGCCGGGAACGTTGCGCTGGTCGGCCGGTAGAACGCCGCGCCGGTGATGGCGCAGGAGCTGCCGGCGTTCTGGTAGGTGTAGATGGGATAGCGCAGGCCCGGGACGCCGGGCGGATTGTTGCCCTCGGCCTGCGGCCAGCCGTAGTTGGAGCCGGCGACGCCGAGATTGACCTCTTCCCAGGAATCCTGGCCGACGTCGTTGAGATGGATGCGGCCGTTGCTGCGATCGATGGCGAAGGTGAACGGATTGCGCAGGCCCATGGCCCAGACGGAGCGGTTGATGCCGGTAGTTTGGGCGAGGAACGGATTGTCCGAAGGGATCGAACCGTCGGGATTGATGCGCAGGATCTTGCCGAGCGGCGTGCCCAGCGACTGCGCATTGGCGCCGTTGGCATTCTCGCCCACCGCGATGTACAGCTTGCCGTCGGTGCCGAAGTGCATGGCGCCGCCGTTGTGGTTGGTCGCCGAGCTGAGGTTCGGCAGGTTCAGCAGCTGCACTTCGCTGCCGGCGGCGACCACGTCCGGGTTCGCGGCGCTCGCGGTGAAGCGGCTGACGCGGTTGTGCGGCGAGGAGGCGGTCGTGTAGTAGAGATAGATGAACGCGTTGCTGGCGAAATCCGGGTCGAAGGCGATGCCGAGCAGGCCGCGCTCGCCATTCGAGTCCACGCTCAGGGTGAGGAAAGGCTGCGCGAGCAGCGCACCGTTCTTGACCACGCGCAACGCTCCGCCCTGCTGCGCGATGAAGATGCGGCCGTCCGGCGCCACCGCCATGGCGGTGGGGCTCGAAAGCCCGGTGGCCACGCGTGTCTCGGAGAAGCCGCTCGGCAGAGTTGCCGCCTGCACGATCGATGCGATGGCGAGGTACAGGAGGCAGGCGATCCGGCCGATGATTCCCGAGATCCTGGCTAAGCGCATGCGCCCTCCCTGGCGGGCAGGTTGTTAGTTGTGATCGGTTGTCGGGCTGTATAGAACGAAACCCGGGCGTGGCCTATCAGCGCCTGACTACAACGCCACAAGCGTCGCCAGATTGCGACGAGCGACTCAGCTTCCCGAGGGTGACTTGCCGGCGGGTCCGTGGGCGGGGCGAGCGGTCTCGCCGGACTCCTTGGCCTTCTCGCTCTTCGATTGTTTCTTTTCTTGAGGCGTCGGGTCGATGTCCTGGAGGTTCTTCTTCACGTCACGCAGCGTGATCGAGCCTTCCAGCGAGCGGGCGAAGGCGCTCACGAAGGCATTGCGCAGCACGCTGGCGATGGTGGCGAACACGCTGGTCTGCGGATCCTTGATCGTGCCGGTGAACGGGATGCGCGCCGCCACCTGGTCGGCGTCGGGGTTCTCGAGCACGTTGGCGGCGAAATCGAGGAAGCCTTCCCAGAGCCGCCGCAGTGCGCTCTGCTCTTCTTCGTTCGCGCGGTAGAGGTCGACGTCCTCGAGGATGGGCTTCGCGTAACCCTTGAACTTGCCGTCGGCGGCCGCGAGCTCCATGTACAGCTCGAACTTGCCCGCCTCGGCGTCGGCCTTGATGTATTGGCGCAGCCACGGATTGACCTGGGGCAGTTGCACGCCCTTGATCTCGGTGTTCACGTCGAAAGTCGGCTGCGACGCGAAGGCGTCGACGCTTCCCGCCACCTTGGCGGCGCCACCGTCCAGGACCTTGGCCGTGAGCTTGAAGTCGGCGAAGGTCTCCTTGCCCGACGGAATCACGTTGGTGAGATTGGTGACCTGGCCGTCCACGTTGCGCGCGGTGATGGCGTCGCGCGCAGCGATGCCCGGCGCGAGGAACCGCACCTTGCCGTCGGTGACCGTGATGGTGTTGAAGCGGAACGGGAACAGCTGCTCGAGGCGGCGGTTCCAGTTCTCCTCGCCCCCGAGCTGGGAGCCTTTCCTGGATTCGGCCTGGACGAGATTGAGCTCCGGTTCGAGAAAGGTCGCCTCTGACACCAGCGACCCGCGCAACAGGCTGGGCCATTCGACCGAGAGATTGAGGCGGCGCGCCTTGAAGAACGGCACCGGCCGCGCCGCGCCGGTCTTGACGATCTCGATGCCGTCGATGCTGTACGCGCCGCGCCAGAGATGCACGTCGATGTCCGTCACGTGCCCGTCGTAGTCCTTGAGCGCCGCCAGCTGGCGGTTGACGTAATCCTTGACGGCGTACGGCAGCGCCAGCCGCACGCCGACCAGCAGGCCAATGAAAATCAGCAACCCAATGGCGATCTTTTTCTTTCGCGTCATCGGCTCTCCACGTCCACCGATCATGGATTTGCCGGAGCGCAGGCCGAAGCGGCGATCAGGCGGGATCGGGCAATCCCCTACCGCGCCCGCCCATCGGACACGGCCGGGCTAGCAACCCCATCGGGGAGTCGGACTCGTCCGACAGACTGGCCGGGGGACCGGGTGCCATCCTCACCGCCGCGTCGAGCCTGGCAGAGCCGAATGAATTTCAGGCGGCGCAAGGATGCGATGAACGCAACTCCCGCCGCCTTCTTTTTTCCGGCCACGCAGCCGCTCGCCAACGACGACCCCGCCGATCTCGGCGCGCCGCTCAGCGAGCTCGCCACCGCCAATCGCCAGCGCGACGCCCTCTACAAGCTCAGCGAGCGCCTGCATCGCGCCGGTTCCGCCGAGACTATCTACTCCGCCGCGCTCGATGCCATCGAAACCGCGCTCGATTGCGAGCGCTCGTCGATCCTGTTGTTCGACGACGACGACGTCATGCAGTTCGTGGCCTGGCACGGGCTTTCCGACACGTATCGCGCCGCGGTCACCGGCCACTCGCCCTGGACCCGCTACGATGCCGACGCCACGCCCATCGGCATGGCGGATATCGCGAGCGCCAGTCTCGAGGCGCCGCTGAAGGCGACCATTCTCGGCGAGGGGATCCAGGCCGCCGCCTTCATACCGCTGGTCGTCGGCGGCAGGCTCATCGGGAAATTCATGGCCTACTTCCGCGAGCCACACGCGCTCGGCGCCGAGGATCTCGCCGTCGCGCTGGCGATCGCGCGCCAGCTCGGCTTCGCGATCCATCGCCAGCGCAGCATCGTCGAGCTGGCCGAGGAACTGGCGGCCACGCGCTCGCTTCAGGCCCTGAGCGTGGAAGTCACCCAGGAAATCGATCTCGCCGCCTCGTACGAGAAGCTGGTCGACGCGGCCATGCTGATCATGCGCTCCGACTGCGCCACCATGCAGGAGTTCTACCCGAATCGCGGACCGCGCGGCGAGCTGCACCTCCTCGCGTACCGCGGCTTCAGCCCCACGGTGACGAAGCTATGGGAGTGGGTGCACGCGAATTCGGTCTGCAACTGCGGCATCGCCTACCGCACCCGCAAGCGCGTGATCCTGCCGGACATCGAGGACGCCGAGTTCCTGCGTGGCACCGACGATCTCGGCGGGTACCGCGAGTCGGGCGTGCGCGCGGTGCAGTCGACGCCTCTGCTGTCGCGCAGCGGGCAGCTGGTCGGCATGATTTCCACGCACTGGAAGCGCCCGCACTTGCCGACGGAGCGCGACCTGCGCCTGCTCGACATCCTCGCGCGGCTCGCCGCCGACCTGATCGAGCGCAAGTTCTACGAGGAAGACCTGCGCCGCCGCGAGGAACGCTCGCGCATCCTGACCGAGCTGCTCACCGACGTGCCCTGGGAGGCCCGCGCCGACGGCGCGTTCGATGCGCTGCAGCCCGCCTGGGAGAACTACACCGGCCAGACCTGGGAATCGCATTCCGGTCACGGCTGGTTCGATGCGATCCACCCCGAGGATCGCGACGTGGTGCGCACTTCGTGGTCCGCCGCTTGCTTCGAAGCGCGGCGCTACGAGAGCACCGCGCGCATCTGGCACGCGCCCAGCAAGCAGTACCGCCGCTGCATCCTCCGCGCCACGCCCGTCCGCAACGAGGATGGGACGCTGCGCGAATGGGTGGGCGCCTGCCTCGACGTGCACTCCCGGCAGCACGACGGAGCGACTAACTACTAAAAGGTGGCGCGGGCGGCGTCGCTCGCCCTGCGGCTTGGCATGCGCCTTGCCGCGCACCTTGCGCAGCGTCGTGCCGTCGAGGTGATCGATGGGCACGCAAGTTGAAACGGTCACCGTTCAGCAGGTCCGCCAGGGTCAAGTGCCGGGTGTAGGACGAATCCTCCTGCGTCGCGATGGAACAAAGGCGCGGCCCCGTTCGTAGTCTCCTCAGGAGGACCTGCATGGACCACGACGACCCGCTGCGCAGACGCGCCCGTCACGCCGTCGAATCGGGCCGCATACCGACACGGCACCCGGCACGTTCCTGGGCCGGCAAGGGCAGCGGCGGGAGCTGCCTGCTGTGTTCCCGCGTGATCACGCCGGACGACGTCGAGCTCGAGCTCGAGTTCATCGATGCGTCGCCGACCGTCGCGCCCCTCACCTGCCGCGTGCACTCGCGGTGCTTCACGGCGTGGGAGCTCGAGTGCCGCCAGCTCGCGGCCGGGAGATGACGGCAGCACGGCGCTGCCCCGGAATGGCCCCTCCGCTTTCTACAGCGACAGGATCAGCGGCGAATACCCGCCGAAAGCGCCGTTGAGGCCATTGCCGAGCTGGATCGCCTTCTCGATGAACGCCGCCAGCTTTTCGCGCTGCTCGGTGCCCGTCGCCGGATCGTTGTAGATCACGTCGGTATCCGCCGGGCTGCCGCCGCCCTGCACTCCGGTGATGACGCGTGCGTGCACGGAGAAAGTCGCCGCGGGATCCTCGTCCACCACCACCCACAGCGGTCCGCGGGCCTGCAGCTGCGCGGCCAACGCCTCGGCGGTCAGCGCCCCGAGCGTCGCATCCTGCAGGTGGAACGCCGTCATGAACGCAGCGGTGTCGCCGGGTTGCAGACCGGTGTCGTTCTCGTACATGTCCGGGTACGGCGCGCCCGCTTCGGCGAGCACCGCCGCGATGTCCAGGGTCTTCTTCGCCTGGAAACTGCGCAGCATGCTGACGGCCGCGGCCCAACAACCCCTGGACTTCACCTGGTTGATCGCCGGCACGCCGCTGATCACGGTGTCGATGACCGGCTTCGCGTCCTTGGCTTCCTCGCCCGTGCCGTTGTCGAATTTCGCGTCGACCGTCTGCTGCTGGTTGCCGCTGCCCTGCGTGACGCTCAGGCTCTTCTTGCCCGAGCCGCTGAGGAACGAGCGCAACGAGTCGGCCACCGAGCTTTCCTGCGACAGCGGCTTGTCGCCGCCGCCTGCGTCGGCGTTCATCACGCCAAACAACTTGCCGGCGACCTTCCTGGCGTCGTCCTTGCTGATGAGCCCGCTGCTCTCCGACTCCTTGAGCTTCTGCATCACGCGATCGCCCTGGCGATTGGCGTGCGCCGCCTTGGCGCCGGCCGCGGCCATCTTGCCGAACAGGTTGGCGGTCTGCAGCGCGCGCTGGAAGGCACCGATCGCGTTGGCCTGGTTTCCCTCCAGTCCCGTGACGTCCTTGAAGAGGTTCGCCTGGCCGAGCAACGCGGCCACCCCGGAAAGCCCGGTGGGATCCGGCGCCGCGGGCGCGTTCTGGATCGCGACGATCGGTGTCGCGAGATTGCCCGGTGTGGTATCCGGCGGCGTCTGCCGTCGCGTGCCAGTGCTGGTCGTCAGGATCTCCGGCGGTTCGTCGCCGGTCGGTTCCGAGGCCCAGTCCCAGAAGCGCGTGTCGTCTATCTTCTCGCAACTGTTGCACTCGCCGAGGATGGCCTCGGCATGCACGCCGCGCGTCGGTATGCTGATGCGCTTCGGCGGCAACGGGATCTTCGGCCGATACGCCTCCAGCAGGTCGATCGGCTTCTTCTCATCCTCCGTTGTCACGTTCGGATCGAGGTGGAACCCGGGCGCGACCGGCAACACCAGGCTGTTGCCGATGATGTCGAGCAGGCGGTTCTCGGTCACGGTGGCGACCGAGCGCCCGCCCGAGTGCGGCGCGATGAAGCCGTCGAGCAGCATGAAGCGCCGGCACGGGTCCATGCGCCACCAGATGACGTGGTGGTAGTGCTCGATGAATTCGTTTAGATGCTTGATGAGGCCGTCCCGCAGCCGCAGGTCGTTGGCGCGCGGGTCGAATTCCTCGCCGCGCGACAGCGCGCGCGTGGAGATGAAGGCCGGGTCGCCGATGTCGATGTCGTCGCGCAGCCGCCGGCCGCCCACCAGCGCGAAGTTGCGATAGTCGTTGCGGTAGTTGACCTGCGCGTAGCGCAGGATGGTGCGCGAGCCCGGCGCCAGCCCCTCGAGCGTCGTGCCGATGCGGATGCCCTTGAGCTGCGCGCGCGTGAACGGCGCCGCCGGCAGGCTCACGACCCGGAAGCTCACCAGGTGCTCGCGGCCCGGGTAGTAGTCGGACACCATGGTGAAATCGCCGTCCACTAGCTCCTCGGCCGGCGCCGCGCCGCCGCGGTCGATCAGCAGCGTGAGCGTGAGCCGGTCGCAGAAACCGCGCGCCACGCGCGGCGCCAGCTCGCGCGCGAAGATGCGGTCGGCGAGCTGGCGGTCCTCGACCGAGTCGTTGTAGGCGGCCGCGGCCGAATCGATGCCGAAGATCTGTTCCCAGAATTTCCAGTTGCTGTCGAGGTAGGCCTGGATGTCTTCCTCCTCGTGCGCCGGCCGTGGCCGCACGATGTCGATCTCGATGCGGCACTCGCCGCTCATCTCGCGCACCAGCTCGTCGGCGAAGCGCCCGGGCGGGAAGTCGGTGTCAGCATAGCCGGTGAGGATGCGTTCCGCGGCGTCGAAGCCGCCGCGCCAGGCGCGATCGCGCAGGTAGGTCTGCAGGGTGTCGCGCCAGCGCAGCGCCTTGAGGTCGTCCCAGCGCGTCATCTGCAGCGGCACGAACAGGCATTCGCTCACCGCGGCGAGCTCGATGTCGACGCGGAAGTGCTCGAGCAC
>DASSRK010000180.1:0-18560 GCA_035701825.1 Steroidobacteraceae bacterium
GAGCACCGTGAACCGGCCTGCGGCGAGGTCGAGCCAGGCCAGGCCATAGGTAGAGGAGTCCTTGCCGGGCCGGCGCGCGACCGCGGCGAGCAGCGTCTCGCGGCGCTGCTCGAGCAGGGCGTCGTCGGTGACGGTGCCCGGCGTGACCACGCGCACGACCTGGCGCTCCACCGGGCCTTTCGACTTCGCGGGGTCGCCTATCTGCTCGCAAATGGCCACCGATTCACCCTTGCGCACCAGGCGCGCGAGGTAGGTGTCGACGCTGTGGTGCGGCACCCCCGCCATCGGGATCGGCTCGCCCGCAGACTGGCCACGCGAGGTCAGCGTGATGTCGATGAGCCGCGCGGCCCGCCGCGCGTCATCGTAGAAGAGTTCGTAGAAGTCGCCCATGCGGTAGAAGACCAGGGTGTTGGGGTACTCGGCCTTGATGCGCAGGTACTGCTGCATCATCGGCGTGTGGTTCGACATGGGCTGTTGCACGTCGGAATCTTAGCGCAGACGCCGCGGCTGCCCGCAGTGCCTATGGCGGCGCGCGGGCGAACCGACCACAGTGGACACATGAATCAGCGCGCATTCGTCCTGGTCCTGGTGCTCTCATCATTCGCGGCCACCGGTGCCTGGGCGCAGCAGGCGCGGCCCGGCGAGTGGCACTACCTCGTCGAGCCCTATCTCATGCTGCCGAACATGAAAGGCGAAGTGGGCCTCGCCGACCTGCCGCCCGCGTCCGTCGACGAAGATCCCGGGGACATCTTCAGCCACCTGCAGATGGGCGCGATGTTCTACTTCGAGGCGAACAACGGCACGTGGATGTTCAGCTCCGACCTGCTGTACATGGACCTCGAGTCCGATCTCTCGCCCAGGGAAGGCGTGATCGAGGGCAAGGCGCGGATGTCGCAGGTCGGCTTCGAACTGGCCGCCATGCGCCGCATCTCGGACTGGCTCGAGCTCGGTGCCAGCGTGGTCTACAACAAGATCGACGCCGACGTGAACATGACCTTCGACACGGTGCTCGGCACCAACACGCGCAGGCTCTCGATGACCGAAGACTGGATAGACCCCACCTTCGTGATGCGCGGTACCTTCCCCTTCGGCGACAAGTGGCGGGGGCAGCTGCGCGCCAACATCGGCGGATTCGGCATCGGCTCGGACGTGTTCTGGCAGCTGCAGGCGGATGTGGTCTACCAGCACTCCGAGAAGTGGCAGTTCACCTTCGGCTATCGACTGATCGACTTCGCCTATGACCAGGGCGATGGCCTCGACCGCTTCCGCTACGACATGCAGAACTTTGGCCCCGTGCTGAAGGCGGGCTATCGCTTCTGAGCTGGATTGGCGTTGCGGCGGCGCAATGCCCCCAGTGCTTATGGCGCTGCGAGCCCCAACCGCCCAGATTGCCGGCATGTTGCCCAGAGTCTCTCCATGGTTGGCGCGCACCACAATCGCGCTTGCGGGCGTGGCCGTACTGGCCGCGTCCTGGCCCACGCTGGCGGCTGAAGAACCGGGCCAACGGCCCCGGATCGGTCTGGTGCTCGCCGGCGGGGGCGCCAAGGGCGGCGCGCACGTGGGCGTGCTCAAGGTGCTCGAGGAGTTGCACGTCCCCATCGATTGCATCGCCGGCACCAGCATGGGTGCGCTGGTCGGCGGCGGCTATGCCTCGGGCATCCCTGCCAAGGACCTCGAGACCTTCGTCACCACCATCGACTGGAAGAAGGTGGTGGGCAGCCAGGGCCGCCGCGACCTCGAGCCCATCGAGCAGAAGCGCGCCGGCGCCACCTACAGCAACGACTTCGAATTCGGCATCACGCCCGAGGGCGTGACGCTGCCCGGCGGCCTGGTCAACACCAGCAACATCGAAGACCTGCTGCGCACGTACGTGGCCAATGCGCGCTCGGTCAGCCAGTTCGACAAGCTGCCGATCCCGTATCGCGCGGTGGCCACCGACATGGTCACCGGCAGGATGGTGGTGCTCGACAAGGGCGACCTCGCCACGGCGATGCGTGCCAGCATGGCGATCCCGGGCGCGTTCGCACCGGTCCTCAAGGACGACATGATCCTCAACGACGGCGGCCTGGTGCGGAACATCCCCATCGACGTGGCGCGCGACCTGTGCGCCGATCGCGTCATCGTCGTGAACCTGGTCGAGCCGTCGGTGGACCCCAAGCGCCTGCGCACCGCGACGCAGCTGCTGTCGCGCACCATGGACGTGATGATCGAGGCCAACGAGACGCTGCAGCTGCAGACCATCAAGCCCGGCGACATCCGCATCGACGTGTACATGGGCGACATCACCACCGCCGATTTCGAGCGCGTGCCCGATACCATCCCGCTGGGCGAGAAGGCGGCGCGCGAGCACAGCGCCGAGCTCGCCGCGTTTGCCGTGCCGGAAGCGCAGTACACCGCCTGGCGCGAGCGCGTGACCCGCTCGCAGAACCTCGAGACACGGGTCGCGGACGTCAAGTTCGACGGCCTGAAGCGCGTCAACCCGGAGTTCCTCGCCACGCGCTCGGACATCAAGCCCGGCGACAAGGTGAACGTCACGGAGCTGAGCAAGGAGGCGCAGCGCATGTCGGTGCTGCAGGACTTCGATTCGGTCGGCTACCGCATCGAGGGAGACCCGCAGGCGGCCACGCTCACCTGGATGCCCAAGGAAAAGAGCTGGGGACCTAACTACCTCACCGCCGACCTCGGCCTGTACACCTCGTCGGACGGCGACCTGGAGTTCGCGCTGTACGGCCGGCACGTGCGCACCTGGGTGAACCATCTCGGCGCCGAGTGGCGCAATGAGCTGCAATTCGGCGGCGACAGCTACCTGCAGACCAGTTTCTACCAGCCGCTCGACACCGCGCACCGCTTCTTCATGGAACCGCGCGTGCAGGTGGCGCGCACGCTGGAAAACATCTTCCTGAATGACGAGCGCGTGGCGCGCTACGAGTACCAGGACGCGATCGGCGCCGTGGATTTCGGCGTGAACTTCGGCCGGTTCGCCCAGGCGCGCGTCGGCTACGTGTTCGACTCGCGCAAGGTCGATGTCGACGTGGGCTCGCCGGTGCTGCCCGAAACCGAGCCCGACGACGCCGGCATCTCGGCCTCGCTCGAATACGACAGCCGCGATACCGCCTTCGCGCCGACGCGCGGCATGACCATGGCGCTGCAATACCTGGCTTCCGATGATTCCCTGGGCGGCGATCGCGACTGGGATCGCACCGAGCTTGGCATCGGCGTGGCGGTGCCGTTCCGGCGCAACATCTGGTGGATCACCGCGGCGGGAGGCGCCAGCAACGACCTGCCGGCCGACCGGATGTTCACGCTGGGCGGGCCCGGGAGCTTCCCGGGGTTCGAGATGGGGGAGATGCGCGTCGGCAGCTACTGGACCATCGGCACCAGCTACCTGTGGAACATCAAGGAAGTGCTGCCCATCAAGGGCCACGCGCTGTACATGGGTTTCCGCGTGGTGGGTGGTGGCGTCTCCGAAAGGTTCGACCAGGAGGAGTCCGAGGGGATTTACGGCGGGTCGGTCTATCTCACCGGCCGGACCATGGTCGGCCCGCTGACGTTGGGCGTCGGCAGCACGTCCACCGATTCCTGGAGCGCCTGGTTGAGCATCGGGCGGCCCGTGGGCAGCGGCACCATCCTCGAGCGCGGCATTTTCCGTTGAGTTGAGCCACGGGCAGAATGGGGCCCTGATGCCTATTCCGAGTGACAGTGCCCTTTCCGCCCTGAGCCGGGACGTGGCGGCGCGGCTGCTCGCGGGCCGGCGCCGGCTCGGCACCGCCGAGTCGTGCACCGGCGGCTGGATCGCCAAGCTGTGCACCGACATCGCCGGCAGCTCCGATTGGTTCGATTGCGGTTTCGTCTGCTATTCGAACGCCGCGAAGACCCGCGACCTCGGTGTGCCCGAGAAGCTCATCGAGACCGAGGGCGCGGTGAGTGATGCGGTGGTGCGCGCCATGGCCGAGGGCGTGATTGCGCGCACGGCCGCGGATGTCGCGATCGCGGTCAGCGGCATCGCGGGTCCCGGCGGCGCGGTGCCCGGCAAGCCGGTCGGCACGGTGTGGTTCGCGCTGGCGCAGCGACATCCCGATCGGCTCGAGTGCCAGGGACACCTGATCCAGTTCGACGGCGACCGCGACGCGGTACGCCGCCAGTCGGTGGAGTACGCGCTCAACCTGGTACGCGCGTTGCCGTATCCCGCGCAGTAGCCATGCTGCGGCTGTTCTTCGCGGTGCAGCCCGGCGCTGAACAGGCGGCCGCGCTCGTTCGGCAGGTGGCGCCGCTGGTGGCGCGACTCGAGGCGCAGCCCGTGGCCCCGGCGAACCTGCACGCCACGCTGTGCTTCATCGGCGCGGTGCCTGACGAAAGACTCCCGCTGCTCGAAGAGGCGATCCGGCGCGTGCGTGGCGGCAGGGCCACGCTGCAGTTCGACTCGCTCGAGTATTGGCGCAAGCCGCAGGTGCTGTGCGCCACGGCCGGCGACGATTCCCTGTCGGCCCCGCTGCGCGTTCTCGCGCAACAACTCGGTGTGGTCGCGGGCGAAGCGGGATTTACTCCCGACCTCAAGCCGTTTCGTGCCCATCTCACGCTCGCGCGCAAGGTGCGCGGTGCGAGCGCGGCGCGTTGCGAATGGCCGATGGCGCTCACGCCGCAGGTCCAGGTGCGTTGCGAACGCTTCGTGCTGATGCGCAGCGATCGCGGTCCCTCGGGTTCTGCATACAGTGTCGTCAAATCCTGGCCACTGTATGAAAACGTGAGGCTCTGACACCCCGAGAATCACAGTGATTCGGGGAGAAATTCCTGTGTATTTATACAGGACGCTGTGATAGCTTCTTTTGCCATCAAAACGCTCGCTTCAAAGGGGATTTACAGATGGACGACAACCGCAAGAAGGCGCTGAGCGCCGCGCTGGGCCAGATCGAGAAGCAATTCGGCAAGGGCTCCGTCATGCGCCTCGGCGATGCGCAGGCGTCGTACGACGTCGAAGCGGTGTCCACCGGTTCGCTTGGCCTGGACATCGCGCTCGGCATCGGCGGCCTGCCGCGCGGACGCGTCGTCGAGATCTACGGTCCCGAGTCCTCGGGCAAGACCACGCTCACGCTGCAGGTGGTCGCGGAAGTGCAGAAGCTCGGCGGCACGGCGGCGTTCGTCGACGCCGAGCACGCGCTCGACCCCACCTATGCCGAGAAGTTAGGCGTCAACGTCAACGACCTGCTGGTTTCGCAGCCGGACACCGGTGAGCAGGCGCTCGAGATCACCGACATGCTGGTGCGCTCCGGCGCGGTGGACCTGGTCATCGTCGACTCGGTCGCGGCCCTCACGCCGAAGGCGGAAATCGAAGGCGAGATGGGCGAGCTGCAGGTCGGTCTGCACGCGCGCCTCATGTCGCAGGCGCTGCGCAAGCTCACCGGCAACATCAAGCGCTCCAACACCATCGTCATCTTCATCAACCAGATCCGCATGAAGATCGGCGTGATGTTCGGCAACCCGGAGACCACCACCGGTGGCAACGCGCTCAAGTTCTACAGCTCGGTACGCCTCGACATCCGCCGCATCGGCGCGATCAAGGCCGGCGAAGAAGTGGTCGGCAACCAGACGCGCGTGAAAGTGGTGAAGAACAAGGTGGCCCCGCCGTTCCGCGAAGCCGAATTCGAAATCATGTACGGCATGGGTATTTCGCGCGAAGGCGAGATCATCGACATGGGCTCGACGCAGGGCATCATCGAGAAGTCCGGCGCCTGGTACAGCTACAAGGGCGAGCGCATCGGCCAGGGCAAGGACAACGCGCGCGATTTCCTCAAGAGCCGTCCGGATCTCGCCAGGGAAATCGAGGCCCAGATCCGCGAGCGTCTGCTGCCGCAGAAGCCGCAGCGGCCTGAGCTCAAGAGCGTCGGCGGAAACGACTGATCGAGAGCAGAGGGGGCGGCAACGCCCCCTCGATCCCCATGCGCAGACCGGCCGCCCGCAAATCTCCGCTCAGCGATCTCGAAGCCGGCGATCCAAACTCATCCTATGCCTACGCGGTCGCGTTGCTCGCGCGGCGTGACTATTCCTCCGGCGAGCTGCGCCGCAAGCTGGCCGACCGTGGCTACATCGAGATAGCGATCGAGCCGGTGGTCGAGGAGCTCATCGCCACCAACAAGGTGAACGACGAGCGCTTCGGCCACAACGTCGTCGCCTACCGGGCACGGCGCGGACACGGGCCGGCGCGCATCCGCAGCCAGCTCATGAAATCGGGATTGTCCCGGGGCGCCATCGACGAGGCCGTCAAGGGCGAGGAGGCGCCGGACTTCCTGGCGCTGGCCCGGGCCACCCGGCTGAGGAAGTTCGGGCCCGACCTGCCCAAAGACCGCAAGGAGCGGGCGCGGCAAGCCAGATTTTTGCAATACCGGGGCTTTTCCAACGATCATATCCGCGCTGTTCTGGAGGGGGACCCCGAGCTCGACTCGGAGCCCGAATCCAGCGGCGAACCGGATACTCCTTAACTTCAGCCCCAGATGACCCAGAAACCGCCCTTCATGAGCGCGGCGGACGTCCGCCGTGCCTTCCTCGAATTCTTCCGCGAACGCGGCCACACCGTGGTCCCGTCCTCCAGCCTCGTCCCGGGCAATGACCCGACGCTGCTGTTCACCAATGCCGGCATGGTGCAGTTCAAGGACTGCTTCCTGGGCCGCGACAAGCGCGACTACGTGCGCGCCGCCTCGAGCCAGCGCTGCGTGCGCGCCGGCGGCAAGCACAACGATCTCGAGAACGTCGGTTACACCGCTCGCCACCACACCTTCTTCGAGATGCTGGGCAACTTCTCCTTCGGCGATTACTTCACGAAGGACGCGATCCAGTTCGCCTGGGACTTCGTCACCAAGACGCTGAAGATCGATCCGGCGCGCCTCATGGTCACGGTCTACAAGACCGACGACGAGGCCTTCGATCTCTGGAACAAGATGATCGGCCTGCCGGCCGAAAAGATCGTGCGCATCGGCGACAAGCCTGGCGGCGGCTCCGACAACTTCTGGCAGATGGGCGACACCGGTCCCTGCGGCCCGTGCACGGAAATCTTTTACGACCACGGCGCGCACATCAAAGGCGGCCCGCCCGGCTCGCCCGATGATGACGGCGACCGCTGGGTCGAGATCTGGAACCTGGTATTCATGCAGTTCGACCGCTCGGCCGACGGCAAGCTCACGCCGCTGCCGAAGCCTTCGGTCGACACCGGCGCCGGCCTCGAGCGCGTCTCGGCGGTGATGCAGGGTGTCACCAACAACTACGACATCGACATCTTCGTCGACCTCATCAAGGAAGCCGCGCGGCTGCTCGACACGAAGGATCTCGCCAGCCCGAGCCTGCGCGTCATCGCGGACCACATCCGCGCCTGCAGCTTCCTCATCACCGACGGCGTCGTGCCGTCGAACGAAGGGCGCGGCTACGTGCTGCGCCGGATCGCGCGCCGCGCGATGCGCCATGGCCACAAGTTCGGCAAGAGCCCGACGTTCTTCAACGAGCTGGTGCCGACGCTGGTCAAGGTGATGGGCAGCGCCTTCCCCGAGCTCGTGCAGGCGCAGGCGCGCGTGCGCGACGTGCTGCTCAAGGAAGGCCAGCAGTTCGAGCGCACGCTCGAGACCGGCATGGTCATCCTCGAGGCGGCGATCGCCAAGCTCACCGCCAGCAAGACCATCGACGGCGAGACGGTGTTCAAGCTCTACGACACCTACGGCTTTCCGGTCGATCTCACCAACGACATCGCGCGCGAGCGCGGTCTCGCCATCGACAGCGCCGGCTACGAAGCGGCGATGCAGAAGCAGCGCGAACAGTCACAGGCCGCCAGCAAATTCGGCATGGACATGAGCAGCGGCGTGAAGGTCGATTCGCGCACCACCTTCCTCGGCTACGAAGGCGTCTCCGACGTCGGCCAGGTCGTGGCGCTGCTCAAGGGAGGCCAGAGCGTCACCGAGCTCAAGGCAGGCGATGAGGGCGAAGTGTTCCTCGACCGCACTCCTTTCTATGCGGAGTCCGGCGGCCAGGTGGGCGACACGGGCGAGCTGGGCAGTGTCAGCGCGCGCTTCGTGGTGACCGACACCCAGAAGCGCGACAAGGCGTTCTCCCACCTCGGCAAGCTCGAGAAGGGCGAGATCCGCGTGGGCGACAAGCTTGGCGCCAGGGTCGATGCCGAGCGCCGCAAGGCCATCATGGCGAACCACACGGCCACGCACCTGTTACACGCCGCGCTCCGCCAGGTGCTGGGCACGCACGTGCAGCAAAAGGGCTCGTTGGTCGCACCCGACCGACTGCGCTTCGACTTCGCGCACTTCCAGCCCATCACGGCCGAGGAGCTGCGGCGCATCGAGCACCTGGTGAACGCCGAGATCCGCGCGAACTCGCCGGGCGAGATCCGCGAGATGCCCTATGACTCGGCCGTGGCCGAAGGCGCAATCGCACTATTTGGCGAGAAGTACGAGAAAGACGTACGCGTGCTGCGTTTGGGCAAATTCTCCATGGAGCTGTGCGGCGGCACCCACGTCGCGCGCACCGGCGACATCGGATTCTTCAAGATCCTGAGCGAGGGCGGCGTGGCCGCCGGCGTCCGGCGCATCGAAGCGATCACCGCCGAAGGGGCGCTCGATTACGTCGAGCGCACCGACAACCTCGTGAAGGAAGTTGCCGGCCTGGTACGCGGCACGCGCGATGACCTCAAGACCAAGGTCGCGGACGCACTCGAGCGCATCCGCCAGCTCGAGAAGGAAAACCGCCAGCTCAAGGACAAGCTCGCGAGCGGGCAGGGCACCGACCTCTCCGCCGGCGCGCGCGACATCGCGGGCGTGAAGCTCATTGCGGCGCAGGTGGACGGCGCCGACGCGGGCGCACTGCGCAATGCGGTCGACCAGCTCAAGGACAAGCTCAAGAGCGCGGTCATCGTGCTGGCCTCGGTGGACGCCACTAACAAGATCACGCTGGTCGCGGGGGTCACCGCCGACCAGACCTCCAAGGTCAAGGCGGGCGAGCTGGTCGGCAGCGTCGCCGGCCAGGTCGGCGGCAAGGGCGGCGGCCGCCCCGACTTCGCGCAGGCCGGCGGCAACAATCCCGCCGCGCTCGGTGCGGCATTGGCGAGCGTCGAAGGCTTCGTCCGGGCTAAGCTCGGCGCGTGAGCGTTGCCGCCAGAACCATCGTCCAGAAATACGGCGGCACCTCGGTCGGCTCGGTCGAGCTGATCCAGCGCGTCGCCGACAAGGTCGCCGCGGTACGCGCCAGCGGCGATCGCATCGCCGTGGTGGTGTCCGCCATGGGCGATCACACCGACCGGCTCGTCGACCTCGCCACCGGCATCGCGCGCGAGCCCAACCCGCGCGAAATGGACGTGTTGTTAGCCACCGGCGAGCAGGTATCGATCTCGCTGCTCGCCATGGCGCTGTGCGAGCGCGGCGTCCCGGCCCGCTCGTTCACCGGCAGCCAGGTGCGCGTGCGGACCACCTCGGTGCACCGTCGCGCGCGCATCACGGCCGTCGAGACCGAGCGGCTGCGCAAGGCGCTCGCGGACGGCGAAGTGCCGGTCGTGGCCGGCTTCCAGGGCGTCGACGACGTCGGTGACATTACAACCATCGGCCGCGGCGGCTCGGACACCAGCGCCGTCGCGCTCGCCGTCGCGCTCCAGGCCGACGAATGTCAGATCCTCACCGACGTCGACGGGGTCTACACCACCGACCCCCGCCTCGTACCCGACGCCCGGCTGCTGTCCCGCATCTCTTTCGAGGAGATGCTGGAACTCGCAGGCCAGGGTTCGCGTGTATTACATCTGAGATCGGTGGAATTCGCGGCCAAGTACAACGTGCCGCTGCGCGTGCTCAGCTCGTTTCGCCCCGGACCCGGCACGCTCATATGCAAGGAGGAGCCCCACGTGGAAGCCCCGCTCATCTCCGGTATCGCGTTCAATCGTGACGAGGCGCAGATCACCATCGCCGGGCTGCCCGACGCGCCCGATTGCGTGGCCCGCGTACTCAAGCCGATCTCGGCCGCCAACATCGAGGTCGACATGATCGTCGCGGCCACCGGCCGGGATGGCCTTAAGGATTTATCTTTCACCGTGCATCGAGATGACTTTCTCGAGGCACAGCGCCTGGCAGGCAACATATCCACGCAGTTCGGCGGCAGCCGGCTCACCGCCGACGACAAGGTCGCGAAAGTCGCCATCGTCGGCGTTGGAATGCGTTCACATGCCGGAGTTGCGACGCAACTCTTTGAATCGCTTGCGCGCCAAGGCGTGAAAGCGCTGCTCATTTCGACCTCGGAAATCAAAATTGCGGTGTTGATCCCGGAAAGCGCCCTCGAAAGTTGTGTCAAATGTCTGCATGCAGACCTGGGTCTGTCACGCGCGTTATGAGGGGTAGCCGGATGATTCTCGCCAGTCATGGTGTTAAGGTGCCGCACCGCTGTCCGGTCGCGTTTGCGGGGGTTCGGACAGTGAATACAAAGAGGCTCCGTGGAGGGCCCTCAACATGCTGATTTTGACGCGACGAGTGGGTGAGTCTGTGGTGATCGGTGAGGACGTCACCGTCACGGTCCTTGGCGTGAAAGGCAACCAGGTACGCATTGGTATCAATGCGCCCAAGCACGTTGCCGTGCACCGCGAGGAAATCTTCGAGCGCATCAAGAGCGGGCGTACCGCCGGCGATGGCGTCGACAACTCGACCGAAGCCCCGGCGTCCCGCGAAACCCAGCCGGCCTGACCCCCGAATCGAGGTTTTTTGCCTCAGGCCCCTCCGGGTCTTTATGATTGCGCCCCCCGGAGAGATGGCCGAGTGGTCGAAGGCGCACCCCTGCTAAGGGTGTAAGGGCCAAAAGCCCTTCGAGGGTTCGAATCCCTCTCTCTCCGCCAAAATTCCCCTTTAAAATCAACTAATTACAGAGTTGTTAGCCGCAATTCTTGCCTCTTCTAGGGATTCGAATCGATGGCCGAATGTCGCCAAGGCTGTGGGCGCATTCTGCAACTGCCATTGCAGGCCTGACGACCACCGAGGCACTAACTACTTTTCTTGAGTTGTCCATTCGCTGTAATGGCATTTCAAGTCGTGCTTGCCCAGTCGTCGATACATCCCGGTCGAGCCGTTGACGATCAGCCGCTGACCGCCTCTATGACCTCGGCCTCGAGCGTACGCGCACCGATTAGCGAATTGGCAATCAGGCAACCGTGTTCGGCCCGCTCCAATAGCGAACGGGCCTTTGCGTCGTCTGACCCGGGGGCAACCGTGAGGGCCGCGTACGTCGCGAACTTCGTGAATTGCGACTTTCCATCGACCCGCTCCAGGGTTCCCTGAACACGGCACTCGAGGGCAAGCCATTCGAATCTCGCGGCGCGGCTGACGCCTCGAAACGTGAGAATGAAGCAGTCAGCGACTGCGGCACACAACAGGCTTTCCGGCGACCAGACACCACCGGGACCGTCGAACTCGGGTGGCGGCGCGGTTTCGATGTCGGGCAGCTGTGGCGACGTCACCGTCACGGCGCCGGCGGGGTTGCCGGTCGCCGAAGCGCGGTACAAATGCGGATAGGGATGCATGCTTCAAGTCCTCTTGGCTTTCAGCGCTCCGATGCCGAGCAGTCTCAGTACATATTTTTCGAACACCGGCGTGATCGAGCCGGTGCGCACCTTGCGCAGAAAGTACTTCTCGAATGCGATCTTTGCGAGGTGCACCCACTTGCCGGTCTTTGCCCAGGTGACGTTGCGCGGAGGAATTTCCGGCAATGCGACGAAGGCGGCGCCGGTGTCTCCGAAGTCCGCCAGGCAGATCGCGTTCCAGGTTGCCTGTGCAGTGGCGGGCTTGCCGTCGATTTCGGCGACGATGTTCTCGCAGATGGCGCTGACCATCGACTCGATCATGAAGCCGGTCTTCGGTGCCCCGGTCGGCACCGGGGTTGTTTCAACCGGGGGGATCGCCACGCAAACGCCAGCGGAAAAGATCCTGGGATACTTCTTCGAGCGCTGCATGGCGTCGATCAACACGAAACCACGCGGGTTGCACAGTTCCGGCACGGCGGCGACGGCGTCCACACCCTTGAATGCCGGAATCACCATGGCGTACTTGAAGGGCAGGGCGTGCTCCTTCTTCGGCTTGCCCTCTTCGTCATGCTCGACCACCTTGATCTCGCCTGCGGTGACGCCGGTGACCTTCGAATTCACCAGCCACTTGATGTGCCGCTGACGCAGCTCCGATTCCATCAATCCCTTGCTGTCGCCGACGCCACCGAGGCCCATGTGGCCGATGTAGGGCTCGCTGGTGACGAAAGTCATCGGCACCTGGTCGCGCAGCTTGCGCTTGCGCAAATCCGCATCGAGGATCATCGCAAATTCATATGCCGGGCCGAAGCAGCTCGCGCCGGCCGCGGCACCAACGACGATGGGCCCCGGGTTCGCCAGGAACTCCTGGTATTTGTCCCACGCGTGCAGCGCGTGTTCGTGTGTGCAGACGGACTGCGTGAAACCCGCGGGACCCAAGCCGGGGACTTCATCAAATGCCAGCTTGGGGCCGGTGGCGATCACCAGATAGTCGTAAGCGAGTTCCGCGCCGCTTCGAAGGCGCAAAGAGTTCCTGACGGCGTCGATGGCTTCGACCGGTTCGTCGTGCCACTGAATGCCCTTTGCGTCCAGCGGCTCGCGCAAGTCGACACGCGTCTTCTCGCACTTGCGCCAGCCCACGGCAATCCAGGGATTCGACGGGGTGAACTCGAAATAGGGCGACGAGCCCACCAATGTCACGCGATGGTTCCTGCCGAGCTTCTTGCGCAGCTCATAGGCGCAAGGAACGCCGCCGACACCGGCCCCGACCACGATGATGTGTGCCATGACTCAAGACTCCTGCGGCGCCGCGCGTGCGGGACGCCGCTTCAGATACGCGTAGTACAAGACCGGGATCACGAGCAGCGTGAGCACGGTGGAAACGAGAATTCCGAAGATCAGCGATACCGCGAGCCCGTTGAAGATCGGGTCATCGAGTATGAAGAATGCGCCGATCATGGCGGCAAGGCCGGTGAGCGCAATGGGCTTGGCGCGTACGATACCGGCGCGCATGACCGCATCTTCGAGCAGCCTTCCGGCACGTATTTCGCTGTCGATGAAGTCAACCAGCAAGATGGAATTGCGCACGATGATTCCGGCCAGCGCGATCATGCCGATCATGGAAGTCGCCGTGAACTGCGCACCCAGCAACGCGTGACCTGGCATTACGCCGATGATCGTGAGCGGAATGGGCGCCATGATGATGAGCGGCAACATGTACGAGCCGAACTGAGCGACCACCAGCAAGTAGATGAGCACGAGGCCGACGGCGTATGCGAGACCCATGTCGCGAAAGGTTTCGTACGTGATCTGCCACTCGCCATCCCACTTGATCGCCGTGACATTAGGGTCTTCCGGCTGACTGACATAGCGCTGCTCGATCGGCGCGCCGCCTGGCGGCGCGTCGTCGATCTTGGTGACCATACGGAACATGCCGTAGAGCGGGCTATCGAGCCGGCCGGCCATGTCTCCCGTGACGTACACCACCGGCAAAAGGTCCTTGTGGTAGATAGTCTCGTCATGCGGGGCATTGCGCACCGTCACGAGCTCGGAGAGCGGAACCGCGGTGCCATCGGGGGCGCGTACCTTTAGCGCCAGCGCGGCGTCGAGGTCGGCCTTGTCGGCCACGGCCAGGCCCGCGCGGACCGGAATCGGTGAACGCTCGGTCCCCGAATGCACGAAGGTCACGTCGGCGCCATCGAGCGCGGTCGTCATCGCCTCGACAATCTGTTGTTGCGAAACCCCGAGGAGCGCCGCTTTTTGCCGGTCGACTTCGATGATCTGGCGTCGGGCGGGCGCCTCCAAGCTGTCGTCGGTGTCGACGATGTCGGGGGTGGCATCGAAAACCGCGCGTACTCCGGCCGCGACTCGGCGCTGCTCCGCGTAGCTCGGACCGTACACTTCCGCCACCAAAGGCGCGAGGACCGGAGGTCCCGGCGGAACCTCCACGACTTGTACGGATGCGTTGTACTTGCGGCCTTTTGCGGCGAGTGCTGGTCGCGCGGCGAGAGCAATCTCGTGACTGCTACGCGATCGCCGGTGTTTATCAACCAGGTTGACCTGCAGGTCTCCGAGTTCAGGACTCTCGCGCAGGTAATACTGCCGCACGAGCCCGTTGAAATTGATCGGGGCGGCGGTGCCGGCATACGCCTGGTAGTCGCTCACCTCCGGCACCTTGGCGACCTCGTGCGACAGCTCGTCGAGCACTCGTGCGGTGGTTTCGACCGTCGTTCCTTCCGGTAGATTGACGATGACCTGGAACTCCGACTTGTTGTCGAAGGGCAGCATCTTCATCACCACCAGCTTGAACGCGACGAGCAACATGGCGATGGCGATGGCGCCGAGCACACCCCAGTAGAGCTTGTGACGCTGCCGACGCGCCTTCTCGGCGCCGAGAAACGGTCGTAGGACACGTTCGAACAATCGGCGCAACCACGGGCTCTCGCCGTCACCGTGCGTCGGGGCGTGCTGGCTGAGCAGCTTGCGGCTCAACCAAGGCGTGAAAATCAGCGCCACTGCAAGCGAGATGATCATCCCCATGCTGCTGTTGATCGGGATCGGGCTCATGTAGGGGCCCATGAGACCGCTCACGAAGGCCATGGGCAGCAGTGCCGCGATCACCGTGAAGGTTGCGAGGATGGTGGGTCCGCCCACCTCGTCGACCGCGCCAGGGATGATCTGCACAAGCGAAACGCCTTCACGATTCGCAGGCAGGCGCATGTGGCGATGGATGTTTTCGACGATCACGATGGCATCGTCAACGAGAATGCCGATCGAGAAGATCAGCGCGAACAGCGACACGCGGTTGATCGTGAAGCCCCAGGCCCAGGACGCAAACAGTGTCGCCGCGAGGGTGACGACAATGGCGGCGCCGACCACGATGGCTTCACGCCGGCCCATCGCGAGAACCACCAGCAACACCACCGACGCGGTGGCGAACAGCAGCTTCTGGATGAGTTTCTTCGCCTTGTCGTTCGCTGTGACGCCGTAGTTGCGCGTGACGGTCGCCTCGATTCCGGCGGGTATGTACGTGCCGCGCAACTGGTCGACGCGCCGAATCACCTGGTTCGCAACGTCGATGGCATTTTCGCCAGGCTTCTTGGAAATCGCGATCGTGACCGCCGGTGCATGTGCGGTGGCGGGAATGTCGCGTGTCTTTGCGCCGTGCCCGGTCCCCAACCAGACGTAGGACGCGGGTTCCTCAGGACCGGCGCTGATGGTCGCAACGTCTTCGAGAAACACCGGCCGGCCGTCGCGTGCACCAACCACCATTCCGGCGACGTCGTTGCGGTCGGCCAGGAATCGACCGGCGTCCACGGTCGTGACCTGATCTCCAGCCACGACGCTGCCGGCGTGCTGAACGATGTTGGCCGACTGCAGCGCACGCGTGAGCTCATCGACGGTGAGCCCAAATCCCGAGAGCTTCTGGGCATCCAGGTCCACACGCACGACACTTCGCGGGCCGCCAATGGAATAGACATTGCGTGTGCCAGGTACGCGCTTGATCTCGGCCTCGATGGAGCGTGCCACCTGCGCCAGTTCGTATCCGCTGCGGACGGAATCCTGAGTCCACAATGTGAGCGTGACGACGGGGACGTCGTCGATTCCCTTTGGCTTTACCAAAGGCTGCAAGACCCCGGCGTTGGGCGGCTGCCAGTCTTGATTCGAATAGATGGCGTTGTAGAGGCGGACGATGGCTTCGTTGCGCGGCTCGCCCACCTTGAACTGAACACTGAGCACGGCCATGCCAGGCCGCGACGCGGAGGCGATGTGTTCCACGCCTGCGATCTCGCCCAGCACCTTCTCCATCGGCGAGGCAACGAGATTCTCGACCTGCTCGGCGGACGCGCCGGGAAACGCCACGAAGACGTTTGCGAAGGTGACGTCGATCTGCGGCTCTTCTTCGCGGGGTGTGATCAGAACCGCAAACAAACCGGCAAGCAACGCCGCGACCGCCAGAAGCGGCGTCAGCTGCAGGCCAAGAAAGCGGCGCGCGAGTCGCCCGCTGAAACCGAGTGGCGCGCTCACAGGCGTTTCATCGCCGCAATGGGATCGGTGGCGATCCGCTCTTTGGCGGAGAGCCCGGCCAGGATCTCGACCTTGCCGTCGAACCGATGACCGGGGCGAATCTGCCGCAGTGTCGTGCGGCCATTCGCGTCGATGACGTAGACGGCCGTGACATCGCCGCGATCGACAACGGCGGAGGCTGGCACCAAGAGTCGCTCGGCTTCGCCAATGACGAAGGCAACTTTGACGAACATGCCCGGATAGAGATCGGTGGCGTTTTCCGGGAGCTCGAGGCGTGCGCGAAAGGTGTTCGACGTCGTTGCAGCTTCGGGAAAGACGGTGAGCTTGGTCGCCTCAACGCGCCGACCGTCGACATACACCGCGGCCTTTTTGATGCGACGAACCTGCTCCACGATCGACTGCGGAACATCTACGGTGACGCGCAGGAACTGCAGCGACAGGCCGCTCATCAGCGGCGTGCCGGGCGCGACAGTCTCACCCACTTGCACGTTGCGCTTGGTTACGATGCCAGCGTAGGGCGCGCGAATCTCCGTGTAGCTGACGCCTTCCTGCGCACTTTGCAGTGCAGCGCTCGCCGCCGCGAGCTGCGCCTTGGTCGCATCACGGTTCGCGGACGCCTCATCGAGCGCGGCTTTCGCCACCAGCTTCTGGTCGTACATCACTACGACGCGGTCGTAGCGCAGCCGGGCTTCGGTTTCGCGGGCAGTGGCTTCGCGCAAGCTGGCCTGGGCTTGCAGCAGGCCTGCGCGTTGCTCGGTCGCCCGAATGCGCACGATAACCGCGCCAGCAGGCACGAAGTCGTTCACGTCATAGAGAATTTCGGTGACACGACCGGAAGTCTGTGCAGCGACCGTGCCCTGGTTGACAGCCTCGATCTTGCCGTCGAGCTGGCGTTCGAGCGGCGCGTGCTGTAATTCGAGCACGATGGACTCGAGCGGTGGCAGGGCTGCGGCCTGCGCACCGGGCGGTGACTTGCCGCAGGCGAGCAGCGCCGTCGCCAGCGCTCCGGCGCACGCCAGCCGCGCGATGTGTGTCATGCCGCGCATATCAGCTGAACGCGACGCCTGAGCGAACACCGGCCTTCTTCAGGATCAGTGCGAGCGGACAGAAGCCGGTGAAGGCCGCCTGAAAGAGGTTGACGCCCACGAACGCCGCCAGTGCCAGCCAGTACGGACTGACGAAGTAGCTGAGCAACAAACTCAAGATGATCATGGAGCCCGCAAAAGCGAGCACGATTCGGTCGATGGACATGGTGACTCCTTAGCGTTTTGAGGGGACGTTCCGCACAAATCTTGAAACCGGTCACCCGCAATGAGCATCCGTAGTGAACGGCGAGACGAACGGGGTACTACGTACTCGCGACCTTTCCGGTCGCGGGATCGATTTGCAGGACCGGCAGTCCCGCCGCCTTCCATGCGCCGATTCCACCCGTCAAATGCGCGACCCGCTGTGCACCCGCTGCGAGTCTTGCTTGCGCAGCCAAGGCAGAGCGTTTGCCAGTGCCACACTGAAACACGACGCGGCGTGGACCATCCGGCGGCAGCGCAAGCGCATCGAGCGTCGACAGAGGAAACAGCAATGCGCCCGCGATGCGTTGAGCCGCGTACTCGTCTGGCTCGCGCACATCGACGAGCAGGATTTCGTGTCCATTCAGCAGCTCGGCCACCTGGCGAGGTGAGAGTTCCTCGAGCGAATTGCGATGGATGTGACTCATTGGATACTCCAGATCGTGCGCTTGTCGAGTCACAGTATATTAGCACTTGCTAATAAAGCAAGTGCTCAATTAACATACCGGCCGTTCCTTATATATGGAGGTGGAATGTCTTCACGTCCGGGTTCATCGGGCCGGGTCGGCCCAAAGCCGGCACGCGCCATCAAGCCGCACGCCGACAAGGCGGCGGCGCTCCTCAAGGCGTTGGCCAACGAGCAGCGCCTCATGATCCTGTGCAATTTGCTGGAAGGCCCGCTGTCCGTGGGCGAGCTGAACGGAAGAATGAGCCTCAGCCAGTCGGCGCTTTC
Source organism: Steroidobacteraceae bacterium (assembly GCA_035701825.1). Classification (GTDB taxonomy): domain Bacteria; phylum Pseudomonadota; class Gammaproteobacteria; order Steroidobacterales; family Steroidobacteraceae; genus CADEED01. The sequence continues at coordinate 18,077 of DASSRK010000180.1, forward strand.
GCAGCATCTCGGCGTGTTGCGTGAAGCAAACGTCGTCACGACGACACGGGAGGCGCAGAGCATCCGCTACGAGCTCTCATCAGGAGCCGTGACTCGAATCATCGAGATTCTCTACAACGAATTCTGCGCAGCTTGAGCCGGGCGCGGCGAGGGCGACGAATAGTGTGACGCGCGACCCCACCGGTCAGCTCGCAATAGGTGCGAGCTGACCGGTGGTCGTGATCGACATCCAGGCCGATCGCAACTGCGACGGAATGCGCTACAGTCCGGCGCACGCGCGCGACGCATTTTGGGAGAAACGTGATGGGTATTTCGCGGGGTATGGATACTCGGGAAATTTGGAAAATCGCTTAGAAACAAGCCACTCGGGAGACGATATGGATCCCTCTCTCTCCGCCAATTCTCAGAGTAGGTCAGCGTGATCTTCTCACTCGACCTCAAGCAAGTCAGCCCTAGGTTTCGCCGAAGATTCGGCCGATACCTC
>DASSRK010000181.1:0-7850 GCA_035701825.1 Steroidobacteraceae bacterium
TCCGCGCCGCGTCGCTCAGGGCCTGGACTCGCAGCGCGTTGCCCTGTTGTTGGCCGTCATGAATCGCCATGCGGGCCTGAACCTGCAGGAACACGACGTGTTCGTGAACCTGGTCGGCGGGCTCGAGGCCACCGAAACGGCGTGCGACCTGCCGGTGGTGCTGGCGCTGGCGTCGAGCCTGGCGGGCAAGCCGGTGGCGCAGTCCATCGTGGCCTTCGGCGAAGTGGGACTCACCGGCGAGTTGCGGCCCGTGGCCTACGGGGAAGAGCGGCTGCGCGAGGCGGCCAAGCAGGGATTCACGGCCGCCATCGTTCCCGCCGATAACGCGCCGCGCTCGGCCATCGAGGGGCTACGCGTGCACGCGTGCGCGCGCATCGAGGAAGCATTGCGGCGCGCGCTGCCCTGATCTCCGTCACGGTGGAGCGCCGGTTTCCCGCGTGGATTCGTTGCCTTCTTCTGCCGGCGTACCGAAGGGGAGCAGCGAGCGCAGCACGTTTTCGCGGCGCCGCTTCTGGTAATCCTGGTAGGCGCGGAGTTGTTCCACGGTCAGCAGATCGCGCACGCTGGACAGGATCAGCTGGTCGTTCAGGTCGAGCTGCGCCTCGGCCTCCTGTCGATACGCCCGGGGGGACTCGCCCGGAATGAAGTCGCGTACCTTCAACATGGAACCGGGCTTCAGCATTCGCGCCACCAGTTCCTTGCGCACCGCCTCGCCGATCGGGACGCCAGCGCCGTTCATCGCCCAGCGCATTTCCGCGACTTCGTAGCGCGCGTCGAACGAATCTTCATACCGGTCGAATTGCGCCATTCGTTGTTCGCCGAGCAACTCGGTGAGTTCGGCGCGATGGCGGGCCATCATCTGTTCGCGGAGTTCCTCGGCGGATTGCCCGTCTTCGCCCACGGCGATATCCGGCACGCCTGACTCTCCCTCCTGTTCGGCAAGCAGGATCTTGAGCCGCTGGAATTCCACCGGCGTCAAATTCATCTGGCGCGGAAGGTCCTCGTACACCTGCGGGATCCAGAGTTCGGCTTTGTCACGCGCCATGTGTTCGAAAAACGCAGCGGGATCCGGCGCGAGGCGATCCGGAGTCCCCGGTCCGGAGTTCGCGTGCGGTTCGGCCGGTGAGCGAATGCCGTCGTGGCTGTCTGCGCCGCGCAGGGAGTGGCCGGCTGCATCGTTCGGCGCCATGACACTCGGCTGCGAGTGAGCCTCGTCTACGCTTGCAGGCGGACTCGCCTCATGAATGCGAAGCGATAGTCCGAGCGCCACCGCTGCAAGGAGCACGAGCGCCGCCGCAATGACGTGGGCGCGTTTCACTCGAGCCCGTTCCGGGTCAGCTCGCGGTCGACGCGGCGCGGCGCGCGCGCACCGTGCGGATGGTGTTCTCGCCCACCTGCAGCACTTCGAACTGGTGCTCGCCGACCGTCACCTCGGCGCCGGCCTCGGGCAGAGTCTCGAGTTGCTCGATCAGCAGGCCATTGAGCGTCTTCGGCCCGTCGGTGGGCAATTGCCACCCGAGCGAGCGGTTGACGGCCCGCACCGTGGCGCTGGCGTTGATGATGAACACGCCGGGCGCCTCGCGATGCACGTGCTTGTGCGTGACCGTGGCCGGATCCGTGGTGAACTCGCCGACGATCTCCTCGAGGATGTCCTCGAGCGTGACGAAGCCCTGGATGTCGCCGTATTCGTCGACCACGAACGCGAGGCGGCGGCGGTTGCGCTGGAACTGGTTGAGCTGTGTGTTGAGCGGCGTGCCTTCCGGCACGAAGTAGGGCTCGCGTGCGCGCGCCAACTCGATCAAGCGCTCGCGCGTCAACGTGTCGCGCGCCAGTTCCTGCGCCACGCGCTTCATGTGGATGATGCCGATGAGATTGTCGAGCTCGCCCTGGTGCAGCGGCAGGCGCGTGTGCGGCGTCTGGCGCAGCTGGTCGAGGATGTCCTCCCAGGAGTCGTCGGCATTGATCGCCGCGATTTCCTGCCGCGGCACCATGATGTCGTTCACGGTGATGTGCTCGAGATCGAGGATCGACAGCAGCATCTGCCGGTGGCGCGTCGGAATCATCGGGCCCGCTTCGGCGACGACGGCGCGCAGTTCCTCGGCGGACATCGCGACGCCGTCGGAACGCACGGGCTTCACGCCGAAGATGCGCAGGAATCCGTACGCCGCCTTGTTGGTGAACCAGGTGATCGGCGTCGCCAGGAACACCAGCACCTTGTAGATGTAGGTCGACGACATGGCGACCGGATCCGGCTTGAGCGCGGCGTAGATCTTGGGTGCGAGCTCGCAGAACACGATCATGAAGATGCCGAGCCCGACGATGGTGAACAGCTCGGCGTGCTCGTAGCCGGAGCGCTGTGCCAACAAGGTCGCGATGGACGAGGCGGCGACGCTCGCCAGCGCCAGCACCACCAGGTTCGCGCCGAGCCAGCTGTCGGGCTTGGCGAGCAGCGCGTCCAGCGCCCGGGCGGTGCGCTTGCCCGCCTTGGCGGCGGCACGGATCTTGTACCGATTCGCCGAGAGCATGGCGACTTCGGTGCCGGAGGAGAACGCGATCAGTAGGAGCAAAACCACGAGCGCGACGGCCAGGATCGACGAGGGTACGTTTTGCATAGCGGACATAGGATAATCCGCGCCCCATGGCACTTTTCGAAAACCTCACCGCGCGGCTGTCCCGCACGGTCGAGACGCTGCGCGGTCGCGGCCGCATCACCGAAGAAAATGTCGGCGAATCCCTGCGCGAAGTGCGCATGGCGCTGCTCGAGGCCGACGTGGCCCTGCCGGTGGTCAAGACCTTCATCGAGCGCGTCAAGCAGAAGGCGCTGGGTGCGGAAGTCACCGCGAGCCTCACGCCCGGCCAGGCCTTCGTCGGCATCCTGCACAAGGAGCTGGTGCAGCTCATGGGCGCGGACCGGGCGCGCTTCGAGCTGCGTGCCCAGCCGCCCGTGGTGGTGTTGTTAGCCGGCCTGCAGGGCGCGGGCAAGACCACCACCGCCGGCAAGCTCGCGCGCTGGCTGATCGAGCAGAAAAAGCGCGTGTTGTTAGTCAGCACGGACATCCGCCGCCCCGCGGCGGTGTTGCAGCTGCAGCGTCTTGCCGAGCAGGTGGGCGCGGGGTTTTTCCCCACGGACGTGAAGCAGGATCCGGCGCGCATCGCGGCCGCGGCGCTCGATGCCGCGCGCAAGGGCGTCTACGACGCGCTGATCGTCGACACCGCGGGCCGCCTGCACGTCGACGCGGAGCTCATGGACGAAGTGAAACAGATCGAGCGCGCGGTCGAGACGCACGAGCGGCTGTTCGTCATCGACGCCATGGCGGGCCAGGACGCGGTGAACGCGGCGCGCGCCTTCGGCGCCGCGCTCGATCTCACCGGCGTGATCCTCACCAAGGCGGATGGCGATGCGCGCGGTGGCGCGGCGCTTTCGGTGCGCGAGATCACCGGCAAGCCCATCGTGCTGGTCGGCGTGGGCGAGAAGCTCGATGCGCTGGAGCCCTTCGACGCGGAGCGCATGGCGGGCCGCATCCTCGGCATGGGCGACGTGGTCGCGCTGGTCGAGCAGGTGCAGAAGCAGGTCGACATCGACGAGGCGCAGAAGCTCGCCAAGAAAGTGGCCAAGGGCAAGGGCTTCGACCTGGTCGATCTGAAGTCGCAACTCGAGCAGCTGCAGAAGATGGGTGGCGTGGCCTCACTCATGGACAAGCTGCCGCAGGCCGCCATGAAAGGCGGGGCCGTGGCGCCGGACCAGGGCGACAAGGACGTGCGCCGCCAGATCGCGATCATCAACTCCATGACGAAAAAGGAGCGCCGCAACCCGGCGATCCTGGACGGCTCCCGCCGGCGCCGCATCGCCACCGGCGCCGGCGTCCAGGTGCAGGACGTGAACCGCCTCATGAAGCAATTCATGGAGATGCAGAAGATGATGAAGAGCTTCTCGGGCGGCCGGATGCAGCGGATGCTCCAGGCCTTCAAGGGAAAGATGCCCCCGGGATTCCCCGGCCAATAGGCCCGGCCGACCGCGCCGCGATCGAAATCCGGCAAAACTCAGGCACTTGCGACGTTTTGCCGGATTGCATGCTCCGGCACCATCTAGTGCTTCCACCAAGTCACTGATTTGCGTAGAATCCGCGCTCTTTTTTGGCCGGCCGGGACGGGCATTTCGACCCGGGGCCGCAGTTACTTGAAGGTTTAGAGACATGGTGACAATTCGTCTGACTCGCCGCGGCACCACGAACACGCCGTTCTATCACGTCGTCGTGACTGACAGCCGCAAGCGCCAGGGTGGCAAGAGCCTGGAGCAGGTCGGTTTCTTCAATCCGAAGCCGGTGAAGAACGAGACCGGGCTCAAGCTCGACATCGAGCGCATCGACTACTGGGTGTCCAAGGGCGCGCAGCAGTCCGAGCGTGTGAAGCACCTGGTGTCGACGTTCCGCAAAGCGAACGCCTGATCGCACGGGCCCCTCGCGGCGGCGCGATGAGTGATGCACGCCGCATCGAGGTAGGTAGATTGGGCGCCCCGCACGGAGTACGGGGCTGGTTGCGGGTGCAGTCGTACACCGATCCGCCGCAACGATTGTTCGAGTGGAAGCGTTGGCATCTCGACTCCGGCGGTGAACTGAAACTGCTGGAGGCGCGGCCGCAAGGCGATGGCTGGATCGCACGGCTCGAAGGCATCGAGGAACGCAATGCCGCCAGCAGGTTGACCGGGCGGATGCTGCTGGTCGACCGGGAAGAGTTGCCGCAGACCCGGGCGCGCGAGCACTACCGCGCGGACCTGGTCGGATTCGAAGTGAAGAATGTCGAAGGTGCGTTGTTGGGAGTGGTCGACCATTTCGTCGACACGCCGGGAAACGCGGTGATGGTGATCAAGGGTGCGCGGGAGCATTGGGTACCCATGTCGACGCAGCACCTGCGCAGCGTGGACCCGCTCGCGCAAGCGATCGTGGTGGATTGGCCCGAGGATTTCTGACACGACTCATGCAGATCGAAGTCGTGACGTTGTTCCCGGAGCTGGTGCGCGCGGCGCTGCAGTTCGGGGTGCTGGGACGCGCGGTGGAGCGCGGCATCGTGCGGGTGGGTTGCGAAGACCCTCGCGGGCATACGAAGGATGTCCACCGCACGGTCGACGACCGGCCGTATGGCGGCGGGCCGGGCATGGTGCTCAAGCCCGAGCCGCTGACGGCGGCCATCGACGCGGCGGCGGCGCGGTTGCCGGCGGGGTCGCCGCGGATCTACCTGTCGGCGCAGGGCGTGCCCCTGACGCAGGCGCTGGCGAAGGAATTGGCGAGGCTGCCGGGCATGCTGCTGGTGGCGGGGCGATACGAGGGGCTCGACGAGCGGGTCATCGAATCGCGGATAGATAGAGAAGTGTCGATCGGCGACTACGTGGTGTCGGGCGGTGAATTCCCGGCGCTGGTATTGCTGGACGCGGTGGCAAGATTGCTGCCGGGAGTGCTCGGCGACGAGCGTTCCAGCGTCGAGGAGTCGTTCGACGCGAATCTGCTCGACTGGCCGCACTACACGCGGCCGGTGGAGTTCGAAGGCCGGAAGGTGCCCGAGGTACTGCAGGGCGGGCACCACGCTGACATCCAGCGCTGGCGGTTGAAGCAGGCGGTCGCGCGCACCTGGTTGCGCCGGCCGGATTTGATTGCGCGGGCAGGGCTGGGCGCGGAAGCGGCGGCGCTGCTCGATGAGTTTCTCGCTGAACGCGAAGGTGACGAACATGGCTAACTACATCATCCAACAGATCGAAAAGGCGCGTGCCACGCGCAAGGTTCCCGACTTCAACCCCGGCGACACCGTCGTCGTGCAGGTCAAGGTGAAGGAAGGCGACCGCGAGCGCGCCCAGGCCTACGAAGGCGTGGTCATCGCCAAGAGCAACCGCGGACTCAACTCCTCGTTCACGGTGCGCAAGGTGTCGCACGGCGAGGGCGTGGAACGCGTGTTCCAGACCTACAGCCCGGCGATCAGCGAGATCGAAGTGAAGCGCCGCGGCAGCGTGCGTCGCGCCAAGCTGTACTACCTGCGTGACCTGTCGGGCAAGGCAGCCCGCATCGAAGAAAAGGTCTGAGGGCGCCGACATCCTGAGAGCTGCGGCGCCATGGTAGGCCGGGTGTTCGGATTCATCTTCCGCGGCTTCGACCTGCTGCGGAAGTTCCTGCACCTGGTGCTCCTGCTGGTGATCTTCGGCGTGCTCGTCGGGGCTCTCAAGGGATCCATTCCGCACATCGCGGACGACTCTGCGCTGGTGATCGCGCCGCACGGCGAGATCGTCGAGCAATTGAGCGGTGATGCGATCGACCAGGCGCTGGCGCGTGCCCAGGGTGATCGCCAGCATGAAACCCTGCTGTGGGACCTGGTCGACGCGCTCGAGGCCGCCCGCAAGGACGCGCGCATCAAGGCGGTGGTGCTCGACCTCGACGACATGTCGTATGGCGGCCAGCCGACGCTCGCGGAGTTCGCCGCCGCGATCAAGAAATTCCGCAGCTCCGGCAAGAAGGTCATCGCGCACGCGACCTATTACGGCCAGGAGCAGTACTACGTCGCCGCCCATGCCGACGAGATCTACCTCGATCCGCTCGGCTTCGTGGCCATCGACGGCTTCGATCGCTACCGCCGGTTCTACAAGGAGCTGTTCGACAAGCTCGGCGTCGAGGTCAACCTGTTCCGCGTCGGCGCCTACAAGAGCGCCGCCGAGGTGTACACGCGCAAGGACATGTCTCCCGAGGATCGCGAGGAGAGCCTCGCGTACCTGAACGCCCTCTGGACCCAGTACCGCGAAGCCGTCGCGGGAGCGCGCGGTCTCACGCCCGACGACATCACCGCCTACGTCGCCAACTCGGTGCCCGCGATGCTCGCGGCCAAGGGAGATGCCGCCAAGGTCGCGCTCGATGCGCGGCTGGTGACCGGGCTCAAGTCGTCGCTCGAAGTCGAACGCCGCCTGGTCGATCTGGTGGGTCTCGACTCGCCGCGCCGCGACAAGGACAAGGTCGAGGCGGACGAAAGCGACGCCGGTGAATCCTTCAACTCCACCTCGCTCGAGGACTACCTGCGGGTGGTCGAGGCCGAGAAGAAGGCCCGCGGCGTCGGCAAGCCGAAGATCGCGGTGGTGGTCGCTTCCGGCGAGATCCTCGACGGCTCGCAGCCTCCGGGCACCATCGGCGGGGAGAGCACCGCGCGGCTCATCCGCCAGGCGCGCCGCGACGATGACGTGAAGGCCATCCTGCTGCGGGTGGATAGTCCCGGCGGCAGCGTGCTCGCCTCCGAAGAGATCTACCGCGAGGTGCGCGCCGCGCAGAAGAACGGCAAGCCCGTCGTCGTGTCGATGGGCGATCTGGCCGCCTCGGGCGGTTACTACATCTCCGCGTCCGCCGACGAGATCTGGGCGCACCCGGCGACCATCACCGGCTCGATCGGCATCTGGGGCGCCATCCCGACCTTCCAGAACACGCTGGCCAAGCTCGGCGTCAACGTCGACGGCGTAGGCACCACCAGCCTGTCCGGCCAGGCGCGACTTGATCGCGCCATGAGCGACGACGCCCGGAAACTCATGCAGTCCACGCTCGACCACGGCTACGAGGAATTCCTCGCGCGCGTGGCCAGCGGCCGCAAGAAGACGCGCGACGAGGTCGATGCCGTGGCGCAGGGCCGCGTCTGGGTCGGTACCGACGCGGTCGACAAGGGCCTGGTCGATCACCTCGGCCTGTTCGACCAGGCCGTGAAGGCTGCCGCCGCGCGCGCCAAGATCGAGGGCGACTACGACGTCGAGCGCATCGAGCCGCCGCTGTCCTGGGCCGAATCGCTGGCGCTGCAGATCCGCGTCTGGTTCGCCGTGCACGTGACCGGCGACCTGG
>DASSRK010000182.1:0-6689 GCA_035701825.1 Steroidobacteraceae bacterium
GTCAGGCAGGGAAAGCCGGGATAACTCCGCCTGCCCTTCACCTTGCCCGCACGCCGTCAGCGAGTTATCCCGGCTTTCCCTGCCTGACACCACCCAGGTCGCGCGCATTGACGCCGAGGCGCCGTGCGGCTGACAGCACCGCGAGCACCGAGGCGGTCGCGATGTTGGGATGCCGGCCCGCGCCGTAACGGATGCCGGTCACGCCATCGCGCGCGGCCTCGACGATGGCGAGCGCCGAGGCGTCCGCGCCGGCGCGCAGCGCGCGCTCCTCGTAGTTGTCGATGCGGATCGGCAGCGCCAGCGCGTTCACGGTGGCGGCGATCGGTCCCGAGCCGGTGCCGCGCAGGCGGCGGCGCTCGCCGGCCACGGTCATCTCGATCTCGATGCCCTGCTTGTCGCCTTCCTCGAACAGGTGGTGCGCGTGGTAGGCCATGTCGTGGTCGAGGGCGAGGTAGGTGGACTCGAACAGCGACCAGAGCTGCTGCGAGCTCATCTCGGTCTCGGCCGCATCCATCGCGCGCTGCACCAGCGCGCTGAACTCCACCTGCATGCGGCGCGGCATCACCACGCCGTAGTCACGTTCGAGTAGATAGGCGATGCCGCCCTTGCCGGACTGGCTGTTGACGCGGACGATGCTGTCGTAGGTGCGGCCCAGGTCGGCGGGATCCACGGGGATATAGGGCACTTCCCAGGGGGCATCCGGCTTCTGCGCCGCGAAACCCTTCTTGATCGCGTCCTGGTGCGAGCCGGAGAACGCGGTGAACACCAGGTCGCCGACGTACGGATGGCGCGGGTGGATGGGCAGGTGCGTGGCGTGCTCGACTTCGCGGGCCACCGCGTTGATGTCCGAGAAGTCGAGGCCGGGATGGATGCCCTGCGAATAGAAGTTGAGCGCCAGCGTCACCAGGTCGACGTTGCCCGAGCGCTCGCCGTTGCCAAACAGGCAGCCCTCCACGCGATCGGCGCCGGCCAGCAGGCCGAGCTCCGCCGCCGCGACGCCGGTGCCGCGATCGTTGTGACAATGCAGTGACAGTGCGACGTGCTCGCGCCGCTCGAGGTGCGTGCTCATCCACTCGATCTGGTCGGCGTAAATGTTGGGGGTCGCGTTTTCCACCGTGGTCGGCAGGTTGATGATGATCGGCCGGCCGGGGCCGGCATTCCACGCGTGGATCGCGGTGTTGCAGGCCTCGAGCGAGACGGGTAGTTCGGTCATGCTGAAGGTCTCGGGCGAATACTCGAGCACCCACTCGGTCTCGGGCATGGCGTCGGTCAGCGACTTGACCAGCCCGACCTGCCTGGCGATGAGCTGCATGACCTCGGGCACGCTGAGCCCGAATACCACCTTGCGCCACACCGGCGCGGTGGCGCAGTAAACGTGCACGATGGCGCGGCGCGCCCCGCGCAGCGACTCCACCGTGCGGCGGATCAGGTCCTCGCGCGCCTGCGTCAGCGCCATGATGGTCACGTCATCGGGCACCAGCTTCTGCTCGATGAGATCGCGGAACGTCTGGAAATCCGTCTCCGACGCGGACGGGAAGCCGACTTCGATTTCCTTGAGACCCACGGCGCAGAGCGTCCTGAACAGCCGCTTCTTCGTCTCGCGGCTCATGGGCTCGAACAGCGCCTGGTTGCCGTCACGGAGGTCGGTGCTGCACCAGGTCGGCACCTTGCGGAGCGCGCGCGAGGGCCACTGGCGGTTGGGCAGGTCGATGGACGGGAACGGCCGGTACTTCTTGGATGGATCTTTCAACATGTCTGCTTCTCTGTGACAAGGCTGTGCCGCGGTGTTCGCGGTCGGGTCAGGGATTCCAGTCTTGTTGGCGCCGACTGGTGGCGCGTGTGTATGTGCGGCTAGGCCGCAAGAAGCAGCAGCGAACGAAGCAGCGCCGACGCGAGTGCGTCACCGTTCGGGCCCAGGCCCGGCTGCTTGTTGCGATTCATGGGGCCGGAAGCTACCACGGATGCGGCGGGGATGCATCCGACGGCCACACGGTACGGCCGGTCACCCCCGACATTGCTATCTATCCGACGGAATCCATGCAGCGCGGCAGAGGCCAGGCGCGTCAGGCCTGTTGTGCCGCCTCGAGCAGCGCGGCCATCAGCGCGTTCATCGGTGCGGCGATGCCGTGCTTTCGGCCCAGTCGCGCAATCACGCCATTGCGCGCGTCGTATTCCATGGGCCGGCCGGCGCGCCGGTCCGCGAGCATGGAATTCCCGGTTTCCGGTGGCGCGCGCCGGGCGCCGTCGACGATCTCGTCGGCGATGCTGTCCGCCAAGGTCGCGCCCTCCGCGCGGCCCACGGCGATGCATTCGCGCACCAGGGTGCGCATGAGATCGGCGACGCCCTCGTGCCTGGAAATGCCGAGCGGCTCGAGCAGCACTGCGCAGGGTGCGCCCGCGCAGTTGAGGCACAGCTTCCTCCACACCGCGGTGGTGAAGTCCGCGGTCTGGCGCGCATCGAAATTGGCGTGCGCGAACAGCGCGAGGAAGTCCGCGCCGTTCTGGCCCGCGGGCACGACCAGGTGCGCGGGACCGCGCTGCACCGTGCGCCCGGGCGCGAGCCTTTCGGCCGGCAGGTCGATCATCACCGGCACGATGCGTGCGCGCTCGAAGTGCTGCTCGAAACGCTGCACGTGCTCGACCCCGTTCTGGATTACGGCGAGTCGCGTCGCGGGGCCGGTGGCCTTGCCGAACCAGCCGGCGGCCGCTTCGCTGTCGTAGGTCTTCGTGCAGGCCAGGATCCAGTCGACCGCCAGTGCCCGCGCCGGGTCGGTCATGACCCGGGGCTTGGCGCGGATCACGCCGCTCGGCGTGGTGGCCTCGATGGAATCGAAGGACGTTCGCGCGGCGACCGTCACCCGGTGGCGATCGTCCTGGCACAGCCAGGCGGCGAGCGTGGCGCCGATGGCGCCGGGACCGACGAGCAGAATGGAAGCCATGCCCGGATCATGCCCCAGTACGACTGGTGTCGTATGCAGCCGGGTCGCGGCCTGTGGTCTAGTCGCGCCATGAAACTCCGTCTTGCAGTCGCCCTGGCCGCCGCACTCGCGGCCTGCACCACCCCCGTCGCCGACGCGGTGTCGAACGCCAACAAGCAAATGGAGCTCAAGGGCTCGCCCTTCCGCTACGTCGCGCGCGACGACTCGTCGATGGTGCTGACACTGCTGCCGCTGCCGGCCGGCCCCAGCAAGGCCATGGATTCGCTCGCGCAACAGGTGCTCGATTCCATCCGCACGGCCGAAGAAAAGGCCGGACGCAGCACCGCCAATGTCGAGGAAGTGCGCCAGCTGCAGGATGGCCGCGAGGTGTGGGTGCTGCACACGCTGAGCGCCGGCATCGCCTACGTGGTGGCGTTCGAGAATCCCCAGGATCCGAAGTCGGACATCCGCATCACCGGGCCGACTACCTACCAGAAGTAGCAGGGCTGGAAAAAAAACGGGGCGCCGAAGCGCCCCGTTTCATGCCGTCGATCCGTGTTTCGTCAGATCCAGTAGACGAACACGAACAAGCCCAACCAGACCACGTCGACGAAGTGCCAGTACCAGGCCACCGCCTCGAAGGCGAAGTGGCGTTCCGGCGTGAAGTGGCCGTTCATGGTTCGCAGCCAGATGCACACCAGCATGATGGCGCCCAGCGTCACGTGGAAACCGTGGAAGCCGGTGAGCATGAAGAACGTCGAGCCGTAGATGCCGGTGCCGAGCTGCAGGCCGAGCTCGTGGTAAGCATGGCCGTACTCGGTGGCCTGCAGGTACACGAACAGGAAGCCGAGCAGGAAGGTCAGCGCGAGGAAGATGTTGAGGATCCCGCGCTTGTTGGCGCGCAGCGCGTGGTGGGCGATGGTCACCGTGACGCCCGAGCTCAGCAGGATCAGCGTGTTGAGCGCCGGCAGCCCGAAGGCCGGGATGATCTCGAAGGTGCCTGCATCGCGCGGCCCGAGGTGCGCCGGGCCATTGGTCGGCCACGAATTTTCAAAGCCCTGGTGCAGCAGCAGGTTGCCGATGGCCTTGGTGCCCTCGCCGCCCAGCCACGGCACCGACAGCGTGCGCGCATAGAAGAGTGCGCCGAAGAACGCGGCGAAGAACATCACCTCGGAGAAGATGAACCACATCATTCCCATGCGGAACGAGCGGTCGACGTCGAGGCCGTAGATGCCGCTGTTGTTCTCCTTGATGACGTCACCGAACCAGCCGATGAACATGTAAACCACCAGCGCGAAGCCGGGCAGCATCGCCCAGGCCGGCAGCCAATGGTTGAGCAGCGCGATCGCGCCCAACAACAAGGTGAAGAACGAGGCGGAGGCGATGATCGGCCACCGGCTGTGGTCCGGAACGTAGTACTTGCCTGCGGAGGCGTGTGCGTCTGCCATGAAGAGATCCTAAGTTGCTAGTTCAATGAGCCCACTCGGGTGAACTCGTCGTAGAAAGTGTAGGAAAGCGTGATGCGATCGACCGAGCGCGGTATCGCCGGATCGACCACGAAGCGCACGGCCATGGGCCTGGCTTCATCGACGCGGAACTTCTGCGGGGTGAAGCAGAAGCACTCGGTCTTGCGGAAGTAGCCCGCGGCCTTGCCGGGCGAGATGTTCGGCACCGCCTGCGCCATCGTGTCGCGGCCGGTCAGGTTGTGCGCGAAGAAGTCGGTCTGGTAGAGCCGGCCGGGATGCACCTGCATCGAGGCCACGGTCGGCCGGAATTCCCAGTTGCCCACGGTCGGCAGCTCGGCGACGAAATCCACCGTGATGGTGCGCGTGTCGTCGGGGTGCTGCTCGGCGGCGCGCGCCTGGGTCAGCGCCTTCTGGTTGCCGAAACCCGTGAGCTCGCACAGCACGCTGTAGAACGGCACCAGCGCGAAGGCCAGGCCGAACGCACCGAGGCCGATCGCGACCAGCTGCAGCGTGAGCCGCCGGTTGGCGCGTGCCTTTTGTGCGGCGTCGTCGCTCATGGGTTCAGGCGCGGACCACCGACATCACGATGAACGCGATGTAGAACGCCAGGGCCACCGCGCCGAGCAGCAGGGCCGTGCGGCGCGCCTTCGCGCGCCGTGAACTGAGCTCTTCCGGCGTCATCGGCGAGGTGCCCATCAATGCTGCACGCCGCGCGCGATCACTTCACGGGACGGCGGGTCGCTCCAGCTGTGGTACGGCGGGGGCGAGGACAGCTCCCACTCGAGTCCATGCGCGCCGTCCCACACGCGGTCCGCCGCCTTGGTGGTCGCCTTCACGCACTTCCAGATGATGTACGGGAACAGCAACTGCGAGAGGCCAAAGCCGAAGGCGCCGATCGACGAGACCATGTTCCAGTCGGCGAACTGCGTCGAGTAGTCGGGGATGCGGCGCGGCATGCCGGCGAGGCCGAGGAAGTGCTGCGGGAAGAACAGCACGTTCACGAAGATGGTCGACAGCCAGAAGTGCCAGGTGGCGAGCTTCATGTCGTACATCTTGCCGGTCCACTTCGGCAGCCAGTAGTAGACGCCGCCCATGATGGCGAACACGGCGCCCGGCACCAGCACGTAGTGGAAGTGCGCGACCACGAAGTACGTGTCGTGGTACTGGAAGTCCGCCGGCACCACCGCGAGCATCAGGCCCGAGAAGCCGCCGATGGTGAACAGGAACAGGAACGACAACGCGAACAGCATCGGCGGTTCGAACGTCAGCGAGCCCTTCCACATGGTCGCGGTCCAGTTGAACACCTTCACGCCCGTCGGGATGGAAATCATCATGGTGGACAGCGTGAAGAACAGCTGCCCGGCGAGCGGCATGCCCACCGTGAACATGTGGTGCGCCCACACGATGAAGGAAAGAAAGGCAATAGCCGCGGTCGCGTACACCATCGCGTCATAGCCGAACAGCGGCTTGCGCGAGAAGGTCGGGATGATCTCCGAGACGATGCCGAAGGCCGGCAGGATCAGGATGTACACCTCGGGATGACCGAAGAACCAGAAGATGTGCTGGAACATCACCGGGTCGCCGCCGCCGGAGGCCGAGAAGAAGCTGGTGGCGAAGAAGTGATCGGTGAGCAGCATGGTCACGGCGCCCGCCAGCACCGGCATGGTCGCGATCAGCAGGTAGGCGGTGATCAGCCAGCTCCAGCAGAACAGCGGCATGTTCAGCAGGCCGACGCCCGGCGCGCGCATGTTCATGATGGTCACGACCACGTTGATGGAGCCGAGGATCGAGCTCGCGCCCATCAGGTGGATGGCGAAGATGGCCATCGGGAAGCCGTCACCCATCTGCAGCGACAACGGCGGATACAGCGTCCAGCCACCGGCGGGACCGCCACCCGGCACGAACAGCGTGGCCAGCAGCAGCGTGAACGCGAACGGCAGGATCCAGAAGCTGAAGTTGTTGAGGCGCGGCAGCGCCATGTCCGGCGCGCCGATCTGCATGGGGATCATCCAGTTCGCCAGGCCCGTCCAGGCCGGCATGACCGCGCCGAAGATCATGACCAGCGCGTGCATGGTGGTCATGGTGTTGAAGAACTGCGGCTCGACCAGCTGCAGGCCGGGCTTGAACAGCTCCGCCCGGATGATCATCGCCATCAGGCCGCCGACGAAGAACATCACGCAGGCGAAGATCAGGTACATCGTGCCGATGTCCTTGTGGTTCGTCGCGAAGACCCAGCGGCGCCAGCCGTGGGCCGGGCCGTGATGGTCGTGTTCCGAGTGGTGGGCGTCTGCAGTGTGTTCGTGTG
>DASSRK010000183.1:0-5181 GCA_035701825.1 Steroidobacteraceae bacterium
TGGTTCATACGCTTTCGCTCACCCGTGCTTCACGCTTGCTCATGTGCCGGCGAATGGTGTGGATGCGCCAGGAGATCGTGGACTCCGATACGCCGAGCACGGCGCCCGCTTCCGCGTGGCTCATGCCTTCGGCGTGCACCAGCAAGGCGGTCTCCTTCATGCCTTCGCCGATGTCCGTGAGTTCATCGAGAAGCTGCAGCAGGTAGATCTGGTCCTCCGTCTGTGATTCGTCGTCGCGCGGCACGCTCTCGTGCAGCTCATCGTGTTCGTGGCGCCTCTGGCTGCGTTGCCAGTCCTGCGCGCAACTGATCACGAGCCGGTACAACCAGCTCGCGAATGCCGCCTGGAAGCGGTACTGCGCGAGGCTGTTCGCCAGCTTCATGCAGGCGAGCTGGGCGATGTCCTCGGCATTGGCGCGATGCCGGCACCATTTCCAGGCGAAGCGGAAGATGGTGTCGTAGTACAAGTCCAATAGTTCGCCGAACGCGTTCGCGTCCCCCTGCTGGGCCCGGCGTATCAGATCTTGTTCTTCCATCCCGGCTTCTTGTTGGAACTCGTGGGTTAGACGGGCCCGGATGCGGAATCCTTGGGGATGGCCGGATTTGACCTTAATCCGGCCGGAACCGGCTACAGCTGCGCGTCGAGATGGAAGGTGCGCGCCAGCCAGGCCTGGAACTTGCGCCCGAACGAGGCGTCGGGCTCGGAATCGCGGGTCTGGGTGCCGTCCGTCCACTGCAGCTCGTGGCCATGCAACTTCACCTGCCAGGCACGCTCACCCGCGGTCTGCTGCTTGAAAATGCCTTCCAGCTGCCCGGCGATGGCCGGTTCATCGACGATGACGCCCTGCTCGCAGTTGAGCCAGGTGGAGCGCGGGTCGAGGTTGTAGCTGCCGACGAAGGAATTGTGGCCGTCCGCGGTCAGCGCCTTGGTGTGCAGGCTGGCGCCGGATCCCTTGAATCCCGACCCCTTCTTCTTCGGCGCGGATTGCGTCTCGCCCACTTCATCCGGGTCGATGTCCTTGGTCGGCTCCGGCTTGTTGGTGGGCTTGAGCTCCCAGATCTTCACGCCGCCCTTGATCAGTTCGCGGCGGTGGCGCTCGTACCCGCCGTGCACCGCGGCCACGTCGTTGGCGGCCAGCGAGTTGGTGAGGATGCGCACGTCGGTGCCGGCCTTGACGCGGTCGATCAGCGCCGTGGCGCCGCGCTGGCCCGGCACGAAATACGGCGAGATCACCTCGAGCGACGTCTTCGCATCGCGCACCATGCCGCCCACGGCCGCGCCCACCACCGCGCGCGCCGAGTCCTTCTTCTGCATGTGGACCTTCTCGGGGATGTCCGACACGAATTGGTAGTTAGACGACCAGCGCAGCGCCCAGTCGCCGGCCACCAGCCGCCTGATGCCGTCGTCGCCGCGCAACGCCTGTGCATAGCGTTCCGCCTCGGGCGACGCGGCGCGCTTGTCGAGTTTCCCGCGCAGTTTCTCCAGCGCCGCGGGGCTGACGGAATCCGGGTCGAGCACCTGGATCGGCCAGGAGGAAGCCGAGTTCCAGAAGTGATCGAAGGACCTCGAGACGTCGCGCACCACCGGGCCCACCATCGTGAAGTCCAGGTCGACGAAGTTCACCTCCTCGCTCGCCGCGAAGTATTCGTCGCCGAGGTTGCGGCCGCCGACCAGCGCGATGCGGTTGTCGGCGATCCAGCTCTTGTTGTGCATGCGGCGGTTGATGCGCCCGAAGTCGCGCAGGCTCTCGCTGGCGAAGCCCAGCGCGCCGCTGCGGCTGGCGAACGGGTTGAACAGCCGCACTTCGACCCGCGGGTGCGCCGCGAGCGCCGCGTAGCCGGCGTTCCTGGCGCGCGCGTCCATGTCGTCGACCAGCAACCGCACGCGCACGCCGCGATCCGCGGCCTCGAGCAGCTCGCGCGCGAGGTACAGGCCGGTGGTGTCCGAGTGCCAGATGTAGGTCTGCACGTCGAGCGTGCGCACGGCGAGCCGCGCGCTGTGCGCACGGAGCACGAAGGCCTCGGTGCCCTCGACCGACAGCCGGAAGCCGGACTGCCCGGGATGCGCGCTCTCGGCGGGCGCGATGACCTGGTCGAGCTTGCCGTCGGCGCCCACCGCGATGGAGTTCTCGGCCGGCAACGTGGGTTTTTCGGGAAGCTGCGCGCAGCCGCTCAGCAGCAATAACAGGCAAACGCAGGGGAAGGCGGTGTTACGCAAGGACATCAGTGCGCGGCAACCTCAGGGCGAAGGCTCGAACTCGAGCGTGCCGCCGTCCGCCATCAGCGCGAGGAACAGGCGCCCATCCTTGACCAGGTACGAACGTACATGCGGCCATTGCCGCACGAGATCGTCGTAGAGCGAACCGGTGGCGCACTGCGCCCGCGTCAATGCGAGCTCGCCGAACTCCAGGTGGCCGGGCGCGCTGGATTCCCACGTGCCGCGGCCGCGATTGCAATCGAAGCGTACGTTGAGCACGCCGTCCGTGCCGAAGCCGATGGTGTAACGCGAGCGCTCGATGGCGGCGCGAAGGGTGCCGTCGCCGTAGACGATCTGCACCAGGCGCCAGGATGTCCCTTCGAGGCTGGCCGGGCTCGCGGCAGGCGTGCCCGCCGTCGTCGTTGTCGGCGTCGACTCACACGCGGCGAGCAGTCCCAGCGTCAGCAGCGCGGCGAGTGTGGTCTTCATGTTCGCGGCCGATGGTAGCGCACGCCCGGAGCGTCGACTAGCAAGGCATTGGGCGGGACAAGCGGCCAGACAACGGTATCCACGTATGGACTCTGCCGCGCCCGCGCGTAATTTGCGACGCGTTTCGTCAGGGGGATCTCGCTTGTCGCCGGCCGTGGTGCATCACGCCGGCTGCCAATCCATGGAGTGAGGAGAAACATCTATGTCTCGCGTAATCCGTACGGCCGGGCGGCGCGCCCTGCCGTGGTTGTTAGTCGCGTCGCTCGCCATCCTGGCCCTTCCGAACCACGCGCTGGCGCAGTCCGCCGGTTGCAACATCACCTACACGTGGCCGACCTGGACCGGCGGCAATGGCTTCGGCGCCAGCATCGACATCAAGAACACCGGGCCCACCATCAACGGCTGGACGCTGGTGTTCAACTTCCCGAATGGCCAGCGCCTGCAGAACGGCTGGCCGGTGACCTTCTCGCAGCCCGCGAACAGCGCGACGCTGACCATCGCCAGCGACGCGGACTGGAATCGCACCCTCGCCACCAACGGCGTGTTCACCGTCGGCTTCAATGGCACTTTCAGCGGCGCCAACAATCCGCCGACCTCGTTCACGTTGAATGGCACGGCCTGCACCATCGGCAACACGCCGACCAACAATCCGCCCACCGTGGCGATCACCGCGCCGTCGAGCGGCCAGACACTGGGCGGCACGTCGTTCGCCGTCACCGCAACCGCGAGTGATCCCGGCGGCGCCGTGGCGCGCGTCGAATTCCGCGTGGACGGCACGCTGCTCGCCACCGACACCACCTCACCGTACGGCTTCACGCTGAACCCGTCGACCCTCGCCGCCGGTTCGCACACGCTGCAGGCCACCGCTGTCGACAACGGCAACCCGGCGCTGAGCGCCAATGCCACGGTGAGTTTCAACATCAGCGGCGGCAGCAACACCGCGCCACAGGTGAGCCTCACCAGCCCCACGGCGGGACAGAACTTCGCCTCGGGCGCGGCCGTGACACTCGCGGCCACCGCGAGCGATCCCGGTGGTGCCGTGGCACGCGTCGAGTTCCGCGTCGATGGCACGCTGGTCGCCACCGACACCACCTCGCCGTACAGCTTCAGCGCCACGGGCCTCGCGAATGGCAATCACACGGCGACGGCCACCGCCGTCGACAATGGCTCGCCCGCGCTGAGCACCACCACGGCGGCGGTCGCCTTCACGGTGGGCGGCGGCAGCAACACACCGCCGACCGTGTCGCTGACGTCACCCACGGCTAACCAGTCGTTCGCGGCCGGCGCCGCGGTGCCACTCGCGGCCACCGCCGCGGATCCCGGCACGGGCGGCGGCGTGATCCGCGTGGAGTTCCGCATCGATGGCACGCTGGTCGGCACGGACACCACCTCGCCCTACAGCTTCAGCGCGACCAGCGTCGCGGCCGGCGCACACACCGCCACGGCGACGGCCTTCGACAACGGGTCGCCGTCGCTGAGCACCGTGAGCACTGCGGTACCGTTCACCGTCGGCTCCTCGGGCACGGTGTGGCGCGTGAACTCGGCGGGCCGCATCACGAAGAACGGCACCGTGTTCCCGGTCCGCTGCGGCAACTGGTTCGGCCTCGAGGGCCGGCACGAGCCGTCGAACGACTCGACCAACCCGAGCGGCGCGCCGATGGAGCAGTACATCGGCAACACCTTCTGGGCGAACGGTGGTTCGGGGACGGGCCGCACCATCCAGCAGACCTTCCAGGAAATCACCGGCATGGGCATCAACATGATCCGCCTGCCGCTGGTGCCGCAGACGCTGAACGCCAACGATCCGCAGGGCATGGGCAACGTGCTCAAGAATCATCCCTCGGTGCGCATCGCGAATTCGCGCCTCGCGCTCGAGACGATGATCACGGCCGCGGCGCAGAACAACGTCGCGGTGCTGCTCGACATCCACTCCTGCTCCAACTACGTCGGCTGGAGAAAGGGCCGGCTCGATGCCCGCCCGCCGTACGTGGACCGGGACCGCGACAACTACGACTTCACGCGTGAAGACTCGTCGTGCGCGGCCACCAACAATCCGCCCGGCGTCACGCGCATCCAGGCCTACGACACCACCAGGTGGCTCGCCGACTTGCGCACCGTCGCCGGGCTCGGGCAGCAGTTGGGCGTCGACAACATCATCGGCATCGACATCTTCAACGAGCCCTGGGACTACACCTGGAGCGAGTGGAAGTCGCTGGCCGAGCAGGCCTACACGGCGATCAACGCGGTGAACCCGAACACGCTGATCTTCGTCGAGGGCAACTCGGCCACGGCCGGCAACCAGGACGGTACGCCCGATACGGTGTCGCAGCGGCCGCACGGCGGCGCGGCCACCGTGCCCAACTGGGGCGGCAACCTGTTCGAAGCCGGCGCGAACCCGCCGAACATTCCAAAGGATCGCCTGGTGTACTCGCCGCACGTGTACGGACCGTCGGTGTTCGTGCAGTCGAGCTTCATGGACCCGGCACAGCCGCAGTG
>DASSRK010000184.1:0-25107 GCA_035701825.1 Steroidobacteraceae bacterium
GCCGTTTCGGTGGCCTCGAGCCCGCCGACCAGGTTCACGAACACGTCGTGTTCCTGCAGGTTCAGGCCCGCATGGCGATTCATGACGGCCAACAACAGGGCAACGCGCTGCGAGTCCAGGCCCTGAGCGACGCGGCGCGGAGAGCCGAAGCGCGAGGCATCGACCAGGGCTTGAAGCTCCACCAGCAGCGGCCGGCGGCCGTCGCGGGTCACCGTGACGATGCTGCCGGGCGCGGGTTCCGCGGAACGCGCCAGGAAAATGGCGGAAGGATTGCGCACCTCCCGCAGGCCCTGCTCGCCCATGTGGAAGAACGCCAGCTCTCCCACCGAACCGAAGCGGTTCTTGGTGGCACGCACGTTGCGGAAACGGCTGGAAGCATCGCTCTCGAAATAAAGCACGGTGTCGACCAGGTGCTCGAGCACCCGCGGGCCGGCGATGGCGCCGTCCTTGGTGACGTGCCCGACGATGACGATGCTCACGCCCTCGGTCTTGGCGAAGCGCACCAGCTGCGCGGTGCACTCGCGCAGCTGCGTGACCGCGCCCGCGGCCGTGCCCACCGAGGCGAGCTGCACGGTCTGGATGGAATCGACGATCAGCAGGCGGATCTGCCGCTCGCGCGCGCCGGCGAGCACCGCCTCCAGGTCGGTGTCCGCCACCACGTGCAGCCGGTCCGCGGCGATCCCGAGCCGCCGCGCGCGCAGGCCGATCTGCGCCGCCGACTCCTCCGCCGAGAGGTACAGGGTCGGCGTGTTCCGGGCAGCATGATTGGCGAGCTGCAGCAGCAGCGTCGACTTGCCGATGCCCGGCTCACCACCTAGCAAGGTCACCGATCCGGGTATCAGGCCGCCACCGAATACCCGGTCCAGCTCGCCCATCCCGGTCGAAAGCCGCGGCAGGTCGCCGGCCGCCAACGGTTCCAGGGGCGCGGCGGGCGCCTGCGACGTCGCGACCGCCCGGCGCGCGACGCTGCGCTGTTCGAGCGTGTTCCACCGGCTGCACTGGGGGCACTGGCCCTGCCATTTCAGCGTTTCGGCCCCGCACTCCGCGCAGATAAATACGATCGCCGGCTTAGCCATGGTCGGGTCGAGATCCTCCACCGATGGGGTGCAAAGCGTGACGAAGTTCATGGGGCTGGAAAACGCGCCCTTCCGCGCTGCACCTAGTGTGCAGTAGTCCGGTGCGTAACCCGCCGGTTCGCTTTAGCATTGCGGCGCTAGTTCGTTGATTTTGGGTCATTGGTGTCGGCGCGTCGGGGGCGAAGTGTGACTTATTGCCCCCTGCTGCCGGCCGTACTGCTGGTAGGTTATGGCACGTGCGGGGAAATGTGCGGACGCTTTGCGTCCGTAGAGGGCACTTTTTGAGTGTTGAGCACTGGTGTGATCGAAAAATACGCTGAAACTCGCCTGTTCGTATGGCCCAGATCGCGAGCCTGAAGGGCAAGCTCACCTTCGTCGGTCAGACCGACACGGGGCGTGTCCGCGAACACAACGAGGACACCATTGCCACCGACTCCGACGTCGGTCTCCTCGTGCTGGCCGATGGAATGGGTGGCTACAACGCCGGCGAAGTGGCGAGCGGCATCGCCGTCAAGACCATCACGAATCTGGTTCGCGAGGGACTCGCGCGCGAGGACCTCGGATCGATCGACCGTGGCACGGGTTTGTCGCGCCCTTCGATCGTCCTGCGCGATGCCATCACTCGCGCCAACAAGATCATCTACCAGACGGCGCGCTCACAGGCCGAATGCGAAGGCATGGGCACGACGGTGGTCGCCGCGTTGTTCTACGACAATCGCATTTCCATCGCGCATGTCGGGGATTCGCGGTTGTACCGCCAGCGCGGCAGCGAGATTGCCCAGGTCACCATGGACCATTCGTTGCTGCAGGAACTCGTGGATCGCGGCTTCTACTCACCCGAGGAAGCCCAGCGTGCCGCCAACAAGAACTACGTGACACGGGCCCTCGGAGTCGAACCCCAGGTCGAGGTCGAGGTGCAGGAACACCCGGTCGACAAGGGCGACATCTTCATCCTTTGCTCGGACGGCCTGTCCGACATGGTCGAAGATGAAGACATCCGTTTAACTATAAGTACCTTTGGTGCTAACCTAGATACGGTTGCTAAGCAGTTGATTCAGCTAGCCAACGAGAATGGTGGCCGTGACAACGTCTCGGTGGTGCTCGCGCAGGCGGTCGATTCGTTTCCGGCGAGCCGCGGTGTGATGGACAAAGTGCTCGGCTGGTTCAGTTAAGGGAAGGCGAATTAAATGGCACGTTTGGTCTTAAGCCTGGATAACCAGGTACTCGCCGAATACAACATGAACAAGGAGCGGTACACGATTGGCCGCCTCCCCGACAACGACATCCGCATCGACAATTCGGCGGTGTCGGGTCATCACTCGCTGATCATCAACATCCTCAACGACTCGTTCCTCGAGGACCTGAACAGCACCAACGGCACCTACGTCAACGGCAAGCTCATCAAGAAGCACGCGTTGCAGCACGGCGACGTCGTCACCGTCGGCCACCACCAGCTGCGCTTCGTCGAGGACGACGAGGCCCAGGACGAGTTCGAAAAGACGATGGTCATCCAGCCGTCGTCGCGCCCGGCCGCAGAGAAGATGCGCGCCGCCAAGGATGTCGCCGAGAAGGTGTCCGCCGACCTCTCCGCCAGCGGCGCCCGCAAGGGCCTCGACGGCAAGGTCCCGGTCAAGAAGGCCAAGCTGCAGGTGCTGTCCGGTTCGTTCGCGGGACGCGAGCTCGAGCTGAACAAGGCGCTGACCACGCTCGGCCGTCCCGGCATCCAGGTGGCCGCGATCACGCGGCGCCAGGACGGTTACTTCATCGTGCACGTCGACAGCGACACGCCTAACAACTACCCGCTGGTGAACGGCACGGCGATCGGCAGCCAGGCGCGCAAGCTGATCGACAACGACGTCATCCAGCTGGCCGGCGTGAAGATGGGGTTCTTCGAGGCCTGAGCGCCCGGCGACTCTCATCCTGCTTGGTAAGAGAAAGGCCGGATCCACGCGGATCCGGCCTTTGTTTTTGCCCGCCGGTCCCGAAGGCATGAGCCACGACACATAATCCGGCGGGTTCTTCATGTATTCTTGCGCGCAAGGGATTCGGCAGGGGCAGTCGACAAGAGGCCACATGCAGCAAGGAATCTGCGTGTAAAGGCCCGGGATAAACCATGTCAGCCATCGTCGTGTTGCTCGCACTCATCACCGCGAGCGTCGTCTACGTCTACCGCTTCCGCGGCACGGCACGCTACGCGAGCCTCGGTGAATATTTCCGCAAGGGCTGGCCGGTCTTCTCGCCCTTCAACTGCGTGCTGTACGCGACCACCAAGGCGCGCGGCTCGAAGGCCGTGCTCGATTCCGCCGAGTTCCCCGAACTCGACTTGTTGCGCCAGAACTGGGAGACCATCCGCGAGGAGGGCCTCGCGCTGGTCAAGGACAACTACTTCGACGCGACCAAGCGCCCCGGCACCGCGGGCTACTACGACGTCGGCTTCCGCACTTTCTTCAAGTACGGCTGGAGCCGTTTCTACCTGAACTGGTACGGCTACACGCACCACTCCGCGCAGCGCCTTTGCCCCCGCACGGTCGAACTACTGAAGAAGGTGCCGGCGGTCAGTGGCGCGATGTTCGCCTACATGCCGCCCCGCTCGCAGCTCACGCGGCACGCCGATCCCATCGCGGTTTCGCTGCGATATCACCTCGGCCTCGCCACGCCGAACTCGGACGACTGTTTCATCAACGTGGACGGCAAGGTGCAGAGCTGGCGCGACGGCAAGGTCATCATGTTCGACGAGACCTACCTGCACTTCGTGCGCAATGACACCGATTCGAGCCGCCTCATCTTGATGTGCGACGTCGCGCGGCCGTTGAATCCGCTCGGCAAGCTGTTCAATTTCTTCTACGGCGCCGTCACGCGCGCCTCCGTGGTGCCGAACACGCCGGAAGACAAGCGCGGCTTCGCCAACCGCGTGTTCTCGGGCCTCGCGCCGCTGCTCGCGCGCAGCAAGGAACTCAAGGCCAGGAACCGGCCGAAATACCTGGCGCTCAAGTGGTCGGTGAACATCCTGTTGCTGCTGATCCTGATGCTGCCGCTGGCAGGCATCGCGAACCTGGTGATCAACTGGCTGGACTGACCCGCCGGCCGCTGGCTACTTGAGCTCCAGCGGCACGCGCTGGCTGACGCCGCACAGCAGCTCGTAGGGAATCGTGTCCGCGTGGCGGGCCACCTCCTCGACCGGCAGTCCCTCGCCCCAGACGATGGCCCTGCTGCCGGTGGCGACCTTTGGCGCTCCGCTCACATCGACCGCGATCATGTCCATCGATACGCGCCCCACCAGCGGATAACGGGCGCCGCCGATCAGCACCGGCGTGCCGTTCTCGAGGTGACGGGGCAACCCGTCGCCATAGCCCGCGGCCAGGATGGCGATGGACGAATCCTTTTCCGCCCGCCAGGCGCCCGCATAGCCCACCGTCTCGCCACGCTTCACCTCGCGCACGGTGAGCACCGTGGTCTCGAGCGTCATCACGGGCCTGAGCCCGTGCTGTTCCGCGGTCTCGTCATCGAAGGGCGATACGCCATAGAGCGCCAGGCCGGGTCGCACCCAGTCACCCTGCGCACGCGGATTGCCGAGCGTGCCGGCCGAATTGCCCACGCTGGTGGCCAGGCGCTGTGGCCCGGCGAGCCCCGCGACCGCGAGGGTCTGCTCGAAGCGCTCGACCTGCTGCACCGTCATCGGCTGGTCGCGCTCGTCGGCGCGCGCCAGGTGCGTCATGGCGCGCAGCTCCAGCGGCGGCACGGCCAGCGCCTTGAGGCGCGCGAGCGCGGCCGCGAAGGCCTCGGGCCGGAAGCCCAGGCGGTTCATGCCGGTGTCCATCTTGATCCACACCACGAAGCGGCGCGCGTCGCGGTGGGCCTCGAGTAGTTTGATCTGCAGCGGGTCGTGCACCACCAGCTCGAACCGATGGTGCGCGGCCTCGGCGAGCTGCTCGGCGTTGAACACGCCCTCGAGCAGCACGACGGGCGTCTGGATGCCGGCGCTGCGCAGCGCGATCCCTTCCTCCAGGCGCGCGACCGCGAGCGCGTCGGCATCCGCCAGTGCCAGCGCCGCCGACACGAGCCCGTGGCCGTAGGCGTTGGCCTTGATGACCGCCATCACCTTCGAGCGCGGCGCGTAGGCGCGGATGGTGCCGAGGTTGTGGCGCAGCGCGTGCGTGTCGATCAACGCGCGGAGCAGGCGGATCAACGCATGATTCCTTCGCCGTACGCCGGGTCGACGTAGTTCTCGAAGCGGCTGTTGGCGCCGCGGAACGTCAGGCGGATGTCGCCGGTTTCGCCGTTGCGATGCTTGGCGAGATCGATCTCGGCCACGCCCTTCTTGGGCGTTTCCTTGTTGTAGACCTCTTCGCGGTAGATGAGCAGGATCATGTCCGCATCCTGCTCGATGGCGCCCGAGTTGTGCGTGACGATGCCGTCGGCCAGCCAGTTGTGGTAGCCAGGAACCGTAAGGTCGAAGGTCTCGCACACGCCCGCGGGCTCGACGGCGACGACCCGGTCCCAGAACAGCGGAGCCTGCGCCCACAGCTTCAATTCCGGCGCCTCGAGCAACCCGGCGTACTCGGCGATCACCGCGCGAGAGGGGGCGAACCCGAAATGCGCCGTCCCGCCGTACCGCGTTCCGCGCATGGCGGCCATCTTCCCCTGGCTGATCCCCTGTGAACGCATGCGCTCGCGCACGCTCCAGAATATTTCCTTCGGCAGCGTATCCACGTTGGTGTTCGAGGCGATCGTCCGCAGCAACGAGCCGAGACGTGCCACCGCGGCCTCGCGCGGCCCGAATCCACCGACCCGGTCAGCGAACAACTGCTGGTCGGTCGACCCGGAGACATCCACGCTGTACATGGGGCAGGTATTGCCCGAGTGAGCGACGCGGGTACGGGAGACGATCCCCAGTCGAAGCAGCAAGGCCGCCACGTCGCTCGCCAGTCCTTCACTGCACGTGGCGAAAAACACGCGGGGCGAACCGCGCTGCCCTGCGTTGCGCAACGATACGCAGCCATCCGTGGCCCAGAGGTGGCGCAACAACGTCCCGATCTGCGGCTTGCTCAATTGGAAAACCACGGCCGGCAGGCGTTTCTCGTGCGATCGCTGGCCGAATATCCCGAGATCCTTGAGCCACCGTCCGACGCCGGCCGCCTGCCATCGATTTCCATTTCCCGAAATGACGAGTTGGTGCCAATTGCCACGGCCGGCATGCCGGGACACCTCGCTGCCGAACCGGCGCGCACTCTCCGCCACGGCGGCACTGTTCTGTTCTGAGCTCGTCGTATATCGGAGCGGCTGATGCTTGAGGTAGCTGCCATCCCCGACCAGGTGCCCGAGCAGTACCAGCCAGTGTTCGGGCCATTCGACGCACCGACGGGTTTCCGGCATACCGCGCAGGAGTGCAACCCGGTCACCAGGCTGGCAATTGCCGAGCGGCTTCCATCCATCACCGCTGAGAACGCGGTGTTCCTCCGTCGCCCGGATCGAACGGCCACTCGCGAGCTCCAGCTTGAGTACCGGCTTCTCGCCCGTGGACCAGACCATCTCGGCCCGGGCCGCGATGGGTTTCTGTTCATCATCCAGCGCCCAGACCTCGGGCTGCTTCCCGACCAGATCCCGGATGGGGACGCGCCGTCCATCCGTAAGGCATACCAACGTATCGCCCGCCACGCACTCGCGCAGGTCCGACATCACCGGCTTCTTGTTCTCGCGCTGCTCGACGCCGCGATTCAGCTGCGACAGCGCGATCACCGGGCAGTTGAGCTCCTTCGCGAGCGCCTTGAGGCCGCGCGAGATCTCGGAGATCTCGGTGGCACGATTCTCCTTCGTGCCCGGTACCGACATGAGCTGCAGGTAGTCCACGACGATCAGATCGAGGCCGTGCTCGCGCTTGATGCGCCGCGAGCGCGCGCGCAGCTCGGTGGGCGTGAGCGCGGGCGTATCGTCGATGAAGATCTTGGCGTCCTGCAGTTGCTTGGTCGCGCTGGTGATGCGCGGCCAGTCGTCCTCGGACAGCTTGCCGCTGCGGATGTTGCCGAGGTGCACGCTGCCGACCGACGAGAGCATGCGCGTCAGGATCTGCTCGGCCGGCATTTCGAGCGAGAAGATGGCCACCGAGGCACGGATGCCGTCCTTGAGGGCGGCGTATTCGGCCATGTTGATGGCCAGCGTGGATTTGCCCATCGACGGGCGTCCCGCAACGATCAGCAGGTCGCCGCCGCGCAGGCCGCCGGTCTTGGAATCGAAGTCGATGAATCCCGTCGGCAGGCCGCGCGGCTTGTTGGGATTGTTGTAGAGATCGTCGATCTGGTCGATCAGCGCCGGCAACGCCTGGCGCGCGCTCACGTAGCCCTTGCCGCGCGCACTGCCTTCCGCGATCGCGAAAATCCGGCGCTCGGCCTTCTCCACCAGTTCGCGCGCGCTCTCGCCTTCTTCGCTCCATACCGAGCCCGCGATCTCGCCGCCGGCCGTGACCAGCGACCGCAGCAACGCGCGCTCCTTGACGATTTCGGCATAGGCTCGCGCGTTGGCGGCGCCGGGCGTGTCGCGGGTCAGGGTACCGAGGTAAGCGAGCCCACCCGCCTCCTGCAGCTTCCCCAGCCTCTGCATGTGCTCGGACACCGTGACCGGATCGCAGGGCTGCGCCTCGCTCGCCAGCGCCGCGATGCTCTCGAAAATCAGCTTGTGGTCGGGGCGGAAGAAATCGTCGGCCGTGACCACGTCACCGACGTTGTCCCAGGCGGCGCGATCGAGCATGAGGCCGCCGAGCACGGCCTGCTCGGCTTCGATGGAATGCGGCGGAGCGCGCAGGTCGGTGGCGCCTGGATTGTCGCGGCGAAACTTGGGCGTGCTGGACATGGATCTCCCCCGGGTGCGGGGAATAGTTTCCACTCTGCGCGCGCCGCCGACTAGAAAAATTTCGGTCGCGCACGATCCAAAAGGGACCAGAACGAAAACGGCGCCCCTTCACCAGAAGGAGCGCCGTTTCCAATCATCACTTTGGAAGCGGTTTACTCTTCGGCCGTGATGACCACCGGCAGCTGCACGTCGATGTCGGTGTGCAGGTGCAGGGCCACCATGTGATCACCCACGGTGCGCAACGGGCCGGTCGGCAGGCGCACTTCCGCGCGCGCCAGCTTGTAGCCCTGCGCCGTGCAGGCCTCGGCGATGTCGGCCGTGCCGATCGAACCGAAGAGCTTGCCTTCGGTGCCCGCCTTCGCGGTGATCTGCAGCTTGAAGTCCTTGAACGCAGCGGCGCGGCTTTCCGCGTCCTGGAGCTGTTCGCGCGCGATCTTCTCGAGCTCGGCGCGGCGTGCTTCGAACTTCTTCACGTTCTCCGGCGTCGCGAGAGTCGCCTTGCCCTTGGGCAGGAGGAAGTTGCGGCCGTAGCCGGACTTCACTTTCACGCGGTCGCCGATGTTTCCAAGGTTAGCCACCTTGGTGAGCAGAATGACGTCCATGGTTTATCTCAATGCTGGTCCGTGTAGGGCAGCAGCGCGAGGTAACGCGCACGCTTGATCGCGGCCGCGAGCTGGCGCTGGTAGAACGCCTTGGTGCCCGTGATGCGGCTCGGGACGATCTTGCCCGTCTCGGTGATGTACTGCTTGAGCGTGGCCAGATCCTTGTAGTCGATCTGCTTCACGCCTTCGGCGGTGAAACGGCAGAACTTGCGACGGCGCGAGAACGAGCGGTTGCCACCGGCACCACCGCCACCCGGGCCACTGCGACGCGGTTTGTCGTCTTTCATCAGGCGTTCACTCCCATGTCATCGTCATCGCCACCACCGAAGGAGTCCTCGCGACGCGAGCGCGGACCGCCTTCCTTTTCTTCCTGCGCGGCCTTCGCCATCGGCGACGGCTCGGTCACGGCCTCGTCCATGTTGACCACGAGGTGGCGCAACACGGCGTCCGAGAAACGGAACGCGCCGGTGAGCTCGCCCAGGGTCTTCTGGTCGGTCTCGACGTTCAGCAGAACGTAGTGGGCCTTGTGGACCTTGGCGATGGGGAAGGTGAGCTGGCGACGGCCCCAGTCTTCGAGACGGTGCACCGTGCCACCACCCGCGGTGATCATCCCGCGGTAGCGCTCGATCATGGCGGGGACTTGTTCGCTCTGGTCCGGGTGGACCAGGAACACGATTTCGTAATGCCTCATGGTTACTCCTTGTGGATATAGCCGCCCGGCTGAGGTTGACGGTGCGGCAAGGGGTCAAAAACGGGCGCGAAGAATACTCAACGGCCCCCACGTTGGCAAGCCGAGAAAGCCTGCCCAAAGCCCATTTTTCAACTACTTAGAGTTGGTTCCGGGCCCGATTCTCTGCCGTACGGCCTCGTACAGCAGCATCCCGGTGGCCACCGACACGTTCAGGCTCTCCACCGTTCCCTGCTGGGGAAGCCGGACCAGGTAATCGCAGGTGTCCCGGGTCAGCTGGCGAAGGCCTGCGCCTTCCGCGCCCATGACCAGCGCGATCGGTCCGGCCAGGTCCGTCTGCTGGGCGAGCTTCGTCGCTTCGGCATCCGCGCCCACGATCCACAGGCCCGCGTCCTTGAGCAGCCGCAGGGCACGCGCGAGATTGGTGACCACGGCGAGAGGCAGGGTTTCGGCGGCACCGGCCGCGACCTTGCGCACCGTCGCGTTCATCTGCACGGCGCGGTCCTTCGGGATGACCACCGCCAGGGCGCCGCAGGCATCCGCGGTGCGCAGGCAGGCGCCGAGATTGTGCGGGTCCTGCACGCCGTCGAGCACCAGGACCAGCGGCTTGTAGCCCGCCTCCAGTGCGCGCGTGATGCCGGCGACCAGCTCTTCTTCGCGCCACGGCGCGAGCGGCTGCACGTCGGCGTACACACCCTGGTGCACCGCTTCGCCGAACTGCTTGAACGTCGCGGGCGGCGCGCGCTTCACGCTCTTGCCCGCCTTCTGTGCCAGCTCCAGGATTTCCGCGGCGCGCGGATCCGCGCGGCCTTCCACCACCGTGACCGCGCTCACGCGCGCGGCATGGCGCAACAACAGGGCACGCACCGCGTGCAGGCCGTAGACCTTCTCGCTCAAACTACCGTACCTCTGCTACCGCGACGAGCCGCGCCGCGAACGTGGCCTCGGGTGCGTGGCCTTGCGAGCCGTCTTGTCCGGCGACTTGTGGCCGGGCTTGTGCGCCGACTTCTGCGGCGACTTCTGCGGCCGCCGCTCCGCGCCCTTTTCCACTTCCACCAGCGCCAGGTCCACCAGGCCCTCGATGGGATTCACGCTGGTGACGATGACGTGTACGCGCGCGCCCATGCCGATGCGGCGCTTGGCCGCCCTGCCGACCCAGGCGCGTCCGCCGGGCTCCATGTGGTATTCGTCGTCGCGCAGGTTGTCGATGTGCAGCAGCCCGTCGACGCCCACCGTGGTGAGCTGCACGAAGGCGCCGAACTCGACCACCGTGGTGACCAGTCCCTCGAAGGTCTGCCCGATGCGGTCGCGCAGGTACACGCACTTGAGCCAGGCCGACACGTAACGATCGGACTCGTCGGCGCGCTTTTCGAGCTGCGTGAGCTCGGCGCCGCTCGCGGCGAGCTGCCCGCCGTCGTAGTGCTGGCCGTACGGGTCCGCGTCCGACAGCAGCGCGCGCAGCGTCCGATGCACGACCAGGTCGGGATAACGGCGGATCGGCGAGGTGAAGTGCGCGTAGTGCCGCAGCGCCAGCCCGAAGTGCCCGATGTTCTGCGGTTGGTAGATAGCCTGCTGCATGGACCGGACCACCAGCGACTCGAGGAACGGCCGCTGCTCGTCGTTGGCGAAGCGGTCGGTGATGGCGCGGAAGTCGCGCGGCTGCACGTCCTCCGGCAAGTCCGCCGCGACGCCGAGCGCGTTCAGCGTCTCCAGCAACACGTTGATCTTCTTCTCCTCGGGTTTGCCGTGCACGCGGTACAGCGTGCCGACGCCACGCTGCTCCAGCTCGCGGGCCACCGCCACGTTGGCGAGGATCATGCACTCCTCGATGAGCTTGTGGGCTTCGTTGCGCTCGTACATGTAGATGCGCTGGATGCGGCCCACGGCGTCGAAATCGAACTCCGCCTCGGCGGCGTCGAACTCGAGCGCGCCGCGTTTGTGACGTGCCTTTTGCAGCGCGCGGTACACGTCCACCAGCGGCATGAGCTTGTCGGTGAGCGGACCGAGCTCGGCGCGCGCCTCCGGCCGCCCTTCGAACAACGCGGCGAATGCCTTCGTGTAGGTGAGGCGCGCGGCGGAGCGCATCACCGCCGGGTAGAAATGCGCGTCGAGCAACACCCCCTGCTTCGACACGATCATGTCGGCCGCGAAACACAGCCGGTCGACCTGCGGCTGCAGCGAACACAGCACGTTCGACAGCGCGAACGGCAGCATCGGGATGACCCGCGTCGGGAAGTAGACCGACGTGCCGCGTTCGCGGGCACTGGCGTCGAGCGCGGTGCCGCGCCGCACGTAGTAGCTGACGTCGGCGATGGCCACGATCAGCCGGAAGCCCTTGGGATGCGGCTCGGCGTACACCGCGTCGTCGAAATCCTTGGCGTCGTCGCCGTCGATGGTCACCAGCGGCAGCCCGCGCAGGTCCGGCCGCTTGGCGGCTTCGCCGCGGTCGACTTCCGCGCCGTAGCTCTCGGCCTCGTGCACCGCCTCGGGCGAGAACTCGCGGGGCAGGTCGAAGCGCGCGATGGCCGCCTCGCAGGCGAGTTCCACCGGCTTCTCGGGATCCAGGCGCCGCGTGACGCGCGCCTGCGGGTTGGACCCCTGCCCGCCGTAACGCGTGACCGCCGCGATCACCCAGTCGCCATGCCGCGCGCCATTCAGGTCCGCGGGCGCGACCAGGCAACGCATGCCGATGCGCCGGTCCGCGGCGGTCACGAACGCCGTGCGTCCCTGCACTTCCACCGTACCCACGAAGGCCTTGGTGGCGTGCTCGATGATCTTCTCCAGCCTGCCGGAGTAACGGCCGTCGCGGCCGCGCTCGACCGAGACGCGCACGCGGTCGCCATGCATCACGCCCATCATTTCGCGCGGCGGCAGGAACACGGACTCCTCCATGCCTTCGATGCGCACGAAGCCGAAGCCGGCGCGATTGGCGCTCACCGTGCCTTCGGCGGTGCGGCCGGGATACGCACCGCTCGCCTTGGCGCCGGCGGAACCGTGGGTATTGCCGTGTTGCTGGCCCTGGTTGCGACCGTGGGTGCGGCGGTGGTCGCGGGAGTCGTCTCGTTTGCCGTGGCGGCGTTTCAAATCTTGTTCCTGTTGCGGGGGGACCGGCGCTGTGGCCGGGAGCGGGATTCTACGCGGCCATTCCTAACAAGCCATGGCCACGATGTCCGGCAAATCCTACGTTGTCGTGGAATATTCGGATAGACGCAAGCCATTTCGCAGGCGCAGGATCTCGGCCAACGGGGTGCTCCATGAAAGCGACCACAGCGTTCCTCCATTCGGCTTTGCTGCTGGCCGCATGTGCCGGCAGTGCCCACGCCGCCGATCTCACGCTCTACGCCGATGACGACTACCAGGGGCGCGCCCTGAACGTGGTCATCGACGAACGCTCGCTCAGCGTGCGCAATTTCGACAAGCGCGCCTCGTCGGTGGTGGTGGAGAAAGGCGCCTGGGTACTGTGCAGCGGCGAGGACTACTCGGGCCAGTGCGTCACCCTGGAGCCCGGGCGCTATCCGTCACTGCAGGCGCTCGGCCTCGACAATTCCATCGCCTCGGTGCGCCGGCGCGATGTCGCCAGCCTCGGCGAGTTCAAGGGCGCCGAGGCGATCGCGCGCAATGCCTCGCAGTCGAGCGACATCGAACTGTTCGCGCGCGACGACTACGGCGGTGCCCGCCATCTCGTCGATGTATCCCAGGCAGACCTGCCGCCACAGCTCATGCGCAACCAGGCCGAGTCGGTCGTCATTGCCAAGGGCAAGTGGGAGCTGTGCAGCGAACCGCAGTTCCAGGGCAAGTGCGTGACCCTGGGCCCGGGCAAGTACGCATCGCTGCAGATGTACGGTCTCACCGACGGGGCGGCCTCGGTGCGCCGCGCTCCCGAACCTCCACTCCAGTAGTGCGAACCGGCCAAATTGACAGCTTCGGGCGCGATCCGTACATTGCGCCGCTCTTCGCACCCCTGCCCGGGTGGCGGAATTGGTAGACGCACTAGTTTCAGGTACTAGCGGGTAACACCGTGGAGGTTCGAGTCCTCTCCCGGGCACCAATGAAAACAGGCTCTTAGCGTGCCCGGTGCGCGCGCCGCGTATGCTGTCGCGCATGACGCCGCTCGACACCCTCCTCTCGATAACACTCGGTGTCGCGCTGGCCGCGGCCACGGGCTTTCGCGTTTTCCTGCCCCTGCTGGTGACGAGCGTTGCTGCGTATACCGGGCATCTGCACCTCGCCGACAGCTTCGCGTGGTTGGGTACGCCCGCGGCGCTGGCCATGCTCGCCGTGGCCGCCGTGGTCGAAGTGCTGGCGTACTACATCCCGGCGGTCGACAACCTGCTCGACGCTCTCACTACTCCGCTCGCGCTGGTCGCGGGCACGGTGGTCTCGGCCGCCGTGATCACCGACATGCCGCCGCTGGTCAAGTGGAGTACCGCCATCATCGCGGGCGGCGGGGCCGCGGCCCTCACCCAGGGAGTCACGACACTGGTGCGCGCCAAGTCGACGGCGTTCACGGCCGGCCTCGGCAATCCAGTGGTGTCGACGGCGGAGATGCTGGCCGCCGCGACCATCTCGTTGCTGGCATTGGCCGCACCGCTGCTGGCGCTCGCGCTGGTCGTCGGCTTCTGCGTGATCACCGTGCGCCTGGTGCGGCGTTTCCTGCGCAGCGGCAAACCCGCGCAGTAGTTCGTACGACATTGGCCCAATGGGTGGCCTGCCGGCGCGCACCTAGACTCCCGCGCCTCACTACCGGGAGACCTCCATGCACCGCCGCATATTTCTCGCCGTCCTGTCCACCGTCGCGGTCGGCCGTATCGCCGCCGCCAACCCACTCTCCGGCATGCTCGACTCGGCCGCCAATCCCTTGTTGGGGATGCTCACCAGCAAGCTCGGCGTCTCCCAGGACCAGGCCGAAGGCGGCGTGGGCTCGATCCTCAAGCTCGCGCAGGAGAAGCTCGTCAAGGGCGACTTCGACAAGGTCGCCGCCGCCATACCGGGTGCGTCCAGATACCTGGAGAAAGCCAAGACGCTGGGCGCCTTCGCGGGTGCGATTGGCAACAAGGACGGCCTGATGGCCGCGCTCGGCAAGCTGGGCATCTCCTCGGAAACCGCGGCCCAGTTCCTGCCGCTGGTCACGAATTTCGTCTCGAAGTCCGGCGGCAGCAAGGCGGGCAACCTGCTGAAATCCGTGCTCGCCTGAGTAGTTAGGCAACGGGAGACCGTGCGCGCCCGTCGATTCACGCGCGCCCGGTTCAGCGGATCCCCCAGCAGAACGGATCCTGCGGGTCGAGCAGCAGTGTCGACTGCGCATTCACGAAGGCGCGCCCGACAATGGTCGGCGCGATCCGTCCCGCCGCGCGATCCAGCCAGCGGTAGCTCGCGCTGAAGCGGCTGCCGATGACGCTCTCCTGCACCCACTCCTCGCCTTCGGCCAGCAAGCCGTCGGCGGCGAGGCAGGCGAGCTTGGCGCTGGTCCCGGTGCCGCAGGGCGAGCGGTCGTAGGCCTTGCCGGGACACAGCACGAAGTTGCGGCTGTCCGCGCCGGGTGCGGCAGCGAACAACTCGACGTGGTCCACCTGCGGATAGCCTTGCGCATTCGCGGCCTGGCGCACGCGCCATGAGAAGTCGGTCAGCGCTTCGACGTTGCGCAACTCGATGGCGAGCGCGTGCCGCTCCAGCAACAGGAACCAGTTGCCGCCCCAGGCCACGTCAGCGCGCACCTTGCCGATCCCCGGCACGTCGAATTCGGCCGCCTTCACCTCGCGATAGCTCGGCACGTTGACGACCGCGACGGAGCCGTCCGCGCGCAACTCCGCATCCACCGCTCCCACCGGCGTATCGATGCGCATCGCACCCGGAGCCAGCCCGTCTCGCTGAGCCAGCGACGCAACGAGTCCGATGGTGCCGTGTCCGCACATGCCGAGGACGCCGACGTTGTTGAAGAAGATCACGCCGAAGCGGCAATCCGCCCGGTGCGGCTTGCACAGCAGCGCACCCACCATCGCGTCCGAGCCGCGCGGCTCGTTGACGATGGCCGAGCGCCAGCCATCGAACTCGTCACGGAAGCGCACGGCGCGCGACTCGAGCGGGCCGTCACCGAGCGGCGGTCCGCCCTCGACGACCAGCCGGGTGGGCTCGCCGGCGGTGTGCGAGTCGATGACATGGATGCGGTTCATGTCGTATACGGTAGTCGAATGGTGGGGCAGGAAACCACGGCCGTCATCGGCGCGGGTGTCATCGGTAGCTCGATTGCCTATGCGCTGGCGCGCGAGGGCCGGCGCGTCCTGTTGATCGATCGCGCACCGCCGGGCGAAGCTGGGGCCAGCTTCGGCAATGCCGGGCACATCGCCACGGAGCTGGTCGAGCCGTTGCCCTCGCCCGGATTGCTGTTCGGGTTCTGGCGCCTGCTGACGGCATTCGATGGCCCGCTGCGAATCCCGATGCGCCGGATGCCGGAGTTGGCGCCGTGGGCATGGGGCTTCGCCCGTGCCGCTTTTCGCCGCCGTGAGCACACCCGGTTGCTCGCGCCCTTCGTACGCCCCGCGGTGGACACGCTCGCCGGACTGTTGCGCGATGCCGGTCGCCCGGAACTGCTGCAGCGTCGCGGTCACTACGAGTTGTGGCTGCGCGGTGGCGCCGCGCGCCGCGCGGCCGCGCAGGCCCGCGCCATGGAAGCCCTGGAAGTCCCGACGGCGCCGGCACCGCCAGAATTGCTGGAAGCGGCCCGGGCCGCGGCCCGGGTGAACGAGATCGCCGGCCTGTGGTTTCCGAAGTGCGGGCACGTCATCGACCCGCTGGAGGTGGTGCGCGCCTTCGTGGCTGCCGCAAGCGAACACGGCGCGAGCATCGCGCGGCGCCACGTGCGCGCGCTGGTGTTGCGCGGCAATTCCATCGAGATCGCCAGCGGCTCGGATTCCATCGTGGTCGACCGTGCCGTGGTGTGCGGCGGCGCGTGGTCGGCGCCGCTGCTGACGCCGTTCGGCGTGAACGTACCGCTGCAGGCGGCGCGCGGCTATCACCTCGAGATGCCGGGTGCGAAACCACTGATCGATGCGCCGGTGCTCTACCAGGACCAGGCCACGTTCGTCACGCCCCTGGCCGGGCGGATCCGCTCCACCAGCTTCATGGAATTCGAGCATCGCGACGCGCCGCAGGACCCGGAACGTCCGGCGCAGCTGCGGCGCACGCTGATCTCGCTGGGATACCCGGCCCACACGGCGCAATCCCCCTGGGTCGGGCCGCGCCCCGTGCTGCCGGACTATCTACCTGCGATCGGCCGGCTGGGGAGCGCGCCCAACGTGTTCTACGCGTTCGGGCACCAGCACATCGGTCTCACCCTGAGCGGCGTGACCGCGCGGGTCGTGGCCGACCTGGTCGCGGGACGCGCGCCGCGCGTCGACGTGTCCGGCTTCGACCTGCGGCGATTCGGCTGAGACTCGCGGCGCGCGCCGACGCGCGAGCAGCAGCCACCGTTCCATACCCGGGTTCGGCTCACGCGGGTAGTTTGGGACGGTTCGCCACGGCCTCGCGAACCCGCTGTTCCACCTCGGCGCGTTCCGGGCCCTCGAGGCACAGGCGCGGCGCGCGCACCATCTCCGAGCCGCGACCCATCAACTGCTCGGCGAGCTTGATGCACTGGACCAGCGTCGGAACGGTGTCGAGATGCAGCAGCGGCATGAACCAGCGATAGATTTCGCGGGCCTCGGCGTACCGGCCGGCTCTGGCCAGCGCGAACAAGGCCACCGACTCGCGCGGAAATGCATTGGTGAGTCCGGATACCCAGCCGCTCGCGCCGAGCATGAGGCATTCGAGCACGATGTCGTCGACACCGGCGAACAGCGTGAACCGGTCACCGTGCGCGCGACGCAGGTCGGTGATCCGGCGCGTGTCCTCCGAGGACTCCTTGATCGCCACGATGTTGGCGACGGACGCGAGCTCGCCGAACATCTCGACGCTGATGTCCACGCCGTAGGACACCGGGTTGTTGTAGACCATGATGGGCAGGCCGGTGGCACCCGCGACGCTGCGGTAGTGATGCAGGGTTTCGCGGCGGTTCGACTTGTAGACCATGGCGGGCAGTACCATGAGGCCGTCGATACCGATTCTTTCAGCGTCGCGCGCGAACTCCATGGCAAGCGCAGTGGTGTTCTCGGCGACGCCGGAGAGCACCGGCACGCGCCCGGCGGCTGCTTCCTTCACGGCGGTCATGACGGAGCGCTTCTCCGCCGCGGAGAGTGAGCAGTTCTCGCCCACGGTTCCCATGCAGATGACGCCGTTGACGCCGTCCCGGATGAGCGCGTCGACCACTTTCTGCGTGGCCCCGACATCCAGCCGCTCGTCGCGGGCGAACTGCGTCGTGGTCGCCGGAAACACTCCAGACCATGTCGTCATTGCGTCTCCGGGATGGGATGCGCGATCGTTGGCGGCGCCGATTGTGACAGCTGGAAATGAGGAATGTCCCCACTTCTCATTCCTCCGGTGGCTCGGAGTTGATGACTTCGAGCCGTGGCCCGCTGGTGGCCGGCGTGATCATCTCGTCGGTGACCAGCACGGTGGTGCCGGGCACCAGGATCTCGTTGACGCGGGCGACGAACTCGGGCGGCAACTCCAGCCGTGCGCCCAGACCCGGATCCGGCTCCGCGCCACCGCGGTCATGGCCGGCGATGTCGACTTCCACCCAATGTTGCTGGTCGCGCTTCGACACATAGCGCTGCGGCGTCGACGCCGCGCCTTCCACCAGCAGCAATACATGCGTGCCGATCGGCTCCCGGCCATGGAACACGACGCGCGCGCGTCCGATCTCGACCCCCGAGCGGTACACGATCACGCGGCCGCTCTGCCGGCTGAGCACCGCGCTCAACGGGCCTTCGGGCGCGAGCTCGGGCTGCCAGCGCAGCGACTCGCTCGGCATCAAGGGCAGTGAAGTCGCGGGCTCGCCGGTCGGTGCGAGCGGCGCGAGGAAACCGGGCGATGCGGCATTGGAAAGTTCGCTGGCGTGGCTCGCGACCACCACGGTCATGCCGGTGGACGTCACCTCGAACAGTCGTCGTGCGAACTCGCTCGGCAGCCGGATGCAGCCATGCGAGGCGGGATAGCCGGGCAAGCCGCCGGCATGCAGCGCGATGCCGCCCCAGGTGAGGCGCTGCATGTAGGGCATGGGCGCATCGTCGTAGAGGTTCGAGTAGTGATCCTTGTTCTTCTGCAGGATGGTGAACACGCCGGTCGGCGTCTCGTAACCCTTCTTGCCGGTGCTCACCGTACTCACGCCGGTGAGCACGCCGTTCCGATACACGTAGGCACGCTGCTCGTCGATGCTGACCACCAGCAGGAGCGGGCCGCCGCGCGAGGCATCGCCCAGCCAGATGAACTCGCCCTGCGCGAGCTCCGTGAACGGTGTATCGGCTGGCCGAGACTCGCGCGCACCCCAGAACGGCGTCTTCGCGGCCGCGGTCGCCGCGACCAAGGCCAGCCCGGCCGCAAGCATCATCGGACAGAGGAAGGTCGCGACGCGCCTCCCGCCGGATCGCACCTCAGTGGGAATCACGCCGGTCTTCGTAGCGCTCCTTGAGCTTCTCCCGTGTCTGCGCACGCAGCTCGCGCCACTTGCCGACCTGCGTGGGCGTGAGGACTTTTTCGACCTTGGCGTTGAAGTCGGTCTGCGCATGCTTCGACTCGCGCAGGATGGCGCGCTTGTCGGACTTGCTGGCCGCGGACTCGAGCCGCGAACGCGCCTGCTGCAGCTGCTCCATGCGCTGCGCGAACAGCGGCGCCAGCTGCGATTCCTGCTCGGGCGTCAGTTCGAGCTTGCTCCGCACCACGTCCATGGTGGGCACCTGGTCGAGCGGCGCCGCCGCCAGGCGGAACGACATCGACGCGAATATCCACAAACCTGCAGCCAACACCGGCGCGAGCAGCCGGCGACGTGAACCATCCATGAGCACCTCCGCGCGCACGATGCGAGAGACGCCCTGACCGCTCAATCGGACGTTGGCCGTAGGGCGATTTGTAGGCAACGGCCGACAGCACCGATCCGGGAATGCGCCGCGGCGTTGACGCGCTCACGACCTGCGCGCTCTGCTTGCGCTTCCGCATCACCGTCATGGAGCCGGACATGTCGAAGCGTCGTGTGATCGATCCCGCAAGACCCTGCGCATGGCTGCTGCTATCACTGACGGCGTGGCTCGCATGGCTCGCGCCCGCGAGCTCGCGCGCCGACGCGCCGGCCGATCCGCGCGACGCCGCGCTGCTCGCGCGCATGACGCTCGAGGAGAAGGTCAACCA
Organism: Steroidobacteraceae bacterium; assembly: GCA_035701825.1. Taxonomy (GTDB): domain Bacteria; phylum Pseudomonadota; class Gammaproteobacteria; order Steroidobacterales; family Steroidobacteraceae; genus CADEED01. The sequence goes on from DASSRK010000184.1 coordinate 19,485, forward strand.
GCTCATGCTGCTCAGCAAGGGCACGATGACCGGGCCGGACTCCGCCGGGCGACCCAGTCTTTCCGCCGAGGAACTCGCGCGCTCCGGCATCGGGTTCCAGATGTCGGCCTTCGAATGGTCGGCGCGCGACGTGAATCGCATCCAGCGCATCGCCATCAAGGAGTCGCGACTCGGCATCCCCGTCGTCTTCGCCACCGACATCATCCACGGGTACTGGACGGTGTTCCCCGTGCCGCTCGGACTCGCGGCGACCTTCGATGCGGATGACGCGCGCACCGCGGCGCGCATCGCCGGCATCGAGGGCTATTCGCACGGCCAGCGCTGGACCTTCGCGCCCATGGTCGACCACCCCTTCGATCCGCGCTGGGGACGCGTGGTGGAAACCTTCGGCGAATCGCCGCGCGTCAGCAGTGCGTATGCCGTCGCGACCATCGAGGGATTCCAGCGGTCGCTGGCGGATTTGCCGGGCCATCCCGCGCCCGCGGACTTCGGCGTCGCGACCTGCCTGAAGCACTATCTCGGCTACGGGCTTTCCCAGGGCGGCAAGGACTACGCCTATGTCGACCTGAGCGAACGCAGCATGCGCGAATTCCACCTGCCGCCCTTCGCCGCGGGCGTCGCGGCCGGCGCGCCGTCGGTGATGCCGGCATTCACCACCGGGACCGGCGGCGTGCCGATGTCCGCGAACCGCTACCTGCTGCAGCAGGTGCTGCGCGGTGAGCTCGGCTTCGACGGCGTGCTGGTGTCCGACTATGCGGGCATCACCGAGATGCGCTCGCATGGCACGGTGGCCGACGACCTCGATGCGGCGGTCAAGGCGCTGCGCGATGGCACGATGACCATCGACATGGAGGACGGCGTCTATTACGCGCAGCTGGCCAAGGCCGTGAACCAGGGCCTGGTGCGCATGGCGGACGTCGATCGCGAGGTGCTGCGCGCGCTCGCCTTCAAGCGGCGCCTCGGCCTGTTCGAGAAGCCGTATGTGCCGGAGAATCTCGAAAAGAAAGTGCGCCTGTCGAAGGAGAACCGCGCGGCCGCGCGCGACATCGCGCGCAAGTCCATCGTGCTGCTCAAGAACGACGCCGGGCTGCTGCCGCTCTCGGCGCGCCGCATCCTGGTCACCGGTCCGCTGGCCGATGCGGGCACGGACCTGCTCGGTCCCTGGCACGCGCGCGGCGAAGGCAAGGACGCGGTGACGCTGCTGGCCGCACTGAGGGAGCGCGCCGCCGCGGCCGACAAGAAGGCCGGTGGCATCACCATCGATTACTCGGAAGGCGTGACGCTGGACGAGCGCGGCAACGCGCCGGGCAGCGACGAGGCGCGCATCGCGGCGGCGGTGGCCGCCGCACGCGCCAGCGACATCGTGGTCGCCGTGGTCGGCGAACGCGAACGGCAGAGCGGCGAAGCCAACAATCGCTCGCGCCTCGATCTGCCGGGCCATCAACAGGCGCTGATCGATGCACTCGCCGCCAGCGGCAAACCACTGGTGGTGGTGCTGCTCACCGGCCGCGCGCTCGCCGTGCCCGACCTCGTGGAGCGCAGCGGCGCGCTGGTGCACGCCTTCTTCCCCGGCACCGAGGGCGGCCACGCGCTGGCGGACGTGCTGTTCGGCGACTACAACCCCGGCGGCAAGGAGCCGGTCACCTGGCCGCGCAGCGTCGGGCAACTGCCTATCCACCACTACGATCCTCCCAATGGCCGGCCCAACATCCCGGAGCGCGGCGACTACAAGGCGCATTACCTCGACGAAAGCGACGCACCGCTGTTCGCCTTCGGCTTCGGGCTCTCGTACAGCAGGTTCAGGCTCGAATCACTCGAGCTGCCCCCGCGCATCGGCGCCACCGACACGCTCGTCGTGCGCGCCCGACTGACCAACGCGTCCGATCGCGAGGGCGACGAAACCCCGCAGCTCTACATCCGCAAGCGGGTGGCCAGCACCGTGAACGGCCAGCGCCTGCTGGCATGGCAACGCGTGCACCTGGCCGCGCGCGAGACGCGCACGATCGAGCTGCAGGTGCCCGCGAAGGACCTGGTGCTGCTCGACCCCGACAATCACTGGGTGCTCGAGCCCGGCGTCTACGAAGTGACGCTGGGTACCAGCTCCCAGGGCGGCCTCGCCGGCACGTTCGAACTCACCGGCACGCGCCGCGTCGCGGCGCGCAATGCTGCGACGCCCTAACAACCCGCGAGTCCGACGACCTACCCGGATTATCGGCGTGTAGTCCTACAGTGATCACCCGCCAGCGGACCGGCCACGCGCGCGGCAGGGTGCAAGAATCCGGCGCAAGGAAAGCGTGTCGACGACGCGACAGCGCGCCGAGCGGCGTCCCGCGTCGTCTCGCGTACCACGACGTACACGAGAGGGATTTCCATGCGTCACCATCTACCTCTTCCATTGATAGCGGCGGCAGCAGCCCTGCTGGCCGCGCCAGCCACCTCGCTGGCGCAATCCGCTGAGGCCACGCTGCGCGGCAAGGCTCCGCCCGATGTCGACGTCACGGCGCGAAATCTCGCAACCGGCGCCACGCGTCGCACGCATAGCGCCGCCGACGGCACGTATACGCTCGCCGGCATGACACCTGGTACCTACCGCGTGGAGGCCGGCCCGGGCACGGAAACCACGGTGACCTTGAGTGTCGCGTCCACCGCCACGCTCGACCTGGTCAGCGGGCAAGCGACCGCCGAAGTGGAAGCACCCACCGAAGAGGTCGTGGTCACCGGGCGCCGCCTCGCCGAAGTCAGGACTTCCGAGGTCGGCGCCACGGTCTCGCAGGCGCAAATCCAGAACGTGCCGCAAATGACGCGCAACTTCCTCGAGTTCGCCGACACCGTTCCCGGCGTGGTGTTCTCGGTGGACGCGAAGGGGAAGACCTCGATCCGCGGCGGCGCGCAGAACCAGAACGGCGTCAATCTCTACATCGATGGCGTCGGCCAGAAAGGCTACGTGCGTTCCGGCATCAGCGGCCAGGCCGGCGACACGCAGGGCAATCCGTTCCCGCAACTGGCGATCGGCGAATACAAGGTCATCACTTCCAATTACAAGGCGGAGTACGACCAGATCTCGAGCGCCGCGATCACCGCGATCACCCGCTCGGGCACCAATCGTTTCGAAGGCGAGGCGTTCGGCACCTACTCCGCCGACAACTGGCGGGCGATGACACCCGCGGAAGAAGACAGCGGCATCAAGACCGAATCGCAGACCAAGGAGTTCGGCATCGCCCTCGGCGGCCCCATCCTGCAGGACCGCATGCATTTCTTCGTGACCTACGAGGGCAAGCGTTACGTCACCCCCGTCACCGTGATCCCCGGCTCGAGCCCGCCGGACGACATCGTGGCGCAGTTGCCGCCGGATGCCGCCTCGCAACTGGGACCGGCGACCATCGAGTTCAAGGAGAACCTGTTCTTCGGAAAGATCGATTACGAGCCCACCGACTTCGACCGCCTCGAGCTGTCGGTGAAACTGCGCGACGAGACCGGCGAAGGCGACCAGGTCGGCACCGGCATCGCGGCGACCGCCGCCGTCGACACGGACAACGACGACAAGCGCTACGAGCTGTCGTGGAAGCACGACGGCGAACGCTGGTTCAACGAGCTGTTCCTGACGTACGAAGATGCGTTTTACGTGCCGCACATCATCAATGCCGACACCAACGGTGCGGTGTACACCTTCTACGACGGCGCCGACCACAACATCCTTTCAGTCAATGGCGCCGATCCGCGCGCCGGCCAGAACAAGGGCCAGAAAGGCTGGGGGATCGGCAACAACATCACCTTCACCGACATCGGCTGGATCACGGGCGACCACACCATCAAAGTTGGCCTGAAGTACAAGGACGTCGATCTCACGGCCCAGGACTCGGTGCCCGGCAATCCCGCGTTCTATTACGACGTGACACCCGCGGGCACGACGACGATCCCCTGGAAGGCCGCGTTCGCGCTCCCCGTCGAGGGCTATTCGTCCATCGTCACTTCGAATGACAAGCAACTCGGCGTGTTCGCCCAGGACGACTGGGTGGTCAACGATCACCTCACGCTCAACCTCGGCCTGCGCTGGGACATCGAGTGGAACGAGTCGTACCTGGATTCGGTGACACCGCAATTCCTCATCGACTCGCTCAACTTCGAGATCGCGCCGGGCGTGACGTACGGCGAGTCGCTCGGCCTGTCTTCCGATCCCCATACCGCGATCGACATCAACGACTACATTTCCAATGGCCACAACCGTGACCCGTACATGAAGGAATTCCAGCCCAGGTTGGGCTTCGCGTACGACATCGGTGGCGACCAGCGCTACGTCGTCTTCGGCGGTGCCGGCCGCGCCTACGATCGCACGCTGTATGACTATCTACAGCTCGAGCAGACCAAGTTTGCGCTCGCGACCACCGAGATGCGCTTCAACACCACCGACCATCCCTGCACGCCGAGCGCATCCTGCATCGCGTGGGACCCGGTGTACGCCAGCGATCCCGGCGCGCTGCCGGCGCTGCTGAGCGGAACGGCCGGCGAAGTGAACCTGATCAACAACGACCTCAAGGTGCCGTACTCGGACCAGTTCAGCCTGGGATTCCGCAGCCGCTTCGCGGACTGGCAGACGAGCGTCGCGGTGACGCGCATCGAGAGCAAGGACGGCTTCGTGTTCACGCTCGGCAACCGCTATCCGAACGGCGATTTCTGGCAGGCACGCCTCCAGCCCTGGGGCAACTCGCCGCCGAGGCTCGCCGGCGCGCTGATCATCGGGAATAGCGGCATCGAGACCGAGAGCACGCAGGTGCTGCTGTCGGCGGAAAAGCCGTTCAGCCAGGAATCCCGCTGGGGAGCCACGTTCTCGTACACGTTCACCGATGCGAAAGGCAATCGCGACATCAACGAGCACTATGCCTTCGACCAGGTTTCGATCGCCGAATACCCGTTCATCGTGTCGAATGCGGTCGCACGGCATCGCGTGGTGGCGACCGGTACCTACGCGGCTCCCTGGGACATGATGCTCGCGGCGAAACTCACCTGGTCGACACCGATCCCGCGCAACGTGACTGCCTGCCTCGCGACCGGCGTGTTCCCGAACGGGGCCCCATGCACGGCGGTCGGATATGCCGCGGACAGCACGGATGGTTACCAGTCGCTGGACCTGCAGGTCACCAAGAATTTCCAGGTGAGCGACCTCGCCGGGTTCTACCTGCGCGTCGATCTCCTCAACGTGTTCAACCATGCAAACCTGGTCGACTATGTCGACGTGATTTCGCCCACGGGCGAGGTCACCGGCCATCTGAACCCCGTCGGCAACATCACCGGCTACCCGCGCACCGTGCGCGCTTCGTTCGGGGTAAAGTTCTAGCGAAGTGACTCACCACGCGCGGCCCAGCAACATCTCGACACCCCAGGCCCCGGTGGCAGCATGAACCGGCGCGACTTGCTGCTGGCAATGGCTGGCGCGCCGTTTGCACTCACCGCGTGCAAGACGCAATCGACCGGCAACATCGACCCCGTCGTGGTGCGCGCGCGCCCGGTGGTGCCGCTCAAGGCGCTCGACCCGCTGCTCGAGGACATCCACGAGCGCACCTTCAACTTCTTCTGGGATACCGCCGAGCCCGAGACCGGGCTGGTGCCGGACCGCTGGCCGCATCCG
>DASSRK010000185.1:0-53409 GCA_035701825.1 Steroidobacteraceae bacterium
GAAAACGCCGTACGGGCCGCGTTTTCCCGGTTTTCCTCGCCTGACACCACCGCGTTAAGTTAACCCGTCCGCCGCACCGAAAGGACGCTGCCGACCTTGCGGATACGCTGCAGGAGCCGGGTCAGGTGCCCAACGTCTTCAATCGCCACACGCAGATCAATGGTAGCTGTCGACTGCGTCCGATCGGTAGAGGTGTGCATCATCTCGATGGAAATTTTTTCGCTCGCCAGCAGGTCGCCGATGTCGCGCACCAGGCCCTGTCGGTCGATCGCGACAACGTGCAGCGAGACGGGCAGCGTCTGGGTGACCCCGGCCCAGGTCGCGGCGATCAGCCGGTCGGGTCGGCTGGCGCTCATGCGCTTCAAACCGGGGCAGTCCGCACGATGCACGGTCACGCCGCGACCCACGGTGGCATAGCCGGCGATGGGCTCGGGCTTCACTGGCGCGCAGCAGCGCGCCAGGCTGATCGGCAGGTCTTCGACCCCGCCCAGCACCACCGGGGAACGCGAGGCCTTCTTCGCCGAGGTTTTCCGGCGCGGAGCGGGCGCCGCGGCCACGGTCGCCGGCGCCTGCGGCGCAAGCCGGGCCGCGTCCTCGTCTAACTTCCGGAACCAGGCGCGCACCTTGGCGCGGCTGCGCGGACTCACCAGGAACCCGGCGGTCTCCGACAACCAATCCCGACTAGGCGCGGGCAACTTGTGCGTGAGGATCTCGACCACCTCGCCATTGGCCAGCGCCCGCTGCAGCGGCACGATGCGTCCGTTCACGCGCGCGCCCCGGGTGCGGTGCCCCAGGTCGGTGTGCACGTGGTAGGCGAAGTCGAGCGGCGTCGCGCCGGGCGGCAGGTCCACCACCTCGCCCTTGGGCGTGAGCGCATAGACACGGTCCTCGAACAGTTCCGCGCGCACCTCGTCGAGGAAATCGCGATCCGTGTCGCCGCCGCGCCGGTCCGCATCGAGCAGCTTGCGCACCCATTCGATCTTGCGGTCGTAGGAAACGTCGTGGGCCCGTGATTCCTTGTAGCGCCAATGCGCGGCCAGCCCGAGCTCGGCCTGGTCGTGCATCTCGCGCGTGCGGATCTGCACCTCGACCGCCTTGCCCTCGGGCCCGAGCACCGCGGTGTGGATCGAGCGGTAGAAGTTGTCCTTCGGCGTGGCGATGTAATCGTCGAACTCGCCCGGGATGTAGGTATAGCGCCCGTGCACCAGGCCGAGCACCGCGTAGCAGTCGGCCACCGTGCCGGTGACGATGCGCACCGCGCGCAGGTCGAACACCTGCTCGAAGGTGAGCTGCTTGCGCTCCATCTTCCGGTGGATGCTGTAGATGTGCTTGGGCCGGCCGTAGACCTCGGCGTCGAGGCCGGCGGCACGCAGCATGTCTTCCAGCGAGCGGCACAGTTCGGTGATGTAGCGTTCGCGGTCGGCGCGTTTTTCCGCCAGCGCGGATGCGATGCGGCGATAGTCTTCGGGGTGCAGGAACCGGAACGCCAGGTCCTCGAGCTCCCACTTGAGCTGCCAGAGGCCCAGGCGATTCGCGAGCGGCGCGAACACCTCGCGGGTCTCGAGCGCCAGGCGCTCGCGCGTGGAGGCGTGGCCGTCCTTGGACGCGTTCAGTTCCACCAGCTGGCGTGCGAGTCGCGCCAGCACCAGCCGCGGATCGCTGACCACCGACAACAGCATCTTGCGCAGCGCCTCGGCCTGCGCCGGCTCCAGCCGGTGCGTGGCCGCGGCCACCGGCGTGAGGCGGATGTCGCCGAAGTGTTGCAGCTCGCGCGCCAGCGAGCTCACGGCTGGCCCGAAGTGCAACTCGATCTCGCGCGCCTGCTCCGCGCCCGAGGCGAACGCCGCCTGCGCGAGCAGCGCCGCGGCGAGCAGTCCATCCTCGGTCAGCGAGGCGACGATGACGGCGGCTTCCGACGCGTGCTCCACCGCCGCGCGCGGCACGCCCCAGCCGAGCAGCGTGGCGGCGTGCGCGTCGATCGCAGCCTTCAGTTCAGGTGAACAGGAATGGAGGTTGTGCACGGAATGGACGGTGCGCGCAGGGCGTGAGGCGAGGCGCGATTGGCGTGTATGATAGCCGCAGTTTTTTCAAGGGGCGCAGAGACTTGAGTCGTTACCCGATGCGATCTTCCTGGCGCGCATTCGAGTCCGGTTCGCGTGCCCCGGCTGCGCCGGCCGTCGACTCCCGGGTGATCAGAATCTCCTCGGCCGGATCGACGCGCATCCTGGGACTGGACCCTGGCAGCCTGCGCACCGGGTTCGGCGTCATCGACTTCGTGAATGGCGAATTGCGCCTGGTCGCGCAGGGCTGCATCGCGACCTCGGGTGGCGCGCTCGCCGACCGGCTGCGCCTCATCCATGCGCGCGTCGCCGGGTTGATCGCGCTGCACGTGCCGCAGGAGATCGCCATCGAACGCGTGTTCCTTTCGAAGAACGCCGACAGCGCGCTCAAGCTCGGCCAGGCGCGCGGCGCGGCGCTGGCTGCCGTGCCGCAGTCCTTCGCCGTGCACGAATACGCGCCGCGCGCCATCAAGCTCGCGGTGGTGGGCGTGGGTGGCGCGGACAAGTCGCAGGTGGCGCACATGGTCAAGCAGCTCATGCGGCTCGACCTGCGCCTCGGCGCCGACGCCGCCGATGCGCTGGCGGTCGCCATATGCCACGCCCATTCGCGCAAGTACGCCTTCGCATGATCGGGCGCCCATGATCGGATTCATCCGCGGCAAACTCGTCGTCAAGGCGCCACCGCACCTGACGGTGGACGTCGGCGGCGTGGGCTACGACATCGAGGCGCCCATGTCGACCTTCTACACATTGCCGGCGCCCGGCAGCGAGGTGCGCCTGCTGACGCATCTCGTGGTGCGCGAGGACGCGCACATCCTCTACGGCTTCGCCACGCAGGAGGAGCGCGCGCTGTTCCGCAACCTGCTCAAGGTCTCGCAGATCGGTCCCAAGATCGCGCTCGCCATTCTCTCGGGCGTGAGCGTCGACGGTTTCGCGGCGCTGGTGAAGCTGCAGGACAGCGCAGCGCTCACGCGGATCCCGGGCGTGGGCCGCAAGACCGCCGAGCGCGTGCTGATGGAAATGAAGGACCGGCTCGATGCGCTCGAGCAGGCCACGGTCGCCGGCGCCGTGCCGATGACACCTGCCAGCACCGAGGGCGAGGCCTGGACCGCGCTGGTGGCGCTCGGCTACAAGCCCGCGGAAGTCACCGCGATGTTGAAACCCTTCGCCGGGCAGGGCGTCTCGACGGAAGACCTGATCCGCCGTGCGTTGCAGGGCGCGGTGCGTCCGCAATGAGCGCCGCCGAGAACACCGCCGATCGCCTGGTGGCGGCGCCCGCGACGCGCGAGGAAGAGGCCATCGACCGGGCCATCCGCCCGAAGAAATTCTCCGAGTACGTCGGCCAGGCGCAGGTCAAGGCGCAGCTCGAGATCTTCGTGCAGGCCGCGGTGAAGCGCGGCGAGGCGCTGGACCACGCGCTCATCTTCGGTCCGCCCGGCCTGGGCAAGACCACGCTCGCCAACATCCTCGCCAGCGAGCTCGGCGTGAACCTGCGCCAGACTTCCGGTCCCGTGCTCGAGCGGCCGGGCGATCTCGCGGCGTTGCTGACCAACCTGCAGCCGCGCGACGTGCTGTTCATCGACGAGATCCATCGGCTTTCGCCCGTGGTCGAGGAAGTGCTGTACCCCGCGATGGAGGACTTCCAGCTCGACATCATGATCGGCGAAGGCCCCGCGGCGCGCTCCATCAAGCTCGCGCTGCAGCCGTTCACGCTGGTGGGCGCCACGACCCGCGCAGGTTTGCTGACCTCGCCGCTGCGCGACCGCTTCGGCATCGTGCAGCGCCTGGAGTTCTATTCCATCGCCGAGCTCGAGCGCATCGTCACGCGCTCGGCGGGCATCCTCGGCGTGCCCATCGATGCCGAAGGCGCGGGCCGCATCGCGCAGCGCTCGCGGGGCACGCCCCGCATCGCCAATCGCCTGCTGAGGCGCGTGCGCGATTACGCCGAGGTCAAGGCCGATGGGCGAATCGATGAAGCCGTGGCGCGCGCCGCGCTCGACCTGCTCGAAGTGGATCCGCAGGGCTTCGACGCGCTGGACCGCAAGCTGCTGCTCACCATCATCGAGAAGTTCGACGGCGGGCCGGTGGGCATCGAGAGCCTCGCGGCCGCGATCGGCGAAGAACGCGGCACGCTCGAGGACGTCATCGAGCCGTTCCTGATCCAGCAGGGCTTCCTGATGCGCACCGCGCGCGGCCGCATGGTCACGCGCAACGCGTACCTGCACTTCGGTCTCAAGGTGCCGGAGCGCGCGCAGTCCACCATCCCGCTGTTCGAGGGGGAACGATGAGCGCCGCGGAATTCACCTGGCGCACGCGCGTCTACTGGGAAGACACCGATGGCGGCGGCGTCGTGTACTACGCCAACTACCTCAAGTTCATGGAACGGGCGCGCACCGAGTGGCTGCGCAGCCTGGGCCATTCGCAGCAGGAGATCGCCGAGCAATTCGGCTTCGTGTTCGCGGTGGCCGAGGCGCGCGTGAACTACCGCAAGCCGGCGCGCCTCGACGACGAGCTGGTGGTGAGCTGCGTGCCCGTGCCCGAAGGCCGCGCCTCGATCCGTTTCCGGCAGCTCATCACGCGCGCGGGCGCGCCGATCGCCGATGGCGAGGTGCGCGTGGTGTGCGTGGACGCGAAGTCTTTCCGCCCGCGCGCCTTGCCCGATTTCATCCAGGCTGGTTCCAACAAGGAATAAAGATGGACCACGAACTTTCCATCGTGAAACTGGTGCTCAACGCGAGCCCCGTGGTGCAGGCCGTCATGGGCATGTTGCTGCTCGCGTCGCTCATGTCCTGGACCATCATCTTCCGCAAGCGCTCGCTGCTGTCGAAGGCGCAGAACGAGGCCGAGAATTTCGAGGACAGTTTCTGGAAGGGCGGTGACCTCACGGCGCTGTACCGGCAGATCGAGAGCCGCGGCGGCGCCACCGGCATGTCGAGCATCTTCGAGTTCGGCTTCCGCGAGTTCGCGCGCCTCAAGCAGGGCGGCATCCCGGCCGACCAGCTGCTCGAGGGCGCGCGCCGCGCCATGCGCGTGGGCCAGCTCAAGGAGATCGAACGGCTCGAGGAGAGCCTCGCGAACCTCGCCACCATCGGCTCGACCAGCCCGTACGTCGGTCTCTTCGGCACGGTGTGGGGCATCATGAGCGCGTTCGTCGCGCTCGGCGGCGTGCAGCAGGCGACGCTCGCCATGGTGGCGCCCGGCATCGCCGAGGCGCTGATCGCCACGGCCATCGGCTTGTTCGCCGCGATTCCCGCGGTCATCGCCTACAACCGCTACGCCGACGCGGTCAGCCGGCTGGAGCTGCGCTACGACGCGTTCATGGAGGAGTTCTCCACCATCCTGCAGCGCTACGCGGGCCGGACCTGACCCGGGAGGACTCCCCATGCCATCCGTACAACAAGGTGGTGGTCGTCGCCGGCGGCTGATGGGCGAGATCAACGTCGTGCCGTACATCGACGTGATGCTGGTGCTGCTGATCATCTTCATGATCACCGCGCCGCTGCTCACCGAGGGCATCAAGGTCGAACTGCCGAAGGCGCAGGCCAAGGGCATCGATCCCGATCTCATGAAGGACGTGAAGCCGCTCATCCTCAGCATCGATGCGTCGGGCCGGCTCTACCTGAACTACAACAAGCCGGAGGATGAACCTATCCCCGCGGACAAGGTCGAAGCGCAAGCCTCGGCGGTCTTGCGGCGCGCGCCGGAGACCGCGGTCCTGGTGCGCGGCGACTACCGCGTCGCGTATGGAGAAGTCGTCGCAGCAATGACCATCCTGCAACGGGCCGGTGCCAGCAAGGTCGGCTTCATCACCCAGCCTCCGGATCAGAAGCCGGCGCGCTGAGCGGATGTCGCAGAGAAGACGTTCATTCACGCAGGGTCGCTGGCGCGCCATCGCGCTGTCGGTGCTGCTGCACTCCGGGATCGTGGCCGCCGCGGTGTACGGCTGGTTCACCTGGAAAACCCGTGCGCCGCCGCCGGTGACCCTGGCCATCGAAGGCACCGTGGTCGATGCACGCGCGCTGAAGAGCCCGGCACCGAAGCCCGAGCCGCCGCCGCCGCAGCCCGAGCCGGCTCCCGAGCCCACGCCCGAACCGGAAGAGCAGGGTCCGCCCGAGCCGGACCCGGCCGAACTCGAGCGCAGAAAAGAGGAAGAGCGCCTCGCGCAGGAGAAGCTCGAGCAGGAGAAGCAGCAGAAGGAACAGCAGGAGAAGGAGAGGCTCGAGGCCGAGAAGCAGGCAGCGCAGAAGAAGGAAGCCGAGAAGGCGGCGGCGGAAAAGGCCGCGGCCGAGAAGGCGGCCGCGGAGAAGAAGGCCGCCGAGAAAAAGGCGGCTGACAAGAAGAAGGCCGACGAAGCGGCGGCGAAGAAGGCCGCGGAAGAAAAGGCGCGCCAGGCGGAACTGCTCAAGGCCCTGGAGGCCGAAGAACGAGGCAACGCGGTGCGCAACAGCGACGCGGCCGCGCGCTGGTACGCGAGCATCGTGGCCAAGATCGAGCGCGCCTGGATCAAGCCGGCCTCGGCACAGCCGGGCGTCACGTGTATCGTCGCCGTCAGCCAGGTGCCGGGCGGGGACGTGACCTCGGTGCAGGTGAGGAGCTGCAGCATCAACGACCCGGCGCTGCGCCAGTCGGTGGAGAACGCGGTCTACAGCGCGTCGCCGCTGCCGCAACCACCGGATCCGGCTCTGTTCGAGCGCAATTTGGAGCTAACATTCGCCCCGACGAAATGAGTGTACGCATGAAGAAACTCGCCTCCTGCCTGCTCGTGCTCGCCTCGCTCGCGGCGGCTCCCGCCTTCGCGCAGCTCAAGCTCACCATCACCTCGGGCGTCACCGATCCGATCCCCATCGCGGTGGTGCCGTTCGCGCGCGCCGTGCCGGCGGATGGCGGCATCGACGTGGCCGCCATCGTGCAGCGCGACCTCGAGAGCAGCGGGCGCTTCAAGGCCATGGCGCGCACCGACATGATCAACACGCCGACCACGGCGGCCGAAGTCGAAGCGGCGGCATGGAAGCAGATGCGCAACGACTACGTGGTCGTCGGCCGGGTGAGCGCCGTGCCCGGCGGCCAGCTGGCGGTCGAGGCGGAGCTGGTCAACGTGCTCAATGGCCAGATGCTGCCGCTCAACAAGAGATGGACCGTGGTCCCCGCGAACCTGCGCAATGCCGCGCATCGCGTGGCCGACGCCGTCTACGAGCGCATCATCGGGCAGCGCGGCGCATTCGCCACGCGCATCGCCTACGTGTCGGTGGATGGCCAGCCGCCGAAGCAGCGTTACCAGCTCATCGTCGCCGACGCCGACGGCGAGAACCCGCACGTGATCCTGGAGCGCGACCGCCCGCTGATGTCGCCGGCCTGGTCGCCGGACGGCAAGATGCTGGCCTACGTGTCCTTCGAGTCCAAGACCTCCGCCGTGTACGTGCAGGACGTGGCCACCACGCAGCGCAGCCGCGTCTCGGCGCGCGCCGGCATCAACGGCGCGCCCACCTGGTCGCCGGACGGCAGGAAGCTCGCGCTCACGCTCGGCGGCAGCGGCGGCAACCTCGATGTCTATCTACTCGACCTGGCCACGCAGCAGTTGAAGCGCCTGACCGACGACCCGGGCATCGACACCGAGGCCTCGTTCTCGCCGGACGGCGCGACTGTCTATTTCACCTCGGATCGTTCCGGCAGCCCGCAGGTGTACCGCGTGCCGGTGACGCTCGCCGAGCGGCCCAAGCGCGTGACCTTCACGGGCACCTACAACGCGCGACCGCGCGTCTCGCCCGATGGCAAGCAACTGGCGGTGCTGACGCTGGACGGCGGCTCCTACCGCATCGGCCTGCAGGACCTCGCCAGCGGCACGATGACCGTGCTGTCGAAGGGCCAGCAGGACGAATCGCCGAGCTTCGCGCCCAACGGCGCCATGGTGATCCTCGCGGGACGCCAGGGCGGCCGCGGCGTACTGCAGACAGTTTCCATCGATGGCCAGACCTCTGCGCGGCTCAATGCCGACGCCGGAGAAGTGCGCGAACCGGTCTGGGGACCGTTTCTACCTTAAGGAGCAGCAATGAAACATTTCCTGTCGACCGCGGTCGTCCTTGCCTCGCTGACCCTGCTGGCAGGCTGCCCGTCCAAGCCGCCGACCCAGCCACCGCCGCCCGCCGCCGACAACACCGGCAGCACTGCGGGCGTCGCGGATGCCAATGCCAACGTCGACGACACCGATGCGGCGGGTCCTTCGGAAGGCCTGCTCGCCAACCGCATCATCTACTTCGACTTCGACAAGGCGGAGATCCGCGCCGATTCGCAGTCGGTGGTCGCGGCGCATGCCGCGTACCTCTCCAAGCACCCGGCGCAGAAGGTGCGCCTCGAGGGCCACGCCGACGAGCGCGGCTCGCGCGAGTACAACATCGGGCTCGGCGAGCGCCGCGGCCAGGCCGTGCGCCGTGCGCTGCTGTTGCAGGGTGTCGCCGAGTTGCAGTTGAGCACCGTCAGCTACGGCGAGGAGCGCCCGGCGGCCGCCGGCAGCGATGAGCAGGCCTATGCGCTCAATCGCCGCGTCGAGATCGTGTACCTGAAGTAGGAGGTTGCGTATGAACCATCGCCTGCTGGCCGTAGTCGCGGCATCGGTGTACATGGCCGGATGCGCGGTCTCGCCGGAAGAAGATCCCGTGCAGATCCGCCTCAACGACCTCGACGCGCGCCTGCAGCGCATCGAGCGCGTGATGACCAACCAGAGCCTGTTGGAAATGGCGCAACGCATAGACACCGTGCAGGCCGAGATCCGCACCATGCGCGGCGAAGTCGAGCTGCTGCAGAACCAGAGCGAGGGCGGCAAGGCACAGAGCCGCAACCTGTACAGCGATCTCGAGAAGCGCATCGCCGCGCTTGAAACCCTGGGTGGCGTGGGCGCGACGGCGCCCACGGGCGCGGGCGCCGGCAGCGCGGCCCCGGCGCTGGCGGGCGGCGAGCAGGCCAGCTACGACGCGGCGTTCACGGCGCTCAAGGGCGCGGACTATCCAAAGGCCATCGCGGGCTTCAAGGGCTTCGTGGCCAGCTACCCGGACAGCGCGCTGGCGAGCAACGCGCAGTACTGGCTCGGCGAGGCGTACTACGTGACGCGCGAATACCAGAACGCGATCACCGCGTTCCAGAAGGTCACCACCGCGTGGCCGGATTCGCGCAAGGCGCCCGATGCGCTGGTGAAGATCGGCTTCACGCAGTCGGCGCTGGGCAGGAACGGCGACGCGCGCGCCACGCTCGAGGACGTGGTGCGGCGTTATCCCGGCACCGAGGCCGCGCAGCTCGCGAGCGAGCGGCTCAAGCGGTTGCCCGCCAGTGCTAAATGAGCCCAGCCGGAAACGCGGGCGAGGCGGGCGACGTGCCCGTCGCGCGCCGCCTCAAGATCACCGAGATTTTCCATTCATTGCAGGGTGAGGCCGACACCGTGGGATTTCCCACGGTGTTCGTCCGGCTCACCGGTTGCCCGCTGCGCTGCCAGTACTGCGACACCCCGTATGCCTTCCACGGCGGCGAGTGGCGCAGCATCGATGCCGTGCTCGAACGGGTCGCCGAGTTCGCGCCGCGCTACGTGTGCGTCACCGGCGGTGAGCCGCTGGCGCAGAAGAACTGCCTGCCGCTGTTGAGCGAGCTGTGCGATGCCGGCTATCGCGTGTCCCTCGAGACCAGTGGCGCGTTGCCGCTGGCGGGTGTCGACGCACGGGTCATTCGCGTGGTGGACGTGAAGACGCCGGGTTCGGGCGAGGAGCGCCGCAATCGCTACGACGACCTTGGGCTGCTGCGCCCGGAGGAGCAGGTCAAGTTCGTGGTCTGCGATCGCGCCGACTACGAGTGGAGCCGCGACAAGGTGGCCGCGCTCGACCTCGCGCGGCGTTGCCAGGTGCTGTTCTCGCCGAGCGCTGGCCAGTTGCCGGCGCGCGAGCTGGCCGACTGGATCCTCGCGGACCGCCTGCCGGTGCGATTCCAGCTCCAGTTGCACAAGGTGCTCTGGGGCGACGTGCCGGGGAAATGAGATGAACGCGCGCGCCGTCGTGTTGTTGTCAGGCGGGCTCGACTCGGCCACGGTGCTGGCGCTGGCGCGCGAGCAGGGGCGCGAGTGCCATGCCTTGTCGGTGGCGTACGGACAAAGGCACGAAGTGGAGCTCGACGCCGCGGCGGCGGTGGCGCGCAGCCTCGGGGCGCGCGAGCACCGCGTGATGCGCGTCGACCTCGCCAACATCGGCGGCTCGGCGTTGACCGATCCCGCGATCGCGGTGCCGACTTCGCCGGCCGACGGTATCCCCGTCACGTATGTCCCGGCGCGCAACACCATCATGTTGTCGCTGGCGCTGGCCTGGGCCGAGGTGCTCGACGCGCGCGAGATCCACGTCGGCGTGAATGCCATCGACTACTCGGGCTACCCGGACTGTCGTCCCGAGTTCGTGGCGGCCTTCGAACGCCTCGCGGCGGTGGCCACGAAGGCAGGTGTCGAAGGGCGGGGCGTGTCCATCAAGGCGCCGCTGATCCACATGAGCAAGGCACAGATCGTGCGGGAAGGGTCGCGACTGGGCGTGGACTACGCACTCACCGTTTCCTGCTACCAGGCGGACCCGAAGGGGCTGGCATGCGGCTTGTGTGATTCCTGCAGGTTAAGGCGCGAAGGTTTTGATTCTGCAGGGATTACGGACCCGACGCGCTATCAATCCCTGGGCGGGAAGAATGCCCCCCGGATCGTGTAGACTGCGCGCCCTCCAAAGGCCGGGTTGGTAGCTCAGCGGTAGAGCAGCGCCCTTTTAAGGCGGTGGTCGTGGGTTCGATCCCCACCCAACCCACCAGTTCAGGCCAGCCATCGTCCGACAGCCTGCAGGACGGCGCCGGTAGTTAGACCGACAGCCGCGCCCATCCCGGAGCGCAAAAGTCGCGCGTCGCACTGCATTTCTTTCAAGTCTGCGGGCGCAATCGCCCATCCGGCCGGCCCGCTGGCGCGTGGGCGCGGATTCGCGTTGGCACGTCGATTGCCTCTCAAGGCTTGCTACTCACCCTAGAGAGGAAACGACATGAAAGCATCCAGACTCCTGATCGTCGGCGGCGCGCTCGCCCTGGCGCCGTTCGCGGCCGCACTGGCGCAGAGCCCGTCGCCGCCCGCCGACACACAACCCGCACCCGGGCAGCAGCAGCCGCAGCAACAGGGCGCCACCTTCGAGTCGCTCGACACCAACGGTGACGACAAGATCTCGAAACAGGAGGCCGCGGCGAGCCAGAGCGTGAGCGAGCAGTTCTCGCGCTACGACCAGAACGGCGATGGCTTCATCGACCGCGCCGAGGTGGCATCGACCAACCATCCTTCCGAGCCCAATCCGCAGTAGTTCGCGATGACGTGACCCGCGCGGGCCTCGCGCCCGCGCGGGACTGTCGATATCCTGCGGCAAACAACCGCGCGACGGGAAGCTGCCTGGCGCGCGCCACTGCCAAGGGGGATCGATGAAATCGAATGTGTCGTTCGCCGTCATTGCGTGCGGGCTCGCCTGGGCGTGGGCCGCGCAGGCCGCGGATCCGCAGATGAAGCCCGGCGACACCGAGGTATGGGCGCCGGTGCCGCCGAAAGTGACTCCGGGCGCAACGCCGGGTGCGCCGCCCTCCGATGCCATCGTGCTGTTCGACGGCAAGGGCATCGACGGCTGGAAGAGCGCCAAGGATGGCTCGGCCGCGCGGTGGACCGTGTCGAACGGCGAGCTCATCGTCGCGCCCGGCACCGGCGACATCCAGACGCGCGAGAAGTTTGGCGACGCGCAACTGCACGTGGAATGGTGGGATCCGAACCTGCCGGCCGACAAGGTCAACCAGGACCGCGGCAACAGCGGCATCTTCCTGCAGGACGTCTACGAAGTGCAGGTGCTCGACAACTTCGAGAACAAGACCTACGTCAACGGCATGGTCGGGAGCATCTACAAGCAATTCCCGCCGCTGGTGAATGCCGCGTGGCCGGCCGAGCACTGGCAGGTGTACGACATCATCTTCACCGCGCCGCGTTTCGCGGCCAACGGCGCGCTGCTGTCCCCGGCGCGTTTCACCGTGCTGCTCAACGGCGTGCTGGTGCAGAACAACGTGTTCCTGAGCGGTGGCACGACTTACATCGGGCTGCCGAGCTACCAGCCTCATGGCGACATGCCGCTGCGGCTGCAGGATCATGGGCACCTGGTGCGATTCCGGAACATCTGGCTACGTAAGCTCTGACCCGGGACGGTGCCGGAGCATGCATTCCGGCATATCTCTCCCGGCGTCGGTTTTATGCCGGAATGCATGCTCCGGCACCGTCTTGCCGCCTGCTGTGAAATGCGTGCTTCCGGAGTGCCTCAAGAGTTTGGCTTGTCCATCCGATACACCCTGTGAGCCATCGGGCGCGAGCCCGATCATTTGTCTGGCGTAATTCACGGCCGGCGAGGCCAGGGTTGCAATGAGCGAGAGGGTAGAAGAGAAGGGCGCGCCCCAGGATTGGGAAGCGCCGCCTGCCACCACGGAGTTGCCGCTTCAGGCGCAGCTCATGGGCAGTCTCGCGCTCGTGCTGGTGCTGAGCACCATCGCCGGCCTGCTCGGCTACGCCACCTTCGATGGCAGGTCGCTGGAAAACAGCGTCCGCGCCAAGGCGTCCATGTACGCCACCAATCTCACGCAGCAGCTGTACGGCCCGATGCAGATGCGCGACGCCATGGTGGCGGAACAGGCGCTGGAACCGTTGTTCACCGACCGCAATGTGTACGGCGTCGCGGTGTACTCGCCCGAAGGCCGCCGCCTCGCGGGCCATGGCATCTACCCCGAGACCCTGGTGAGCGGCCAGGCGGTCACTCCCGCCGACGATCGCGTGCTGCTCACGCTGCGCGACATCCCGGCGGGCGATGGCCAGGTCGGGCACCTGTACCTCGCGTTGTCCACCGAGCACATCGCCTCGGCACGATTCCGCGCCGCGCAGTTCCCGGCGACGACCACCGCGGTGATCCTGCTGTTCGCCATCCTGCTGGCGCTCGCCAATTCCTTCAGCGTCATGATGTCGGAGTGCGTGCGCATGTTCGAGGAGCGCCGCCTGCTCGAGCGTACCGAGAAGGAGCGGCTCGAGCGCCTGGTGTCGGAGCGCACCCGCGAGCTCGAGCGCGGCCGCGAGGAATATCGCCTCGTGGTCGAAGGCACGCAGGCCATTCCGTTCACGCTCGACCTCGACGACGGTCACTTCGAATACATCGGGCCGCAGGGCCCCGCGCGGCTCGGCTTCGGCGAGGAACTGTGGAAGCAGATCGGCTTCCTCGACCGGCTCGTGCCGCGCGATCGCAACGGCCCGGTCCGTGAGCGCATCGATACCAGCCGCACGGGCAATTTCGAGATGGAGACCAGCGTGCTCACCGCCGATGACAAGCGGGTCGACCTGCGCTGGGTGGCGAGCTGCGAGAGCACCGGCCGGCACCGCGTGCTGCGCGGCATGATGCTCGACGTCACCGACCAGCGCCGGCTGGAGAACGAGCTGGCACAGGCGCAGAAGCTCGAGAGCGTCGGCCGCCTGGCGGCCGGCGTCGCCCACGAGATCAACACGCCCGTGCAATTCGTTTCCGACAGCGTGAGCTTCGTGCGCGAGGCGATGGATGACCTGTCGCAGATCGTCGATCGCTACCGCGAGCTGCGCAACGCCACCCAGTCCGCCGAGAATCCGGCCCCGCACGTCGCCGCCGCCGCCAGGGCCGCGGCCGAAGCCGAAGACGACGCCGACCTCGACTACATCCTCGAGAACGCGCCGGTGGCGCTGGACCGCGCGCGCGACGGCCTCGGCCGCGTGGCCGCGATCGTGCGCTCGATGAAGGAATTCGCGCACCCGGACCGCAAGGAGATGGCGCAGGTCGACATCAACCAGGCCATCGCGAGCACGCTGGTCATCGCCACCAACGAGTACAAGTACGTGGCCGAGGTGGAGACCGCGTTCGCCGAGCTGCCGCTGGTGAATTGCTACGCGGGCGAGATCAACCAGGTGGTGCTGAACCTCATCGTGAACGCCGCGCACGCCATCGGCGACGTGGTCAAGGGCACGGACCGCAAGGGACGCATCAGGGTGTCGACGCGCGTGCTCGACGACCAGGTCGAGATCGCCATCGCCGATACCGGCAAGGGCATCCCGGTGGAGGTGCGCGCGCGCATCTTCGATCCGTTCTTCACCACCAAGGAAGTCGGCAAGGGCACGGGGCAGGGCCTCGCCATCGCACGCACCGTGGTGGTGGACAAGCATGGCGGGACGCTGCACTTCGAAACCGAGCTGGACCAGGGCACCACGTTCTACATCCGCCTGCCCATCAACGGCCCGGCCAGCGCCTCGGCCGCGGCCTGAGCGCCAGGGACTTGCCATGAAACTCGCCAAAGTCAGCACCAGTCACATCCAGGCCGTCACCGGCACCACGTTCGTGGCGACGCTGAGCTCGCTGTTGTTCGGCTACGCGACCGCGGTGATCTCGGGCGTGGTCGGTGCCATCGACCACAACTTCATCTCGCCGCGCCACCTGAGCAACGTCGCGGCCGATGCTCTCCTGGGCCTCACGGTGTGCTCGGCCCTGGTCGGCACGATCCTCGGCGCCTTGCTGGCGCGCCCGACGGTGGCGCTGCTCGGGCGCAAGCGCCCGATGATCATCGCGGCCGTGCTGTTCATGGTGTCCGCGGTCGGCTCCGCCTACCCGGAGATGGGCATCACCGCCAACGGCCCGGGTCCCGAGGCCATCTGGGCCTTCAACGCGTATCGCATGCTCGGCGGACTCGCCGTCGGCCTGGCGTCGATGATCGCGCCGACCTTCGTGGGCGAGTTCGCGCCGAGCGCGGTGCGCGGCCAGCTGGGCGCGTACCAGCAGATCGCCATCACCGGCGGCATGACCATTGCCTACTTCGTCAACTGGGGCATCGCGCTGCAGGGTGACGACACGTGGGTGCTCGAGACCGGCTGGCGCTGGATGATGCTGTCGCTGGCGGTGCCCGCGATGGCCTTCTTCTACCTGAGCTTCTCCGTGCCCGAATCGCCGAGCTGGCTGGTGAAGAAAGGCCGGGTCGCGGATGCGCGCCGCCAGCTCTCCCGTTCGGCCGAACCCGGCGAAGTCGAGGGCATGCTCGCGGAACTGGCGACCACGTCGCCCGAAGAAAAGCCGGCGCCGCTCTTCCAGTACGGGGCCCGCGTGGTGCTGGTCGGCGTGGCGCTGTCGGTGTTCCAGCAGCTCGTGGGCATCAACACGGTGCTGTATTACGGCCCGACGATATTCGAGCAGATGGGCTACCACATGGACGCGTCGTTCCTCGGCACGGTCGTGCTGTGCGCGGTGAACCTCTCCAGCACCATGATCGTGGTGCTGATCGTCGACAAGGTGGGGCGCAAGCCGCTGCTCATCTTCGGTGGCCTGCTGATGGGCCTGTCGATGCTGGCCCTCGGCTCGCTGTTCCGCTCGCAGAGTCCGGGCGCCTACGGCCTTGTGGCGCTGTGCTGTTACCTGGCCGGATTCGCGGTGTCCTTCGGTCCCATCGTCTGGATCATGATGACCGAGATCTATCCCGCGCCGATCCGCGGCCAGGCCATGTCGATAGCCGTGGCGTCGCAGTGGGTGGCGAACCTGCTGGTGTCCGGCAGCTTCCCGCTGCTGCTCGGCAACGACACGCTCAACGCGGCGTGGAACCACGCCTTCCCGTTCTGGCTGTACGGCGGCTTCGCCATCCTGGCGGCATTCGTGGTGCTGCGGTACGTGCCCGAGACGCGCGGCGTCGACAGCGATCACCTGTCGGCGTTGTGGAAGCGCGAGGACATCGCGGCCGCGCTGAAGTAGCGCGGCCTCAGTGGATCCAGCCGACCGCGCGGCGAAACTCGAGCTCGGCCGCTTCGAGTTTCGCGGCCTGGGCCGGCGTCGGTTGCGGCTGGGCGCGCGCCTTCGCGAGCGTCTGCGCGAGCGGCGGCAGCCCGGCCTGCATGCGCATGCTGTTGACGCGCGCGGCGTTCTCGAGCGGATGCGGCTCGAGGCCCTCGGGGCCATTCCGCAGCTGCGTGCCGTAGCGCTGCGGCCGGCCTTCGTAGACGCGGATCCGGTCGTCGATCATCGCGAACTGCCAGCGCGGCACGTCGCCCTTCTGCGAGGCCGCGTCGATCAGGTCGCGGCACTGGCGCATGAAATCCGGTTCGCTGATGGAATTGTGCGCGATGCGCCACGCGGCGCGCGCGCCGTTCTCGCCGACCATGGCGTGGCCCGGCCAGCCGAACACGGCGACGATCTGCCGCAGCCGGCTGGCATTGGCGCGATGCAGTTCTTCCATGCGCGGGTGATAGCCCTCGAGCAGCGCGCCGGCGGACGCCAGCTCGGCGCGCAAGGCCTGGTCACGCGCTTCCATTTCGAGAAGACCCTTCTCGAGAGATTCATCCATCGACCGCAGCCCCCCTGAACCGCCGGCCGCGATTCTAGCAAGGCAGGCACGAAAAGGCCCCGCGCGGCGCCTGGAATCCCGCGCGGGGCCTCGCTACCGCCGCATGCTGCGGCTACTGGCGCGGGGGCGCGCTCGCGTTGCTGGCGTACTCCGACTTGTCGAGGTAACCGTCGCCGTTCTTGTCGGCGGTCGAAAAGCTCTCGACCAGCTTCGGATCGGCGGCTGCTTCCGGCATGGAGATGCGCCCGTCCTTGTTGGCATCGAAGCTGTCGAACGTGCCGGACTGGCCCGCGGGCGTGGCGGGATCCGGGGCCTGTTCGCGGGCCGGCGGGTCCTGCGCGAAGCCGGCCAGGGGCAGCAGGGCGACCACGGTCGCGGCGAGCAATCTGGTCTTCATCGGTGTCTCCTTGGACGTCGTCATTAGTTAGGCCGCCCGAGTCTACGCGCGCCGCGCGGCGGCCGCCGCCGGCGCCGGACCGCGACAGTCGCCCGTCCGGGCGGCGCCGCGGGGCGACCGCGGCGCGCGACCTAACTACAATCAGGCACTTGCGGGTCGCCGATCGAAGACAGCGCGCGCCGCGCGGGAGCCGGCCGACGCGCGGCGCCGGCCGCCGCCGACGCCGATGTCGGCCGCGTCTTGGAGCGGGTCGGGTTGCCGCCCCGCAGGCTCGCCGGGTGGACTCGCTGGTGGCGGAAAATTCGGGTGCATTCTGGTTCCTGCTGGTGGGCGTGCTGCTGGTGGCCATCGCCATCCTCGGTCGGCTGCTGGATCGGCTGCCGCTGAGCCCGGCGATGATCTACCTCGGCGTGGGCATCGCGCTGGGCCCCGCCGGCGTGAATGCGCTCGAGCTGCATCCATTGCGTCATCTCGCGCTGATCCGCACCATCACCGAGGTCGCGCTGCTGATCGCGCTGTTCACCGTGGGCATCAAGCTGCGCGTGCCGCTGGGCGACTGGCGCTGGAGCCTGCCGCTGCGGCTCGCGACCCTGTCGATGGCGATCACCGTGGCGGGCATCGCCGCCGCGGGCTACTGGCTCGCCGGGCTCAGCCTCGGCCTCGCGCTGGTCCTGGGCGCGACGCTCGCGCCCACCGACCCGGTGCTGGCCTCGGACGTGCAGCTGCGCAGCCCCGAGGACCGCGACACGCTGCGCTTCGCATTGACCGGCGAGGGCGGGCTCAATGACGGCAGCGCCTTTCCCTTCCTGCTGCTCGGCCTCGGCGTGCTCGGGCTGCACGACCTCGGCACGGGCGCATGGCGCTGGTTCGCGGTGGACCTGCTGTGGGCGAGCGCGGGCGGGCTCGGCATCGGCTTCGCGGTCGGCGATGGAGTGGCGCGCGCCGTGCGCTGGCTGCGCGCGCGGCGCGACGACGCGGTGATCCTCGACGAGTTCCTGTTGTTAGGCGTGATCGCGGTCAGTTACGGCGCGGCCGCCGCGCTCGGCACGCTCGGCTTCCTCGCGGTGTTCGCCGCCGGAGTCGCGCTGCGCCGCGCCGATGACATCCATGCCGGCGGGCACGCCGACGCACCGCCGCTGACACCGAGCATGTTGAACGTGAACGAACAGCTCGAGCGCATCGTCGAGGTGGCGATCGTGCTGCTGGTGGGCGTGATGATCTCCACCGGCTATGCCTCGCGCTCCGGGCTGTGGATGGCGGGGCTGCTGTTCCTGGTCATCCGGCCGGTGTCCGTGTGGCTCGGGGTGCTCGGCACGCCGGCGGCCCGCACGCCGCGGCGGCTGCTGGGCTGGTTCGGGATCCGCGGCATCGGTTCGGTGTACTACTCGGTGTACGCGGCCAGCCGCGGTCTGCCCGAGTCCGCGTCCATCGCGCTCCTGTCCTGCACATTCACGGTCATCGCCGCCTCCATCGTCGTGCACGGGGTGTCGGCCACCCCGCTGATGAAGCTCTACCAGCGCCGCGGCGGGCGCGGCGACCGCGGGCGGATCGCGTCGCGGCAGATGTCGGACAAACGATGACACCGGCGCCGCGCGCGCTCCCACGTCATTTCCAGTGCACGCTGCTGGGCCGTTCCGGGGCCGGATTTCACAATGTTTTCCGCGTATTTCACGGCGAGGGTAACCAATGGATTGGGAACGCATCTCGGCCAACTGGGCGCACTGGAAAGGCCGGATCCGTGAACGCTGGGGGCGGCTGACCGACGACGAGCTCGATGGAATCGCTGGAGAGCGGGAACGACTGGTGAACCGCATCCAGCGCGCCTACGAGCTCGGGCCGCGTGAAGCCGAGCGGCAGCTGCGCAACTGGGAACGGAACCTGGCCGTGGACGAGTTCGACGAAAGCGACCTGGTGCTCGACGACGAAGATGTGCCGAGGGACGTGAATGGACGGGGGTAGCCATGATCAGCATCACCACTAGCGGATTGCGCAATGCCACCTGGTGCGCGGTGGCCTTCGGCATCGTGGCGTGCGCGTCGGCGCCCATGCCGGTCGACAAACTCGCGGTCGCCAGGACATCGGTGGAGCGCGCCGAGCAGGCGCAGGCGGCGCAGTTCGCGCAGGTGGAGCTCAACACCGCGCGCAACAAGCTCGCGGCCGCGCAGGCCGCCGCGGACAAGCATGACGCCGACGTCGCCGCACGCCTCGCCGACCAGGCTGACGTCGATGCGCAGCTCGCCGAGCACACCGCCCGCGCCAAGCAGCAGGAGCAGCTGGTCGACCAGATGGAGGCATCGCTGCGCGACCTGCGCAATGAAGCCACGCGCAAGAGCGCGGGCGGCAGCAACGTGCCGGAGCAGTCCGCGCCGCTGCCGCAGGCCACGCCCGTTCCACAGGCCACGCCGGTCCCACAGGCCACGCCACCGCAGCAGTGAGGGGCTCACCATGAAACAGTTTTACCTGGCATTCGCGGCGGTCCTCACGCTGTCATTCATCGTCGCCTGCGAGACCAGGCCGCACGACTCGGGACTGCTCGCCCAGGCGCGCGACGCCGTCGCGCAGGCGCAGGCGGATCCCGACGTCACCCGGTACGCGCCCACCGAGCTCGAGCGCGCGCGGCGGCTGCTGGTCAATGCCGAGGGCGCCGCCCGGGACAAGGGGCCGGAAGACAAGATCGCCTCCCACTACGCGTATCTCGCCACGCAGATGGCGCGCATTTCGCAGCAGCGCGCCGAGGAACAGGTGGCGACCGCGCGCATCAAGGCGGGCGAGGTGGAGCGCCAGCAGATCCTGCTCGCGGCGCGCGAGAACGAGGCGCAGAACGCGCAGGCCGCCGCCCAGCAGGCGCGCAATGAAGCGCAGAACGCGCAGGCGCAGGTGGCGCAAGCCCAGGCCGAAGCGCAGCGCCTGGCGGCGCAACTCGAGAACGTGCAGGCCTCGCAGACCGATCGCGGCATGGTGCTGACGCTCGGCGACGTGCTGTTCGACAGCGGTCGTGCGGAGCTGAAGCCCGGCGCGGAGCGCTCGATCGAGCAGATCGCCACGTTCCTCAACCAGCATCCGGAGCGCCGCGTGCAGATCGAAGGGTTCACGGATAGCCAGGGCGCCGAGGACTACAACCTCGAGCTGTCGCAGAAGCGCGCGGACTCGGTGGCCATGGCCATCATCCAGCGCGGCATCGACGCGCAGCGCGTGCGCGCGCTCGGCTACGGCGAGGCCTACCCCAAGGCGAGTAACGGCAGCCCCGGCAGCCGCCAGCTCAATCGCCGCGTCGAGATCATCGTCTCGAACAGTGACCAAGACATTCCCGGCCGCGCCGGATCGAGTTCACCGTGAAGAGCCAGGCAGGCGAGTTCTACCCGGCGGATTTCGGCGGCGGCCTCGCGGGCGGCACCCCTCCCTATACCGCGGCGAAGGCGCCGGGCGCGACCGGGAAACTCGACGACAGCGCACTGCGATTGATCGGCAATTCGCCGGCGATGCAGAAGGTGCGCGACCTCATCGGCCGCGTGGCGCCGACCGATTCGACGGTGCTGATCTGCGGCGAGAGCGGCTGCGGCAAGGAACTGGTGGCCGAATCCATCCATGCGATGAGCCCGCGCGCCGACAAGCCCTTCGTGGCCATCAACTGCGCCGCGATCCCGGCCACGCTCATCGAGGCGGAGCTCTTCGGCCACGAGCGCGGCAGCTTCACCGGCGCCATGCGCACGCGCGAAGGCGTGTTCGAGCGCGCCAGCGGCGGCACGCTGCTGCTCGACGAGATCACCGAGATGCCGCTCGACCTGCAGTCGCGACTGCTGCGCGTGCTCGAGACCAAGCGCCTGAACCGCGTCGGCGGCAACAACGACCTGGAAGTCGACGTGCGCGTGCTGGCCTCGACCAATCGTTCGCCGGCGCAGGCTTTCGAGGAAGGCCGGCTGCGCGAGGACATCTACTACCGCCTCGCGGTGGTCACCGTGCAGTTGCCGCCGCTGCGCGAGCGCGGCGAGGACGTGCTGGTGCTGGCGGAATTCTTCCTCGGCGAGCTCAACCTGCGCCACGGCACGCGCAAGCGCCTGTCCGACGGCCTGCGGTCGCGGTTCATCCAGCATCGCTGGCCGGGCAACGTGCGCGAACTGCGCAACGCGGTCGAGCGCGCCTACATCCTCTGCGATGGCGAGCTCTCGCTCAGCGAGCAGGACATGCCCACGCTGCGCACCGCGCACGAGGGCGACAGCTCGGGCTCCGACCTGGTCCAGGTACCGATCGGGGCCACGCTCGACGAAATCGAGCGCACTTTCATCCTCGCGACGCTGCGGCATTTCGAGGGTGACAAGCGGCGCGCGGCGGACGTGCTCGGGTGCAGCCTCAAGACGCTGTACAACAAGCTGCACGCCTACCAGCGCGAGCGTCATGCGGGGATCAACTGAAGTCGAAGCGCAAAGGAGCGGAAAAATGGGAATCATCTTGTGGTTGGTGATCGGAGGCGTGATCGGCTGGCTCGCCAGCATCGTCATGCGGACCGATGGTAGTCAGGGCATCGTGCTCAACATCGTGGTGGGCATCATCGGCGCCTTCCTCGGTGGCTGGCTGATCAGCCCGATGGTCGGGGCACCGAGCATCAATTCGGGCGAAATCAGCGTGGCCAGCCTGCTCGTGTCCTTCCTGGGCGCGGTCGTGCTGCTGGCCATCGTCAATCTCATCACCCGCAGGCGGGTGCGCTGAAGGATTGACGGCCCGGGCCGCGCGGCCGTGTGCGAGGTGACTTCGTGCTCGAGGATCTGTTCGCGATCCACGTCTCTGTCCTCGAACTCGTGCTGCGCGGTACCCTGGTCTACTGGCTGCTGTTCCTGATCTTCCGCTTCATCCTGCGCCGCGACGTCGGCGCGGTCGGCATCGCCGACATCCTGCTGCTGGTCATCGTCGCGGACGCGTCGCAGAACGCCATGTCCGCCGAATACAAGACGGTCACCGAAGGCGCGATCCTCGTGCTGACCATCATCGGCTGGAACTGGCTGCTCGATTTCCTGTCCTTCCACTTCACCGCGGTGCGGCGCTTCGCCACGCCGCCGCAGCGCGTGCTGATCCGGCGCGGGGTCGCGCAGCCCCGCAACATGCGCCGTGAATTCATCACGATCGAGGAGCTCGAGGAGAAGCTGCGCGAGCAGGGCATCGAGAAGATGACCGAGGTTAAGTTCGCCTATCTCGAGGGCGACGGGCAGATCAGCGTGATCCGGGAAGCGGCCGGCGAGCCGCAGCGTCGGCCCAAGGCCGCGGCAGCGCGCGGCGGCGGCGGCGGCTGATCGGGAAATCCTTTGCGCTATTGCGGGCGGTACACCGCCAGGCACACCGGCGTGCGCCGGGTCGTGGGCACGGGCGGCTCCGCGTTCGCCGGCAGGATCTCGAAACGCAGCTCCTTCAGGGCGGTGCAGCCAACGCCCACGGAGCGGCCGGCATGCATGTCCGCGTCTTCGAGTCGGCCGGACGCTTCCCCGGTCCGCCCGGCGCCTAACAACCCGAACGCGGCCAGGGCAATGGCGCCCAGCCAAGCCAGCGAGACCTGTCGGTTTCTCCTGTGCACGGCTGCATGATGTCCGGGGCGGGCAGGTGGCGCCGCTCGGACGGAGCAGCCGCGAACTGTAGGAGCCGGCCGCGTGCGATGACATACTGTCGCGCCCACAGGAGGTCCGATGGCGAGCGACGTGAAGGTCATGCAGTGGTTCGAGAAAACCGACTGGATCCAGGCCGGTGGCCGCATCGCGGCCATCCTGGCGGTCACCTTCGTGCTGGTGTACATCGCGCGGCGGTTGATCGGCGGCCTGGAGAAATTCACGGCCGCGCATGCGCTCGACGACGAAGCGCGCAAGCGCGCCGCCACCGCCAGCAACATCCTGCGCAAGCTCGGCACCACCGTCATCGTGGCCCTGGCGACGCTCACCGTGTTCAACACGCTGGGCATTCCGATCATGCCGTTCCTGGCGACCGCCGGCGTCGCCGGCATCGCCATCGCCTTCGGCGCGCAATCGCTGGTCAAGGATTTCTTCCGCGGCTTCTTCCTGCTGGCCGGCAACCAGATACGCCAGGGCGACGTGGTGGAGATCGCCGGCAAGAGCGGGCTGGTCGAGGACATCACGCTGCGCTACATCCAGCTGCGCGACTACGAGGGCAACGTGCACTTCGTGCCCAATGGCGAGATCGGTGTGGTCACGAGCTCCAGCCGCAGCTTCGGCTATGCGGTCATCGAGGTCATCGTCGCGCTCGACCAGCCGATCGACGCGGTCCTGCAGGCCATGCGCGAGGTCGCGGTGCAACTGCGCGCCCACCCGGATTTCCGCCAGCGGATCGTCGATGACCTGGAAATCGCGGGCATCGAGTCGTGGACCGCGAGCGGCATCGTGCTGCGGGCGCGCCTCAAGGTGCGGGCGCACGAGCAGGCGCCGGTGCGGCGCGAATTCCTGCTGCGACTCAAGCAGGCCTTCGATGCGCGCGGCATCCGCCAGCCGCTCAACACCCTCACGCTGCTCGAGCCGCGCGGCGGCGGCGCGACGCGGGCGGCGCCCGCAGGCCCGCCCGGCGGCTGAGCAACAAGAAGGGCGGACCCGCCTGCGCGGGCCCGCCCCGTCCATGCGCCGGCCTCAGTGCGCGGTGACCGCGCTCTGCGTGGCGGGACCGCTGGGGGTCGCGCCGCCTTCGCTTTCCCAGCGCTCGCGCTCCAGTTTCTCGTCGAGGTTGCGCCGCCGCTCTTCCTCGCGGCGCTGCGTCCGGGATGCCATCCACGCCGCGGCCAGCACCGCGACACCGGCGATCCCCAGTAGTTTGATGATCCTCATCGTCAGCATCTTGCCCTCCATGCGGTTCATTTCTGCAAACTCCTGAGCTCGGCGAGATGGTGCTCGATGGTCGGCAGCGTCTCGCTGGCGAAGCGGCGCAGGTCGCGGTCGTCGCCGTTGCGCGCCTGGGCGCGGTACAGCGCCAGCGATTTCTCGTGGCCGGCGATCATGGCGGCGGTGAAGCGCGCGTCGAAATCGGCGCTGCTGCCGGCGGCGGATACCGGCGCGGGGGCGTGCGGTGCGGGCAATGGCCAGCCCTTGGATTCGGCCAGCTTCGAGAGGCGGTCGTTGGCGGCGCCGTGGTCCCTGGCCAGCATCCCGGCGAGCTCGCGCAGCCGTGGATCCTTGAGCCGCGGCTGCGCGTCGCGCGCCGCCTCCAGTTCCTTGCGGCCACTCTCGGTGGCCTGCCTGACGAAGCCAATGTCATCGACCGGCTTGCCCACGACACCGCTGGTGTCGGTGGCCGGGGACTCGGCGCCGGTGGCGCGCCGCGCCGGCAGGTCCACGGCCATGAGCGGCACCAGCGAGGCGCTGCCCGGGGCCCAGGTCTCCAGGGCCAGCGGCGCGACCGTGGCGCTCGCATCCGGCTGCGGCAGCGGCAGCGGCTGCGGCGGGTTGGTGGTCGAGAGGCTGACGGACCATGCCGGCGCGGTCGCGAGCGCGCCCGCGATGCTCACGATCCAGCCTGGGGCGGTGCGGGTGCGTTTCATGGCCATGTCCTCCGTGTCAGCCGTTGCATCTGCCCGGAAGCGCCGCCCGGCGACGGTAGTTAGCCGTCGCCGGGCGGCGGCGCGCGTTCACTGGCAAGTCTCGCAGGTGGGCATCACCCGGGGTGGACGCGCGCCGGGCCGGTGCGTGCTCAGTTGTTGCCAGGCTGCGTGCCCGCCGGCGGCTGCTCCATGCTCGCCGAGCCGGAACGCTTGGCGGCGTCGAGCGTGGCCTGGGCCTGCGCCTTGGCGGACTCGTACTGCGCCTCCGCCTGGTCCTTGCAGCTCTTCTGCGCATCGCCTTGCAGCGCCTCGCACTTCTCCTTGGCGATCTTGCGCTGGCCATCGGCCTGCGCGACGGCGACGTCGTACTCGGCAGCGGCACGATCCTCGTTGGTGTCCTGGGCGGTATCGGCCGCCTCGCGGCGCTCCTCGGCGACGTTTTCGTTGGCGTCCTTGCGCGCCTCGGCAACGTCCTTCGCCGTTTCCTGGGACGAATCCCGCTGGTTGCAGCCGGCGAGCGCCCAGAGGCTCATCGTCGCGGCAACAGCCAGGGTCCAGCTGCTGTATGTCTTGCTCACGTGTGGTCTCCTAGTTGTTCACGATGACGATCGATTCGTCGCGTGGCATCGTGCTCGCTGCCCGGGCGACGCGCCCGCGGAATCGAGGCGGATGCGGCGTCGGACGTGGCCGACCAGCGCGGCCCGCGGGTGCGCATGAGCGGCCGCGGTGACGGCAGATGGCGACGCCCGGCGGGTCCGGGCCTCGCGGCTTGTGCCGATTGTCGGCGCGAACCCACAGGTGCATGCTCCGGCGCCCCAGCGAACCGCATGCGGGCCGCTGACACGGGTGCGCGCCGCGAGGTCTTAAGGTGCAGCCCAAGTCACTCACTTTCCCCACGCGTTGACTGAAGGACGCATTCATCGAAGGAGGATGGCAATGACCATGCAGGCCAAGACGTATGAGAACGGAGCGCGCAACACCGAGTCGACGGTGGTGGAGCTCAACCGGGTGATCACGCAGGCCGAGGAGCTGCTCAAGACCCTGGGCGAGGAGGGCGGCGCAGCGGTGGAAGCCGCGCGCCAGCGCGTGCTGCGCACCGTGAACCAGGCGAAGGTGCGGCTCGCGGACGCGAGCGCCCGCGCGCGCGGCGCCGCCAAGGATGCGGCGCGCGCCACCGACGCGTACGTGCAGGACAATCCGTGGAAGTCGATCGCGTACGGCGCGGCCGCCGGTGCGGCATTGGCGCTGATCGCAACCCTGGTGCTGCGCAGCGACGACTAGCCAGCAGCCCGGACGGGGTGGCGGGCACGGGCCCGCGCACCCCGTGACTGCGCGAGGACCCACATGCTGAGCACGTTGCCGCTGTTGATGATGCTGGCCGACACTCCGCCGACGACCCAGCCGCGGTATCGCGAGGTGCCGGCGACGCAGGGGCAGCACGAAGTGCGCGATCCGAACGTGCAGGGCACGCCCACCGATCCGTTGTTCGACCGTGCCTACGTGGCGACCGACGACCCGGCGTTCGTCCTCACCGCCATCGAGAATTCCCGCCAGGCCGTGGTGGACGCGCGCAGCGCGTCGCGGGACCTCGGCAGCGCGGAGCTGCGCGCCGCGGCCGAGAAGATAGGCGCGCAGAACCGCGACACCACGCAGAAGCTGGAAAAACTCGCCAGCGCCAGGGGCTGGCGCCTGCCGCAACCGAACCCCGCGCGCGACAACTCGGTGCCGGCCGTGGGTGATGCGCAGGCGGGTCAGGCGCGCGCCAACGCCAATTTCATCGTGAGCCAGATCGCCGCGCACCAGAACACGCTGGCGCAGTTCCAGGCGCAGCTCGCCGGCAACGGCGACGCCGAACTCAAGCGCGTGTTGCGCGAATCGATTCCCGGTTACCGCGCCAATCTCGAATTGCTGCTCAGGCTCAAGCCCTGATTCGCTCCATGCCGCTGCTACGGGCTGGTATGCACCGGCGGCTGACGTGGCGCGCGGCGCGGCGCGCGCGCCGGTTGCTGCCGGCCGGTGAGCTGGCGGATGGCGCCGATCAGCCGGCCCACCTGCACGGGCTTGGCGAGATGCTTCTGGAATCCCTTGTCGAGCGCACGGGCGCTGTCCTCGCTGCGCGAGAACGCGGTGAGCGCCAACGCCGGGAGGTCGCGCGGGCCTAGCTTGAGCCGGTGGCGGACGGCCTCGATCAGGTCGTAACCCGTGGTGCCGGGCATGCCGATGTCGCTGACCAGCAGCTGGAAGCGGCCCGGCGTCGCCTCCAGCGCCGCGAGCGCCTCGGCCGCCGAGGCGACGCTCACGATGTCCGCGCCCTGTTCGGCCAGCAGGCGCTCGAGGTATTCGCGCGAATCCGCCTCGTCGTCCACCGCGAGGATGGCGAGCCCGGTGAGCGGTTTGCCGTTGAGATGCGCCGCCGGTGAGGGCGCCGCCAGTTCCACCAGCTCGGCCTCCGTGGCCTTGAGACGCGGCAGCTGCACGCGGAACATCGCGCCCTTGCCGCGGCCGTCGCTGTGCACCGAGATCGCGCCGCCGTGCGACTCGACCAGCTGGCGCGTGATGGCGAGGCCCAGTCCGAGCCCGGCGAAGCGCCGCGCGCTGCCGGCTTCGGCCTGGCGGAATTTTTCGAAGATGTGCGGCAGGAACTCGGCCGAGATGCCTTCGCCGCTGTCGCGCACTTCGAGGAATGCCTGGTCGGCCGCGACGCCGGTGGTGACGGAGATCACGCCACCCGAGGGCGTGAACTTGATGGCGTTGGACAGCAGGTTGCTGACCACCTGCTGCAGGCGCACCGAGTCGCCCATCACCGGCAGGGACTTCTGCGTGAGCCGCGACACGATCTCCACCTTGCGCGTGGCGATGGTGACGCGCATCGAGTCGAGCGTGGCGCGCACCGCCGCGTTGAGGTCCATGGGTTCGAAGGTCAGCGACAGCTTGCCGGACATGAGCTGGTTGGCGTCCAGCAGGTCGCCCAGCAACTGCGTCTGGGCGCGCGCATTGCGCTCGATCACTTTCAACCCGTCGGCGAGCGTGGCGGCGTCGACGCGCGGCCGCTGCAGCAGCGTGGCCCAGCCGAGGATGGCGTTGAGCGGCGTGCGCAATTCGTGCGAGACCGTGGCGAGGAACTCGTCCTTCATCTGCGCGGCGGAGACCAGCTCGCTGCGCGCCGCGCGCTCGGCGCTGAGCAGCGCTTCGCGCTCGGCCTCGAATTCCTTGCGATGCGTGACGTCGCGCAGCGTGCCGACCACGCGGCGCACGCGGCCGCGCGCGTCGGCCATGGCGGTGGCGCGCTGCTGGATCCAGCGGCGCGTGCCGTCGGGCCGCTCCAGCTCGAGCTCGACCTGGGTGACGGCGTCGGGGTGCTGGACCTGGCGGCGGAACTCCGCGGCATGATCGGTCTGCGCGGGCCGCAGCAGCGTGAAGAATTGCCGCGCCTCGCCCGTGAAGGCTTCGGCGGGGATGCCGGTGATCAAGTGGGTCTGCCGCGTCCAGATCATGCGGTCGGACTCCAGGTCCCAGTCCCACATGCCGACGCTCGAGGCGTCGAGCGCCAGCTCCAGGCGCCGCACGCTTTCGCGCACGCGCTGCTCGGCCTCGCGCTGCTCGGTGATGTCGGTGTGCGATCCCACCCATTCGACCAGGTGGCCGCGTTCGTCGGTCACCGGCACGGCGTGGACCGAGAAGGTGCGGTACTCGCCGTCGCGGCGCCGCACGCGCTGCACGGTGACCAGTTCCTCCTGCGTGGTGATGGCGCGATGCCAGGCTTCGCGCGTGGCGGCGATGTCGTCGGGATGGAGCGCGTCGATCCAGCCCATGCCCTGCAGTTCCTCGGCGCTCTGCCCGGTGAACGCGCTCCAGCTGGTCTGTTCGCCGCGCGCGCGGCCATCGGGCGAGAACGTCCAGAAGATTCCCGTGGTCGCCAGCAGCGCCGCCTTGAAACGGTGCTCGCTGACCGCGAGCCGCGCCTCGGCTTCCTTGCGCTCGGTGATGTCGAGGACGCTGCCGACCACGCGCGTCACGTGGCCGGAGCGGTCGCGCACCAGGATGCAGTGATCCCAGATCCACAACCAGCCGCCTTCCTTGTGCCGCACGCGGTATTCGCACGCGATGCTGTCCACGTCGCTGTCGGGTCCCGCTTCGCGCGCGACGCGCGCCGGCAGGGCGCCGGCGCGATCGTCGGGATGCACCTGGTCTTCCCACCAACGGCTCACGGGCGAGATCTCGGCGGCCTGGTAGCCGAGCAGCTGCTCGATGCCCGAGGTGCGCAACATCCTGCCGCTGGCGCAGTTCCAGTCGTAGACGAAGCCGGGCAGCGCGCGCGCCGCGAGCTGCAGGCGCGTCTCGCTGGTCTCGAGCGCGAGCGCCGCGAGTTTGCGCTCGGTGATGTCCACCGTGATGCCGACCACGATCGAATCGCCATCGCGCTGTTCGCGCCAGCACTTGGCCAGCATCCAGCGCGGCTCGGCGGCCTGCTCGCCGCGCTGCGACGGGAATTCGAACTCGGCGCGCCCGTCGCGCATCGCGCGAGTGAGGCCGGCCTCGAGGAACTCATTGGTGGAGGGATCGAGGCGTTCCGCGCCGTCGATCGAGTACCACTCGCGCGAAGCCGGCAGCCACTCCCACATCTGGATGCCCGTGGCCGAGCGCGCCAGCCGCAGCCGGTTGGCGGAGAGCTGCATGGCGTCGCGCGCGCTCTCCGCACGCGCCTGCGCGCGCTCGACGCGCGCCGCGTTCCACATGACCAGCGCGGTCAGGCCGCAGCAGGTCGCCGCCGCGAGCAGCGCGAACGCGAAATGCAGGTCGTACAGTCCCCGGCGTTCACCCGCCAGCGCCAGCAGCGCGAATGCCAACGGCGCGATCACCGTCCACACGATGAGACCGCGGGCGGAGCTGCCGGCCGCCGACGGCGAGAGCAGCGCGCCCAGCCATCCGCCATCGCCACGCTGGGCCAGCGTGCCGAGCAGCAGCAACGCGCTGGTGAAGCCGGCGAGCGCGCTGGGCTCGCCGTCGAGGCCGAGGCTGGCGAGCGTGCGGCTGTCGAGCGCGAAGCCGATCAACGAGCTCGTCGCCGCGAGCAGGCCGAGGCCTGCCGCCACCGGAAACAGCGCCAGCGCGAAGCGGCCGCGCAGCGGTACGCAGACCAGTGCCAGCGAAATGGCGACCATCATGAACACGTTGGCCACGGCCAGCGTCGGCAGGTCGCCGTAGGCCAGCCAGGGGGGCAGTGCACGCAAGACGTCCGGCGCCAGGAAGTCCGGCAGACTGTCGGCGAGCAGCGACTGCAGGGCGAACAGGCCAGCGACGGTCGCGGTCAGCTGGCCGATCGCCTGCACCGCGCGCTGCGGCAGGCTCACCAGCAGGCCCGCGAGCGCCAGTAGCGCCATGCATTGCGCGGCGCGTGGCGAGAACAGGATCCCGGGGGAGTTCGCGCCGCCCATGTAGCCGAAGTCGACGACCAGGATTCCGACGCACACGGCCAGCGTCGCCGCGGACAACAGGCGCGAGGCGCGCAGGGCCGATATCGAGAGTGGAGGTCGCTTCATTCGTGGCGTCGAGTATTGCAGTCCGCGATGCGCCCAGGCTGTCGGCACACTCCTACCTGGCCGGGCCAACTGCGCACGCGGGGCCCCGGACGCGGCACGCATCGTGAAAAGTTCGTCATCGCGCCACCACCCGTGACGGATTCTGCTGTCGGACGCCGCCGCCGCATTCGCGCGCGTTCGCGGCTGCATGCAGGGATATTCCAACGCGCCATCACGCGGCGTCCGACGGCGGCAAGGCGCGCGGTACGCGACGCTTGCGCGCATGCAGAGAACCGCCGCAGCTTCATCGACACCCGCGCGATTCGCGCATGGCGTGACCAGCGCATGGCATGCGCGCCGCTGGTACGTCAGTCACACGCGCCGCGCCTACAGCGTGCGCCCGATCTCGCCCGGCGACCGGCGGCTGCTGGCCGAATTCGCGCTCGGACTGTCGCGCGCCGCCACCGAGCGCGAGCTGCTCGCCGTCCATGAGCTCACCGACATGTTGTTCGAGCGCGTGATCTCGGCCGGCGTGCAGAACGCGGTGGGTTTCGCGGCGCTCGAGAGCACGGTCGCGGGGGATCGCGTCATCGGGGTGTGCGCCTATTCGCCCGCGCCCCGTGGTCCCGGCGCCGAATTCTGCATCGCCGTGGCCCAGGGATGCCGCGAGGAGCAGATCGGCCGCACGCTGCTCGCGACGCTGGTGCGCCAGGCCAAGCGGTCCGGCATCGGCCAGCTGTGCGGCGAGATGCACTGGTCGAACCGCGCCATGCAGGCGCTCGCCATGTCCATGGGTTTCGCCATCGAACCGGTCGCCCGCGACCGCAACCGGCGCCGCGTGGTGCTCGCGCTGCGCTGATCGACTAACTACCGCAACCCGCACCGGGAGGCCCGAGTGTCCGAATCCGCCAACAGCGCCGCCGTGGAACGCGGCCTGGATCGCCCCGCGCCCGCAACGGCGCTGCAGCGCGCCGCGCGCAAGCAACGCGTGCTCATGATCGTCGAGAACCTGCCGTGCCCGTTCGACCGGCGCGTCATGCAGGAGGCCCGCACGCTGGCGGCGGCCGGCTACGGCGTGTCGATCATCTGTCCGCGGGCACCCGGCTACGAACGGCGCTTCGAGCGCATCGACGGCATCGACATCCATCGCCACTCGCTGCCGCGCGAGGCCGACGGCGTGTTCGGCTACGCGCTCGAGTACACCGTGGCGCTCATCATGGAATTCTGGCTGTCCCTGAAGGTGCTGTTCGGCCGCGGCTTCGACATCCTGCACGCCTGCAACCCGCCGGACACGATTTTCATCATCGGCCGCTTCTACAAGCTGTTCGGCAAGAAGTTCGTGTTCGACCACCACGACATCAACCCCGAGCTCTACGAGGCCAAGTTCGGCAAGCGTGGCTGGGGGCACCGGCTGCTGGCCTGGCTCGAGCGCCGCACGTTCAAGACCGCCGACATGGTGATCTCGACCAACGAGTCGTACCGCGACATCGCCCTGTCGCGCGGCGGCGTGAATCCCGAGCGCGTTTTCGTCGTGCGTTCGGGGCCGGACCTCACGCGGGTGAAGCAGGTGCCGCCGAATCCCGCGCTCAAGAAGGGCCGCAAGTACCTGGTGGGCTACGTCGGCGTCATGGGCAAGCAGGAGGGCATCGACCTGCTGCTGCAGGCGGTGCAGCTCATCGTCCACTACCTCGGCCGCACCGACATCCATTTCGGCCTGGTCGGCGGTGGCACCGAGCTCGCCGCCATGCGCCAGCTGGCCAGGGACCTCGACGTCGCCGATTACGTGACGTTCACGGGTCGCGTGCCGGACGGCGAGCTGCTCGAGATGCTCAACACGGCCGACATCTGCGTGAACCCCGACCGCGCGAACGACATGAACGACCGCTCCACGATGAACAAGGTCATGGAGTACATGGCGCTGGGCAAGCCGCTGGTGCAGTTCGACCTGACCGAGGGACGGGTCAGCGCGGGCGCCGCCGCCTGGTACGCGCGCCCCAACGACGTGGCCGACCTCGCGCAGAAAATCGTCTCGCTGCTCGCCGACGCCGACCAGCGCGCGCGCATGAGCGTGCTCGGCCGCGAGCGCATCGAGCACGTGCTGTCGTGGCAGCACGAGGCGCCGCGGCTGCTGGCCGCATACGAACACCTGACTGGAGAAAAGCGATGAAGAAGTTACTGATGGCGTGCTGCGTCATCATGGCGCTGGCCTGGGCCACCAACGTGATGGCGCAGGATCCCAACTACACCGTCAAGCCGGGCGACGTGCTGTCGATCAGCGTGTGGAAGGAGCCGGACCTGCAGAAGGAGACGCTGGTGCGTCCCGACGGTTCGTTCTCCTTTCCGCTGGTGGGCGAAGTCGACGCCAAGGGCAAGACCGTCGCGGACCTGAACAGGACGCTGTCGCAACGGCTGACCAAGTTCATCTCCGACCCGGTGGTCACGGTGTCCATCCAGGAGATCAAGGGCAACAAGGTGTACGTGATCGGGCAGGTGAACAAGCCCGGCGAGTTCATCATGAATCCCAGCGTCGACGTCATGCAGGCGCTGTCCATGGCCGGCGGCACCACGCCGTTCGCCTCGCTGGGTGACATCGTCGTCCTGCGGCGCACGCCCACCGGCAAGCAGTCGCTGCCGTTCCGCTACAACGACGTCGTCAAGGGCCGCAAGCTCGACCAGAACATCGACCTGCAGGCCGGTGACGTGGTGGTCGTGCCGTGAGGCACGCGCGCGAAAAAAAATCCGCCGTGAACGGCAGATGCCGCGCCTTGCTGGGCGCGGCGGTCGCGCTCGCATTGTCGAGCGCCGCGAGCGCGGCCGACTGGGAGTTCAACCCGCTGGTGGAAGCCGGCTACCTGTTCGACGACAACTACCGGCTCAACCCGCCGGGCACCGAGATCGAAGTGCAGGGGCCGCTGCTCGATGCGCAGCTCGAGCTGCGCGCCCGCAATCCCGCCGGCGAATTCAGCTTCACGCCGCGCGTGCGCGCGACCTATTTCGCCGACGAACCCGACGTCGACGCGGTCGACTACTTCGGTGACCTCTACTGGCTGCACCAGGGCCCGAAGTTCAAGTCCGAGATCCGGGGCGAATACGCCCAGCAGGACGTGGTCAACAGCGAGCAGCCCGACGCCACGCTGCCGGGCGGCGTGGACATCGGCGATCCGGACATCGGCGATTCAGGCCTGGTGATCGTCAAGAACCGCCGCGCGCGCAGCTCCGTCATCCCGACCTTCGAATACGAGATGTCGGAACGGCGAACGCTGGAGTGGGGCGCGAATTTCACGAACGTCACCTACGACAGGATCGTGCCGGGCGCCCAGGTCGACTATCGCAACGGCGATGTGTACCTCGGCCTGGTCACGCGCCTGTCGCCGACGCACTCGCTGACCGTGCGCGCGCGCGGCGCGCGCTACGACATCGACCTGCAGGGCGACTCGAAGTCCTATGGCGCCGAAGTCCAGTGGGACACGCGCAGCGTGGCCGACACCCGCAGCTTCGTGCGTCTCGGCGCGCAGAAGGTCGAGTTCGACGACGGCAGCTCGGACACCGCGTGGCTGGCAGGCGCGGGCGTCAACCTCGCGCGCGGCCGCAACCAGTTGTTCGCCGACCTGATGCGCAGCGTGGGCCCGTCGTCCGCCGGCATCGTCATCACGCGCGACCAGCTGCGGCTGCGCTGGACGCGCGATCTCACGCCGCGGCTCGCCTTCCTCACCGGCCTGCGCGGCACCCATGACGAGGATTTCTCGGGGCTGACCTCGTACCGGCCGCGCAGCTACGCGACCGGCGAGATCGGCCTGTTGTGGCGCTGGCAGGAAGAAT
Organism: Steroidobacteraceae bacterium; assembly: GCA_035701825.1. Taxonomy (GTDB): domain Bacteria; phylum Pseudomonadota; class Gammaproteobacteria; order Steroidobacterales; family Steroidobacteraceae; genus CADEED01. Next base: position 33,712 of record DASSRK010000185.1, read on the forward strand.
GGTCGCTGCGCACCACCATCGACTACACCTGGCAGAAATTCGAGGACAGCGTGCTCGATGCGTCGGACTCGAGCGGCGCCATGATCTCCGTGCTCTATCAACCCTTGCAACGTCGACGCTGAAGGAACGACATCCATGGAATCGCAGGCTTCCCCAGAATTTTCCGATTACGTACACGCGATCGCGCGCCGCAAGGCGCTGCTGCTCGGCGTCGCGATCCCGGTCGCGGTGCTGACGCTGCTGCTGACGCTGACGCTGCCGGACATCTACACCTCCTCGGGCCTGGTGGAGATCGACGAGCCGTCGAGCTCGCAGCCGCTGAGCGTCGCCGCCAACAGCGGCGAGTCCGACTACGCCGACCAGTACGTGCAGAACCTCAAGGGCATCGTGCTCACCGACTCCAACCTGCGCCGCCTCAACGAGGAGCATCACCTGTACCCGGACCTCGAGGACGACGAGGAGGCGATGCTGAATCGCCTGCGCCGCGACATCGACGTGAAGATCGTGACCACGCCGATCCTCGACCCGCGCACCGGCCGTGAGCGCGAGGTGGTGGACGCGTTCACGGTGTCGTACGACAACCGGGTGCCCGAGAAGGCGCAGAAGGGCGCGCAATGGCTGGTGGCGGCGTTCCTTGCCGAGCATCGCCGCCAGCGCCAGGGACGCGCGTCCGATGCCGCGGACTTCTACGCGAAGGAAGCCGAGCGCATCCGCACGCAGGTGGCGCAGCTCGAAGCCAAGCTCGCGGATTTCAAGCGCAAGAACTACGGCGGCCTGCCCGAGCAGACCGAAGTCAACATGACGTTGATGGATCGCACCGACTCGCAGATCCAGCAGAACGAAACGCAGGCGCGTTCGCTGCGGCAGGAGCGGGTGTTCCTGGTGGCGCAGCTCGAGCAGCAACGCGCGCAGGGCCCGGACGCGGCCAGCGTGCGGCAGCTCGAAGACCAGTACAACCGCATGCGCTCGACCTACGACGAGAGCCACCCGGACATGGTGGCGCTGCGCCGGCAGATCGACGCCCTCAAGTACGGCACCAGCGCGAGCAGCGGCACCTCGCTGCGCTCGCAGCTGAATGCCAAGCGCCAGACGCTGGCGGAAGCGCGCCAGCGCTACGGCGAGGAATATCCCGACGTCAAGAAATTGCAGCGCGACATCGCCACCCTGGAAGCCCGCATCAAGGCGGGTGAGCGCGCCGACGTGGAGCTGTCCGACGGCACGGCGGTGGGCATGCAGCTGCGCACGCAGATCAACGCCATCGACAGCCAGCTCGCCAGCATCAATGCGCAGAATGCCGCGCTGCGCGCCAAGCTCAGCGGGCTGGAGAAGAGCGTGACCTCGGCGCCGCAGGTGGAGCGCGAATACGCCAACGCGACGCGCGACCTGACCATCGCGCGCGAGAAATACGAGCAGCTGCTCAACCGGCAGATGGACGCGGAGGTCAGCGAGGCGGCCATTGTCGGCGGTCGCGCGGACGAATTCCGTCTCATCCAGGCGCCGTCGCTGCCGAACGCACCGTCCAAGCCGCAACGGCTGGCGATCCTGCTGATCGGCCTGGTGGCCGCGGTCATTGCCGCGCTGTCGGCCGCGGTCGCGGCGGAAGCGCTCGATCCCAAGGTGCGCGGCGCGCGCGACGTGCGCGACCTGTTGTCGGTGTCGCCGCTGGTCGCCATCCCGACCATCCGCAACTCCCGTTCACGCCGTCGCAGCGCCTGGCGCTTCGCCGGCGCGAGCTTCGCGGCGCTGGTGGGCGTCTGGATCGCCTTCACCGCCATCCGAAATTTCCTCTAACCAAGAGAGTCAGCAATGAGCACCACCATGGAAGATGCGATCCGCCGGAATTTCGCCGAACGGAGTGGCGCCGAGCGCGAGCGCGGCTCGGAACGGCCCAATGCCATCGAGTCCATGCAGCTGCGCCAGCGCGTGCGGCGCGTGAGCGCCGCGCCGGCCGACCTGCAGCAGGCGCGGCGTTTCCAGAACGCCAGCGTCGACGTGCGGGCCATGGAGCGCCAGTGCGTGCTGCCGGCCGTGTCGGATACCGCGGCGCTGCGCGCCTTCAAGATCCTGCGCACGCGCGTCCTGCGGCGTCTCGACATGCACAAGTGGAGCAGTATTGCCGTATCGGGCATGTCGGTGGGCGAGGGCAAGACGCTGACCGCGATCAACCTCGCGCTGGCGCTGTCGCAGGACGTGAACACCTTCGTGTTCCTGGTCGATCTCGACCTGCAGCGCCCGCAGATCGCCAACTACCTCGGCATGAGCTTCGAGAAGGGGCTGTCCGATTACCTGCTCGGCAAGGCCGAGCTGGACGAGATCGTCTACAAGCTGCACTCGGAGCGCCTCGGCGTGATCCCGAACGCGCGCGCCTTCCAGCACTCCTCGGAGTTCCTGAACTCGCCGCGCATGTCGGAATTCCTGCAGGCGCTCGAGCGGGAAGTGCCGCGCCGCATCGTGATCTTCGACATGCCGCCGCTGCTGGCGTCGGACGACGTGCTGGCGTTCGCGCCGCAGTTCGATTCGCTGCTGCTGGTGGTGTCGGAGGGCATGAGCGGCCGCGCGATGCTGCGCGGGGCCAAGGAAGTGCTCGCGGAGATGAACCTGCTGGGCGTGGTGCTCAACCGCTCCAAGGAACGCAACGAAAGTGCTTACTACTAAGGGCGGGACGCCGGCGGGCGCGCCGGAGATCAGTGCACTGGTGCCTGCGGGGGACATGGGATCAGGCACCATTTTCGAAGACGAAAGTGGAGCCAGGCCCGTTGCCGCCGAGCGGCGGCGCAAGCCGGCGGCCACCAAGCGCATCAGCATCTTCGGGTTGGGATACGTGGGCGCGGTGTCGCTGGCGTGCCTGGCGCGCGACGGGCACCAGGTCGTCGGCGTCGACATCGATGCCACCAAGCTCGAGCTGATCCGCGCGCGCAAGTCGCCGATCCTCGAAGAGGGCATCCAGGAACTGATGCGCGACGTGGTCGACTCGGGCCGCGTCACGGTGACGGCCGATGCGGCGCAGGCCATCCACGACACCGACGTGTCGTTCGTCTGCGTGGGCACGCCCTCGGCCGCCAATGGCAGCCAGGACCTGTCGGCCATCCTGCGGCTGGCGGAACAGATCGGCGCGGCGCTGCGCACCAAGCGCGGCTTCCACACGCTGGTGGTGCGCTCCACGGTGCAGCCGGGCACGCTCGAAGAGAAAATCGAGCCCATCCTGGAACGCGAGAGCGGCAAGCGCTCGGGCGTCGACTTCGGACTGGCGTTCCAGCCGGAATTCCTGCGCGAGGGTAGTTCGATCCGCGACTACGACCATCCGCCGTACACCATCGTCGGCGCGAACTGCGAGGCCGCGGTCGAGGCAGTGCGCGAGATCTTCCAGCACCTCGATGCACGCTTCCTCGTGACCACGGTGCGCGTGGCCGAGACGCTCAAGATGAGCTGCAACGCCTTCCATGCGCTCAAGATCACCTTCGCGAACGAGATCGGCCGCGTCGCCCAGGGGCTCGGCGTGGACGCGCACGAGGTCATGCGGCTGGTGTGCGCGGACACGCGCCTCAACATCTCGCCCGCCTACATGAAGCCCGGCTTCGCTTTCGGCGGCTCGTGCCTGCCGAAGGACCTGCGCGCGCTGACGCAGATCGCGCGCCAGCACGACCTCGAGATTCCCATGCTCGCGAGCGTGCTGGTGAGCAACCAGGTGCACATCGACCACGCCGTGTCGAAGATACTCAAGCTCGGCCGGCCGCGCGTCGGCATGCTGGGGCTGTCGTTCAAGACCGGCACCGACGACCTGCGCGAGAGCCCGCTGGTCATGGTGGCGAAACGCCTGATAGGCGAGGGCTGCGAGCTGCGCATCTTCGACCCCGAGGTGCACCTGTCGAGGTTGTTAGGGGCGAACCGCAGCTACATCGACAGGCACATCCCGCATCTCGGTTCACTGCTGTGCGAGGAGCTCGCCGAGATGATCGATCCGTCCGAGGTGATCCTCGTCGGGCTGCAGCAGCCGGCGCTCGACTCCGCCCTGCAGGCGCGCGTGCGCCCGGACCAGTACCTCATCGACCTGGTGAACCTGCCGAACCGCGATCTGCTGCGCTGTCGGTACGAGGGCGCCTGCTGGTAGCGGCGCCCGTCCCCGGCTGCCAGGGAGTGCCAGTCACATATATAAGAGTGGCTGACGCCGTAAGGGCGCCACCCTCGGTGACGGCGTTTCACATTTCCGGCCGCTCAGGATTTCCCCGGAGCGGACATAACTCATTGAAAATCCTTTGCTGTCGCCGCAAACAGACAGCGGCGCGCCTGCGCACAATTTTTCCCATGCGTTGAAACGCTTGCACTCGGACTTCTTAATCGCACCAGGCCCAACTGGTGCGGGTCAGAGGATTCCGACAAGTGAATTTCCTGCGGCGCGATTTTGTCAGAGTTGCCTTACCTGTCATTGGCTTGGCCTTCGTCGGCCTCGGCGTTTTTGCGCTGAAGAGCGGCACCGTTCATCCCGACGTCCAGGCGCCGGCCGCCGTCGTGGCGACCAACCCTTCAGGTGTGAGCGGTAACCGCGCGCCGAAGCTCGACGCGCTCGCCAGCGCCACCACGCGCACCGGCACTAGCTACCAGCTCGTTCCCAAGGCCCTCGATCCGGACGGCGACACGCTGAGCTTCAGCGCGGTCAACCTGCCGTCCTGGGCGCGTATCGATCAGGCCACGGGCGTCATTTCCGGGACCCCGGGTGTTAGCGATATCGGCGAGAACGAGGCCATCACCGTCACGGTGGCCGACGCCACGCACCGGACCACGAGCGCGCCGTTCTCCATCACGGTGGTCGGCCCGCCGGCCGCGGTGGTCCGCTGGCAGAAGCCCGCGTCGCGCGTCGATGGCAGCGTGCTCGACGATCTCGCCGGCTATCGCATCGTCTACGGCCGCGATCCCGAGAACATGGATCACAGCATCTTCATCGCCGATCCGGACCAGTTGTCCTACGACTTCAACACACTCGACAAGGGCGCCTGGTACTTCGCGGTCATCGCCATCACGGCCAACGGTCTGGAAGGCCCCGCGACTCCGCCCGCGATGAAGAAGATTTGAACGAATCACGACTGAGCTGACTACCACCACCACCACCAAACCCAAAGAGGTCCAGGGAATGAGCCTTGCCCACATCCGCCGCATCCACCTGCGCGCCCCCAACCTGCTGAAGTACCTGCTCCCGGTCGCCGCCGCCGCCATGGCCGTGTGCGCGCCGAAAGCACAGGCCCTGCCGGTCATCCCCGGCACCGTCGGCTTTGGCGTCGAAACTCCCGCGGGTCGCGGCGGCACCGTGTACCGCGTCACCAATCTGAACGCGGACGGCGCCGGCTCGCTCAAGGCCTGCATCGACGGCTCGACGGCGCGCGTGTGCATCTTCGAGGTGTCGGGCACCATCAAGCTCACCCAGGACCTGCAGGTCCGCAACGACAAGCTGACCATCGCGGGCCAGACCGCGCCGTCGCCGGGCATCCTGGTACGCGGCGGTGCGCTGGTGATCCACGCCTCGGACGTGCTGGTGCAGCACATCCATTTCCGTGTCGGTGACGACAAGGTCGGGCCGGCCTACGACAACCGCGACTCGCTGAAGATCGAGGGCAGCGACACGCGCCCGGTGAAGCGCGTGGTCATCGACCATTGCTCCTTCAGCTGGTCGGTGGACGAAATCGCGAGCGTCTGGGGAGCGCACGACGAGATCTCGTTCCTCAACAACATCTTCTCCGAGCCGCTGCACGACTCGTATCACCCGGACTATGACGGCACGGGACGCATCGTGCATGGCTTCGGCGTGTTGTTCGGGTCGAGCCCGAGCGGCGGTCGCGTGACCTTCATCGGCAACCTCATCGCGCACGCGGAAGAGCGCAACCCGCTGACCCGCGCCCGCGAGCTGGTGTTCGTCAACAACATGGTCTACGACCGCGGCGGCCGCGACTTCGACGCGCAGAGCGAGAAGAGCCGCACCACCAAGACCTCCGTGGTCGGCAACACCTTCGTGCAGGGCCCGAGCAATGCCTCGACCACCAAGCCGGTGTACATCCGCACCAAGGGCGACTACACGCTGTACGCCGGCAGCCGCATCTACGTCTCCGGCAACCACGCCGACAGCGGCGATTCCACCTCGCAGATGATCGCGCTCACCGGCGGCGACGTGATCTCGGGCCTGCTGTCGACCACCACGGCGCCGGTGTGGAACACCGGCCTCAAGGTGGCGTCGGCCACCAGCGGATCCGTGTACTACAGCGTGCTCAAGAATGCCGGCGCGCGCCCGGCCGATCGCGACACGGTCGACAAGCGCATCGTCGATCACGTCAAGCGTCGCAGCGGCGGCATCATCAACTGCGTGACGGACGATGGCAGCTCGCGTTGCAGCCGCAACGCCGGTGGCTGGCCGTACATGGCGCCGCACACGCGCAAGCTCACGCTGCCCGCCAACTACAACTCGAAGGCGTCGAACGGCTACACCAACCTCGAGAACTGGCTGCACTCCATGGATGGCACGGTGAAGGGCACCGTGTCGACGTCGGCGGCGGCCGCCCCGGCGACGCTGTCGGTGGATTGATCGGCGTGTAGGAACCGGCGCCGCGACGTGTAATCGTCCGGCGATAGGGCCTCGGGACAAGGGCTGGCGTCGCAGACGCCGGCCCTTTCCTATTCTGCGGGTCCGTGAATACCGAATACCAGCACCAGGTCAGCCAACCGATCATCTTCAAGCGCGGCAACACCCTGGTCGCGCCGGTGATGCTGTGGCTCATGGACGCGCTGCCGGCGGTGCTCGCGGGCGTGATGTTCTATCCACTGACGCGGTTGTACGACGTGGAGTACGACCGCCCGTTCCTGGTGCTGTCGATCGTGGCCGCGACCTTCACACTCGCGGTCCTGCGGCCCAGCAACCAGGCCTCGCAGGTGATCTCCGGGCGCATGGAGCTCGCGACCAACCTGCTGTGGCGCTGGGCCATGCTGGTGGCCTGCCTGCTGGCGCTCGGCTACGTCACCAAGTTCTCCGAGGAGTACTCGCGCCGCGTGGTGGTCACGTGGGTGCTGGTGACGCCGCTGCTGCTGGTGCTGCTGCAGCTGCTGCTGCAGTCGATCACGCGCGCCATGCTGATGGACGCGACGCATGCACGCCGCGCCGTCGTCGTCGGCTGCACCACCGCCAGCCAGGAGCTGGCGCGGCGCCTCGCGCAGCACACCGAGATCGGCATCTCGGTGGCCGGCTTCTTCGACGACCGCGGCAGCGACCGGCTGCGCTGCTCGCAGTACGCGCCGCTGCTCGGGCGCTTCGCCGACGTGGCCGCGTTCGTCAACGGCCGCAACATCGACGTCATCTTCATCGCGCTCGCGCCGGGGCAGGTGTCGCGCGTGCGCGAGCTGGTGCACGAGCTCGGCGACACCACCGCGTCCATCTACTACGTGCCGGACGTGAGCGGCTTCGACATGATCCAGCAGCGCACCAGCGAGATGCTCGGCCTGCCGGTGGTCGCGATGTGCGAGACGCCATTCCACGGCTACCGCGGCCTGGTCAAGCGCCTCATGGACGTGTGCTTCGCGGCGCTCGGTCTCGCGCTGTTGTCGCCACTGTTGTTAGGCGTGGCGTGGGCCGTGAAGCGCAGCTCGCCCGGTCCGGTGCTGTTCAGGCAGCGGCGCTACGGCCTCGACGGCCGCGAGATCCAGGTCTTCAAGTTCCGCACCATGACGGTGTGCGAAGACGGCGCGTGCGTCACGCAGGCGAGGCGCAGCGACAGCCGCGTGACGCCGATCGGCAGGCACCTGCGCCGCTGGTCGATCGACGAGCTGCCGCAGCTCATCAACGTACTGCAGGGAACCATGAGCCTCGTAGGACCCCGCCCACATGCGGTGGCACACAACGAGGAGTACCGCAAGCTGATCAAACGGTACATGGTTAGACACAAGGTCCTGCCCGGCATCACGGGCCTTGCGCAGGTACGCGGATGCCGCGGCGAAACGGCGCGCGTGGAGGACATGGAAGCGCGCGTCATGTACGACCTCGAGTACATGCGCAACTGGTCGCCGATGCTGGACCTGCAGATTCTCGTGGCCACGGCGTTCGCGGTGGTTAGAACGGATCGCGCTTACTAAGGCTGTCATGCAAGAAAGGGGTCTCGTCTGGCGACTTTGCTCGGAATCACGTCGTTCTTCCTGCTCGCGATCCAGGTCCTCAACCTGGACCTCACGTTCACCACGGGGCTTTCCGCCAAGAACCTCGTCATCTATTGCGTCGCGACGTTCCTCGCGCTGCGCATGGTCATCGCGCGTACACCCGTCTCGGCCGTCGGCTCGATGCAGGCGGCGTGGATCACGCTCATCGGCTACGCGATCGCCACGTGGCTGATCGCCGCGCTGGTCATCGGCTACCAGGGCTATGACTTGGTCGAGAGCGCCTTCCGGCTCAAGGCCGGGCTGATCGACTACTTCATCTTCTTCCTCGTGTACCTGTACGGCGTGCAGAGCGCGGAGGACGGACGCAAGGTGATCCGCTGGCTGCTGGTGGGCGCGATCTTCGCCAACACCGCCACCATGCTCGACACCGCGGGCGTCATCCACCTCGGCTATGTCGAGCGCTGGGACGGTCGCACGCAGGGCGCGATGGGCGAGTCCAACCAGTACGCGGCGTACATCGTGCTGTTCATCCCCGGCATGGTGGCCGAGGCGGTGGCCAGCCGCGGTTTCCGCCGCTTCGCCTGGGTGGGCGGCGCGCTGCTGTCGCTGGGATCCCTGGCCATGACCGCCTCGCGCGGCGGCATCGTCGGCATGCTGCTCGCCTGCGCCGTCGGCGGCTATCTGTATCGCCAGCTGGTGTCGTACAGCCGCATCGCCGGCTGGGTGCTCATGTCGCTGGTGGTGCTGGTGGTCTTCATGAGCCTGTCGCAGTACGGCGGCCTGCTCAACGAGCGGTTGTTCGGCGTCACCATGGACGTCGATCCCTCGCAGGCCTCGTCGGCGCGCACCGAGATCTGGCGCAACCTGCTGGCCACCATGGCGGCGCAACCGGTGACGTTCCTCACCGGCTACGGCTGGGACGTGTACTGGACGTTCCCGTTCCGATTCTCGCCGCACAACTATTACCTGTCGCAGTGGTTCAATCTCGGCCTGGTGGGACTGTTCAGCGGCTGCTACCTGCTGTTCGGATCCATCAACCGCGCGCGCCGCGCAAGCCTGGTGGCCGAGCCGGCCATACGCCGCCACCTGATCGCCTATGTCATGGGCACCGTCGCGATCTGCGGCGCCGTGTTCTTCGTCGAGATCATGGAGCCGTGGATCTTCTTCTGGATGTACGCGGGCACCGTGATGCGCCTGTGCATGTGCGCCGAGCGCGCACCGGCGCACGACGTGCTGCCCGAGACGGATCTCGCGGCGCGCTGGCGCCTGCGCGCGACGCGGCCGAAGGCGCCGCGCGACCCGTACGGCTGGGCCACGGCGGGGCGCCGATGACGGCCGCGCGCAAGATCTGCATCGTCGGGCTCGACGCCTACGGATTGCTGTCGGGCGAGGGCGACCTGCGTTACATCGGTGGCGAGACCGTGCAGCACGTGCTGCTGGCGCGCGCCTGGCGCGATCTCGGACACGAAGTCTCGATCATCGTGTACGACGACGGGCAGGGCGAGAAGCGCGTGGTCGACGGCATCACCGCCATCGCCGCGCACCGCCGCCACGCGGGCATCCCCGGGCTGCGCTTCTTCCATCCGCGTGCCTCCCGGCTGGTGGGCGCGCTCATGGCCGCCGACGCGGACATCTACTACCAGTCGCCGGCCGGCGCATTCACCGGCATCACCGCCTGGTACTGCCGCATGACCGGGCGGCGCTTCATCTTCCGCGTCGCCTCGGACAGCGACTGCGAGAAGGAGCACAGCCGCATCCGCCTGTGGCGCGACCGGCGGCTGTTCGACTACGGGCTCAAGCGCGCCGACCTGGTCGCCGCGCAGACCGAAGTGCAGGCGCAGATGCTGCGCGCCAACCACGCGCTCGAGTCGAGCGTGGTCAACATGCTGGTGGAACCGCCGCGCCGCACCGGCCTTGCGCCCGAGAAGGACATCGACGTGCTGTGGGTGGGCAACCTGCGCGCGCTCAAGCGGCCGGAGCTGGTGCTCGAGCTGGCGCGGCAGTTGCCGGACGTGAACTTCACGCTGGCGGGCGGCCCGCTGCCGCATCCGGCCAGCCGGACCTATTTCGACGACGTGAAAGCCGCCGCGGCGCGGCTGCCCAACGTCAGCATGCCCGGCGCGGTGCGCTACGCGGACACCGGCGGGTGGTTCGACCGCGCGCGCGTCTTCCTCAACACCTCGAGCGTCGAAGGATTCCCGAACACCTTCCTGCAGGCCTGGATCCGCGGCGTGCCGGTGGTGAGCTTCTTCGATCCGGACGGGCTCATCCGCCGCCTGCAGCTCGGGGTGGTGTGCGACTCGCTCGACGGCATGCGCGAGGCGATCCGCGGCCTGCTGGACGTGGATGCCTACCGCGAGAACCTCGGCCGCCGCGCGCGCGACTTCGTGGCGCGCGAATTCACCGGCGCGGCGGCGGCGCGCTACCTCGAACTACTCGATGACAGGACGCTGCGCGAGCGCATCGACGCGGCCGATGGAGGAACCGTTCCATGATCAGTCCCGCTTATGCGGAAGCTTCGCTCGTTCACACGCCCGTGGCGACCGGCGCGCAGGCCGCGGAAGTGACCCGGCCCGACGCGCTGTTCGTGCTCAACAACCTCGGCTACGGCGGCTCGGAGCGCAAGATCGTGCGCCTCGCGAACCGGCTCACCGAGGAAGGCTTGCGCGTCTCGATGGTGTGCCTCAACGGCCCTTACGACATCGAGCAGGGACTGCGGCGGGACGTGACCTGCACGCGCCTCGAACGGCGCGGCAAGCTGTCGCTGGCCGCGCTGTGGCGCCTGCGCCAGCTGCTGGTGGGCGAGCGCCCGGCGACGGTGCTGTCCGTCAACCTGTATCCCTCGCTGTTCGTGGCGCTCGCCACGTTGCTCCTGCCGCGCCGCCCGCGCACGGTGGCACTGATCAACACGTCCACCTACCGCGGCAGCGGGCTCATGAAGCGGGTCTACCAGTGGGTGCTGGCGCGTTTCGATCTCACGGTGCACGGCTCGATCGCGCAGCGCGACTTCTGGCTGAAGACGCATGGCGGCGACTCGGGCAATTCCGCGGTCATCTACAACGGCGTGGACTCCGACCATTTCGAGGTCACCGACTCGCTGGAGGCCGGCAAGCGCCTGCGCGCCTCGCTCGGCGTGAAACCGGAGTCGCTGCTGTTCGGCACCGTCGGCATGTGCCGGCCGGAGAAGAACCAGGAGGTGCTGCTCAGCACGCTACGCCGGCTGCGCGTGGCGCGGGTCGACGCGCACCTGGTGATCGCGGGCGCGGGGCCGCTGCTCGATCACCTGAAGCGCCGCGCCTGCGAGCTCGAGATCGCCGATCGCGTGCACTTCGTGGGGGCGATCGAGGACGTGCGGCCGGTGCTCGCGGCCATCGACCTGTTCGTGTTGCCCTCGACCGCGGTGGAGTCGTTCTCCAATGCCGCGCTCGAGGCCATGTCCATGGGCCGGCCGGTGATCCTGTCCGACATCGGCGGCGCGCGCGAAATGATCAGCGACGGCATCGAAGGCTACGTGGTGTCGCCCACGGAGCTGCCCGCCCGCCTGCCGGCGATCATCGCGGCGCTGTACGCCGATCGCCGCAAGCGCCTGCAGATGGGCGCGGCGGCGCGCCAGCGCGCGGTCACCTGCTTCTCGGTCCCGGCGATGGTGGCGGGCTACCGCGGTCTGCTGCACGACGGAGCGTCGCAATGAATGCGGATCTCAAGACGCCGATGCGTCCCCTGAAGCCTTTCGCGGCGCGACTCGCGCCGCTGCCTCCGGATGGACAGGTGCGGGTATTGCAGTTCGGCCCGAGCATGGGAGTACGCGGCGGCATCAGCTCGGTGGTGCAGCTGATCCTCGACTTCCTGCCGCAGTACGTGTCCGTGCGGCACGTGCCGACCACGGAAGAGGGCTCCGCCATCACCAAGGCCTCGGTGTTCGCGCGCGCCGTGCAGGAGCTGCGCCGCGCGATGGAATCGTGCGAACCGACCATCGCGCACATCCACATGGCGTCGCGCGGCAGCACGCTGCGCAAGGTCATCCTGGCCGAGATGGTGGCGCGGGCCGGCCGCCCGCTGGTCATGCACGCGCACGGCTCGGAGTTCGACATCTTCCATCGCAAGCTGCCGGCGGCGGTCCGGCGCAACATCAATCGCACCCTGCAGCGCGCCAACGTGTTCATCGTGTTGTCCTCGCAGTGGCGCGACTTTTACATCGAGGAGTGCGAGCTGTCGCCCTCGCAGGTGGTGGTGCTGCCGAACCCGGTGCAGGTGCCGTTCGAAGTGCCCGATCGCAGCGTGCACGAGCGCGTGCAGTTCGTGCACCTGGGACGGCTCGGCACGCGCAAGGGCGCCTACGACGTGGTCAATGCCTTCGCGACGCTGCCCGAGGCGCTGCGCCAGCGCGCGCGGCTCATCCTGTGCGGTGACGGCGACGTCGAAGGCGTGCGCCGGCTGGCCGCGCCCATGGGCGATCGCGTCGAGGTGCGCGCCTGGATCGACACGCAGGAGCGCGACCGCCTGCTGCGCCAGAGCGACGTGTTCATCCTGCCGTCGCGCGCCGAAGGTCTGCCGATGGCGCTGCTCGAAGCCATGGCCTACGGGCTGCCGTCGATCACCTCGCCGGTGGGCGGCATCCCGGACGTGTTCCGCCACGGCACGCATGGTTCGCTGGTCACGCCGGGCCACGTGCCTGAAATCCGCGACGCCATGGCGCGGCACATCGCGGACGACGCGGGCCGTGCCGCCGCCGGGCGCTGTGCGCGCGAAACGGCCTGGAGCTACGACGTGCACGCCTACGCGCGCCGCCTCGCGGAAATCTACCAGCGCATCGCGCCCGTGGCGGAGATCAGGGAAACGGCATGAGCGCGACGCTGGCTTTCGTCGATCGCCTGAAGCGGCACGTCATCGGCGAGCACCTCGTGCGCCGCAACCCGTTCTACTACGACCGGGCGGTGCGGCTGCTCGAACGCCTCGAGGGCGCGACCCTCGAGCAGCGCCGTGCCTGGACGCAGGAGGCGCTGCAGCGCACCTTCGCGCTGGCGCGGCGCACCGACTACGGCTGCATCGTGCGCGGCGGCGACACGCTCGCGAGCTGGCCGCTGCTCGAGAAGGAGATGCTGCGCGGCCGGCTGCACTCGTTCGTCACGGGCCGCGAGTGGTTCGGTGCGCCGGCGGTCACCGGCGGCACCACGGGAGTGCCGCTCAAGCTGGTGCGCTCGCTCGACGGCGTGTCCTTCGAGCAGGCCTGCGTCGACAAGGTGGTGCAGGAGCTCGGCCTCGAGCCGCGCAACGTGCGCACCGCGGTACTGCGCGGCGACAACCTGCAGGATCCGCGCACGCTGATCTCGCCGGATGGGGTCAGCGCCAACGGTGGCCGCGTGCGCATCCTGTGCGCGCGCGCCGTGTCGGCCAAGAACATCGACCGCCTGGCGGATTCGCTGGAGAAATTCTCGCCGCAGCTCCTGTGCGCGTATCCGAGCGCCCTCGAGTCGCTGTGCCGGCTGCTGCTGGAGCGCGGGCGCGAGCTCAAGGTGCCGGCGGTGCTGACGTCGTCGGAAGTGCTCAAGTCCAAGGCGTGGACGCTGGTGCAGGACGTGCTCGGCTCGCGCCTCATCGACCAGTACGGGCAGGCGGAACGCGTGGCGTTCGCGCATGCCTCGGTGCCGCACCAGTACCGCTTCATGCCGGGTTACTCGCACGTCGAGTTCGTGCCGCACGAGTCCAAACTACTGCCGCCCGACAGCCCGGACCGCCTGTACGAGATCGTCGGCACCAGTTACTGGAACAACCTCATGCCGCTGGTGCGCTATCGCACCGGCGACCTGGTGCGGCTGCCGGCGGCGTGGGGAGCGCGCGAGCTCGAGGAGCTGGCGCTCGGCGTGCGCAGCTTCTCCGGGATCCTCGGGCGCGAGCAGGAGATCATGGCCTGTCCGACGGGCATCCGGCTCACCGGGCTCTCGTCGATGCCGCACAACGTCGAGCACGTGTTGCGCATCCAGGTCGTGCAGGAAACCCTCGATTCGGCGCGGATCCGCGTGATCCCGGCGCCCGGGTACAGCACCGCCGATGCCGAGCAGCTGCTCGCGAATGCGCGCGCGCAGGTTCCGCCCGGGGTTCACCTGAGCATCGAGACGGCACAGTGGCTGGAGAGGACGCCGCGCGGCAAGACGCCCCTGGTGGTGCATCGTCCGCCGGTGCACGAAGCACTGCGGCGCGCGGGAGTGGAACCAATACTCACGCATTGAGTCTGCAGCTTCCATGGAAAAGTCCGCGCGTGCCGCCGCCATTGTCGCCTGAAGCCGCCATGGCCGAAGAGGCTCCGCACCAGGTCGTGACGACCGACGTGCCGAGCGCCGAGCGCCTGCATGCGCTCAAGCACGACGACTGCTCCGGGCTGTTCAACGAAATCGGCGACATCGACGCCGAGGCGCGCACCGAGTCCGGCCTGTACCGCAGCGGCGTGCGTTACCTGTCGCGGCTGACGCTCACTGTCGCCGGATTGCGACCGCTGTTGCTCGCGGCCAGCCCGCGCGAGGACAACGTGCTGCTCAGCGTGAATCTCACCAACCCCGACGTGCGCGGCGACGCCGGCCGCATCGTGCTGCCGCGGGGCACGCTGCACATCACGCGCTCGCGCTTCATCTGGGCGGGCGTGTGCTACGAGATGATCAAGGTGCGCAACTTCGCGCTCAGCACGGTGGCGGTGGAGCTCGTGGTGCGCTTCGGTTGCGACTTCGAGAACATCATCGACGTGCGCGCGCAACGCCGCGTCGATGCCGGGCGGGCGCGCTTCGAGCGCGTCGAACGCGACAGCGTCACGCAGGGCTACCTGGGCGCCGACGAAGTGGTGCGCGAAACCGTGGTCGATTGCCATACCACGCCCGACGCCATCTCCTCGGACGCGCTGCGCTACCGGCTGCAGATCGGCAGCCGTGGCGAAAAAACCATCGCGCTCGCCTTCGGCTGCCGCACCGCCAGCCAGCCCGTGCAGATCACCACCTATGCGCGCGCGCTGGCCGCCGCCGAGGAGCTGGCCCGCAACGAGGGCCGCCCGCGCTGCCAGGTGCACTCGAGCGACACGTCGTTCAATCTCTGGCTGCAACGCTCGGTGGCCGACATCGGCATGATGCTCACGGCGACGCCGCACGGGCGGATCCCGGTGGCGGGCCTGCCGTGGCTGGACGCCTGCTTCGGCCGCGACGCGATCATCGTGGCGCTGCAGACCCTGTGGCTGTGGCCCGACATCGCGCGCAACGTGCTGCGCTACCTCGCCGCCACGCAGAGCGCCGACAGCTTCGCGGTCAATGGCGCCGAGCCCGGCAAGATCCTCAACGAGGCACGCGGCGGCGACGTCGCGCCGAATTATTTCGGTGTGGACACCACGCCGCTGTTCGTGCTGCTGGCCGGCGCCTTCTACGCGCGCACCGCCGACCTCGAGTTCATCGCCGAGCTGTGGCCGTCGATTTCCGCGGCGCTGACCTGGATGGACGTGTATGGCGACATCGACGGCGACGGCTTCGTCGAGTCGCGCGTGCGCGCCGGCTGGCCCGCGGTGAATGGCTGGAAGAGCTCGCCGGATTCGGTATTTCACGCCGACGGTCGCGTGGCGCAGGGCCCGCTGGCGCTGTGCGAAGTGCAGGGCTACGTGTATGGCGCCCGGCTCGGCGCCGCGCGCATCGCCCGGTCCCTGGGCGAGATGCCGCGCGCCATTGCGCTGGTCGAGGCGGCGCAGGCGCTGCAGGCGAAGTTCAACAGCGCCTTCTGGTGCCCCGACATCGAATCGTTCGCCGTGGCGCTCGATGGTGACAAGCAGCCCTGCCGGGTGCGCACCTCGAACCCCGGGCATTGCCTCTACACCGGCATCGCGCATGCCGAGCATGGCCGCCAGCTCATCGCCGGCTTCGGCGACGAGCAGATGTTCTCCGGCTGGGGCGTGCGCACCGTGGCCGAGAGCGAGCTGCGCTTCAACCCGATGTCCTATCACAACGGCGCGGTCTGGCCGCACGACAATTCGCTGCTGGCCGCCGGCGCGGCGCGTTACGACGACAAGACTTTCGCGCTGCGCATCCTCAATGCGCAGTTCGAGGCCGCGCAGGGCTTCGACCTGCTGCGGTTGCCGGAACTGTTCTGCGGCTTCCGCCGGCGTGGGCGCGAGCTGCCGCTGCTCTCGCCCGTGGCCTGCTCGCCGCAGGCCGGTTCGGCCGGCGCCACCTTCCTGCTGCTGCAGAGCGTGCTCGGCATCGCCATCGACGCGCTCGACCGCCAGATCGTGCTCGCGCACCCGGTGATGCCGGAGGGGTTCGAGGAAATCCGCGTGCGGAACCTGTCGGTGGGCGAGGCCTCGGTGGATTTCACGGTGCGGCGCCACGGCGGTTCGGTCAGCGCCAGCGTCGAGCGCCGGGAAGGCAAGATCGATCTCGTGATCCGCAGCTGAGCGGGCCAGCGGAAGCCGTCGCGCGCCCGGCCGTTGCCGCGACCTGTCGGCACGCTGGACTTGTTAGGGAGGCGCACCGAAGATGCGCCCATGAAGAACCGGACGTTCCTGCTGCTCGCCGCGGGCCTTGGCACCCTGGCCCTGGCGCAAACCGCCACGCCGACCTTCACGCCGGACCGCTTCCGCGCGCACGTCGAATTCCTGGCCGACGACCTGCTCGAAGGCCGCGACACCGGTTCACGCGGGCACGAGATCGCGGCGCGCTACGTGGCGACGCAGTTCGAGTCATTCGGACTCAAACCCGGCGGCGACGATGGCAGCTGGTTCCAGCAGGTGACGTTCCAGAAGACCGTGCGCGGCCGGAATCGCGGGCAGGTGATCGTCGCCGGTCCCGCGGGCGATCAGACTTTCATGCACGGCGAAAACGTGGTGGTCGTCGTGAGCCCGAGGTCCGAGAGCGTCGACGTGCCCGCGCAGCTGGTGTTCGTGGGCTTCGGCGTCGAGGACGAGCGCCTGGGGTTCGACGACTACCGGGGCCTCGACGTGAAGGGTTGCATCGTCGTCACACTGCGCGGATTCCCGAAGGGCACGCCGAGCGAAGAAGGCGCGCACCTGGACGCCATCAAGGCGCAGATCGCCGAGCGCCATGGTGCGATCGGCCTGCTGAGCGTCGACACGCTGCAGTCCGCAAAGGCGCAACCCTGGAACCTGTGGCTCGACTACGGCAAGGAACCCGGATTCGCCTGGGTGGGAGCCGACGGCAAGGCTCACCAGGAAGCTCCGGGCATCCAGGTTTTCGCGGCGCTGCATGGGCCCGCGGCCGAGGCCGTGTTCGCCGGGGCCCGACGCAAGCTCGCCGACATCCTCGCGGCTGCCGATCGACCCGGGGCGACGCCACGCGGTTTCAAACTACCTACCCGGGTGCGGATCCGCGGAGACGTCTCGTGGACGCGCGTGACCAGCCCGAACGTGGCTGGCATCCTGCCGGGCGCCGATCCGAAGCTCGCAGACGAGTACATCGTGCTCTCCGCGCATCTCGATCACCTCGGTCTCGAGGAAACCTCCGGTGACGCCACGCAGGATGCCGATCGCATCAACAACGGTGCGCTCGACAATGCCGCGGGCGTGGCCGCGTTGCTGGAAGTGGCGCGCGCGGCGGCCGCGGCCCCCGACAAGCCGCGGCGCTCCATGTTGTTCCTGGCGACCACGGCGGAGGAGAAGGGCTTGTTGGGCGCGGACTACTACGCGCGCCATCCCACCGTGCCGCTGGCGCAGATCGCCGGCAACGTCGATCTGGACATGCCGCTGCTGCTGTACCCCTTCACGGACGTGATCGCGTTCGGCGCCAACCATTCGACCATCGGCAGGTTCGTCGAGCAGGCGGCCAGGCCGATGGGCATCGCGCTGTCTCCGGACCCGATGCCCGAGCAGGGCATCTTCACGCGTTCCGATCATTACCAGTTCGTGCGCCAGGGTGTGCCGGCGGTGTTCTTCGCCACCGGCATGGCGAATGGCGGCGGGCAGTACTGGGGCGAATTCCTCGAGAAGACCTATCACACGCCCCGGGACGATGTTTCACAGAAGATCGACTGGGCGTCCGGCGCTCGATTCGCCGAGGTCAATTACCGCGTGACGCGCGCGATGGCTGACGCGGACACGCCACCCCTGTGGTACGCCGGGGACTATTTCGGCGACGTCTTCGCGCCGAACGCCAAGCGCGCGCCCCGCTGAGTCCTGGGCGCGCGAGGTGCCGCCGCGCCCGCGGCGGAACAACTGCGCGTAGGGGCATTCCTACGCGACCGTGCGGAGCAGTCTCAATATGAGTGGCTTTAGACTCCCACGCACTCGCAGGAACTCAGGCTATCCATGGACATTTCAGCTCGTGGCCGCGGCACGCCGCGCCGCCGCACGCCCGCGGTGCCCAAGCTCAAGCTGGACAACAACGGCAGGGACGGACACGCGCCGGCCACCGGAGAGTTCGACCTCAAGAAGCTGCTGCGCGCCCTGCAATCGGTACGCGATGGCGACTTCAGCGTGCGCCTGGCTACCGACCAGACGGGCCTGGCCGGAAAGATAGCCGACACCTTCAACGAACTGGTGAGCTGCAACCAGCACCTGTGCCGCGAGCTCGAGCGCGCCGGGCAGATGGTGGGCAAGGAGGGCAAGACCCGGTTTCGCGTCACCAGCGAGCGCCGCAACGGCGCCTGGGGCGCGATGGAGTCCTCGGTCAATACGCTGATCGACGACCTGCTGTGGCCCACCGCGGAAGTCACCCGCACGATCACCGCGGTCGCGAAGGGCGATCTCACGCAGGGCATGGCGCTCGAAGCCGATGGCCGGCCGCTCAAGGGCGAGTTCCTGCGCTCCGCCACCGTGGTCAACGAGATGATCGCGCGCATGGGCGTGTTCACCTCCGAGGTGACGCGCGTGGCGCGCGAGGTCGGCACCGAGGGCAAGCTCGGCGGCCAGGCGTTGGTGCTCGGCGCGAGCGGCGTGTGGAAGGACCTCACGGACAACGTGAACTCCATGGCCTCGAACCTCACGGGCCAGGTGCGCAACATTTCCGAAGTGACCATCGCCGTCGCCAACGGCGACCTGTCACGCAAGATCACCGTCGACGTACACGGCGAAATCCTGCAGCTGAAGGAAGCCATCAACACCATGGTGGACCAGTTGCGCTCGTTCGCCTCCGAAGTGACGCGCGTGGCGCGCGAGGTCGGCACCGAGGGCAAGCTCGGTGGCCAGGCCATCGTGCCCGGCGTCGCCGGCACCTGGAAGGACCTCACCGACAACGTGAATTTCATGGCCGGCAACCTGACCGGCCAGGTGCGCAACATCGCCGAGGTGACCACCGCGGTCGCGAACGGCGACCTTTCGCGCAAGATCACGGTCGACGTGCGCGGCGAAATCCTGCAGCTGAAGGAAACCATCAACACCATGGTGGACCAGCTGCGCTCGTTCGCCTCCGAAGTGACGCGCGTGGCGCGCGAGGTCGGCACCGAGGGCAAGCTCGGCGGCCAGGCAGCAGTGCCCGGCGTGGCCGGGACGTGGAAGGATCTCACCGACAACGTGAATTCCATGGCCGCGAACCTCACCGGCCAGGTGCGCAACATCGCCGAGGTGACCATCGCGGTCGCGAGCGGCGACCTGTCGCGCAA
>DASSRK010000186.1:0-15250 GCA_035701825.1 Steroidobacteraceae bacterium
GCCGGGCGACAGCGCCAGCGGCAGCTCACCCTTCTCCGGCCGCAACTGCACGGGCTGCTGGTCGAAGGTCACTGCCGTGACGCGCGCCTCCGGTGGCAACTTCAGGATGTGGCGACCGCCCTGCGTGCTGCGGTATTCGAAACTCAGCGTGTGGTTCGACGAGCGCTTGCCCGCGATCATCTCGTGGTCCACGGAGTCGATGGCCAGCGTCGTGCCTTCGACGCCGCTCGGGCGGGTGACGTGCGCCACCAGTTTTTCGCCCGGCCGCGGGATGAAGCGGAATACCCAGTCGGCATCCGGCGGCACGTTGCTCGCCACCGCAGGGAAGCCTTCGAAGTCCACGTGCCACTGCGGGCTCACCGCGAACTCCCAGATTTCCGAGCGCGGCGCGTCCTCTGGCAGCGTGAGCTGGAGGTCATTGGCGCGCGCCAGTCCGGACGCCCAGAGCGTGAAGCTCTCGCCGGCGGCGAGCCCGACCAGCGCCTTGCCGTCGTGCGTCTCGACGCCGGCCGTCAGCACCGACTCGCCCTGCACCAGCGGGATTTCCACCGCGATGGCCGCGCGCCGCGGTGCGCGCCGCGTGACGACGGTCTGCACGGTCCAGTCGAGCGCGAGGTTCACGCGCCGGGTCACCTGCACGAAGGCCGGGAATTCCGCGCCGGCCTCGAGTGTCGGTGCCGTCCCGACGCGCTGGACGCCGCGCTCGCGCGCGAGGTCGAGCGAGCCGGATACCAGGCGGCCTTCGTTCACGCCGCTCACCGTCCAGCCGCTGGCGCGCACCTCGATGGTTCGCGGCAACTGCGGGAATGCGACCTGGATGCTCTCGGCCGGCGCGAGCCGGCCCGCGAGCCGCAGCGTGTGCGCGCCCGGGGTCAGCGGCACCCACAGCGAGGAATCGCCTTCGCGCCCCATGGCCAGCGTCGAGCGCGCGTCCACGGACACTTCGTCGAGCTGCCAGCGGTCGCTGGCGTGCGGCATGGCGACGGCGAGGTTCGCGAGCGCGCTGATCTGCAGCGTGATCTCGAGACGTTCGCCGTCGACGGCGACGCGCGCGGCGGCGATGTCGGCGCAGGTCGGGGAGCACTTCGGTGCCTCGGTCAGTCGATCCTTGAGTTCGGTGAGGATTTCGGGAGACGGCAGACCTTGCGCGGAGCCTGGCGATGACGCGCCCAGCGCGAGCAGGCCCAGGGCAAGCAACGCGGGGAGCGAGGCAATCGTGGCGCTGGCCGGCGTGGAATCGGCCCCGGGATGGGAACCCGCGCTGCCGCGCAGGCTCGGCAGCTTCCAATTGCCGCCGTAGCTCAGGCGCGCCAGCCACACGAACAGCACCGCGAGCGCAATGACCCCGAGCAGGCGCCACAGGAACATCGCGATGGGGCCAATATAGATGAAGCGCACCGAGTCGGCGGCTTCCACCGGGCCGGACCAGGAATAGCGATAGCTGTTGTATTGCCAGGCCGGAATGCCGGGACCTGCCTGCAGGCGCGTGCCGCTGGCATAGCGCTGCACCACCGGCGCGGAGTTCACGCCATAGGCCATGTTGCTCTGGGGTGCGAGCTTGCCGAGACGCTGGCTGGCTTGCGGTATCGCGGCGTCGTACGACTCTGGCTTCGCTTCCTCGACGACCTCCGCCTCGATGGCCGGCGGCGCTGGTGCCGGCGCCGCCGCGGGCGCAGCCGAGTCGTACTGAAGACTGCCGATGTCTTCCGCCGCGATCGTGTCCTGCTGCCAGCCCGGCAGGGGCACGGACCAGCCGCCATCATGGGTGAGCTGTGGATACAGCGCGTAGCGGATCTGCAGCACCATGAAGGGCAGCAGCGTCAGTGCCAGCACCAGGAAGCTCGCGGTACGCAGGCCCTGCGCGACGCGGCGGAAGCGACCCTCGGGCGCGGCGCGCGCGATGGCGAGTGCCGCGAGCAGCAAGCCCCACAACCACACCATCGGTGGCAGTTCCTGGTAGGTCAGCAGCAGCGCGAGCGCGGCGACGGCCGCGGGCTTGAGCCCCGCCGCCCAGTAGACGAACACCACCACCAGCGCGACACCGAACACGCTCCACAGGCCCCAACCTTCGAGCCAGGATCCCGGCGCCTCGTCGGCGCCGGTCACGGCCAGCAGCCGGTGTCCCGGTGGCAGGTGCAGCACGCCGCCCGCCGAGTCGAAGCGCTGGTCCCAGCCGGTGGCGGGCATGCCGCGGTGCGCGGCGGTGCGCGCCACGGTAGTTAGATTGAGGTTCTGGCTGCGCACCTCGATGCCGGTCTCGCCCTGCTCGCCGGCGGTGACCAGCAGCGGCTGGCCCTGCTCGCGCGCGCTGGCCAGCGTGAACGGTGCGGCCATGTCGAGGCGCCAGTTGCGACGCATGGTGCCGGTGATCGAGTCCACGGCGGTGAAGCCGCCGTGGTCGAAGTCCAGCCACAGGTTGCGCGCGAGGCGCAGCCGGTTCTCGTCGGCGTTGCTTATGCCGCGGCCCCGTTCGACCACGGTGAGCTTGCTGTCGGCGGCCATGCGGAAGGCCGGGAAGCGCTGCCAGTCGGGCGGCACGTTGGCCTGGACGGGATCGATGCCTTCGGCCCCTTCCGCGGCGGCGACGCGCAGCCCGTCGTTCGCGGCGAAGCTCCAGATTTCCTCCTTCGGCCACTCGCCACCGGTGGCCTCGGGGCGCGTGAGCGTCGACGCCACGGTGTTCGCGCGCGCCACCAGCGTGATGTCGTGCGAGCCGGCGCGCACCTGCACGCGCAGCCGGCCGTCGCGCTCCAGGCGTGCAGGCAGAGGGCCGGACAGGCTCACGGGCGTGAAGCCTTCCGGCAGCACGCGCGCCAGCAGCACTTCGCGCGCGTCGCCAGCGACGTTGAGGCGCATGCGGGTAGTCAGGTAGGCGGGGATGTCGTCGCTCAGCAGGCGATATACCGCAACTTCCATGGCGGCGGGCTGGTCGGTGCTGCGGCGCTTGCCGAGCGATACCGCGCCATCCGGCCGCTCGGGCTGCGCGACGCGCTGGCCGTCGACCGTGAGATCGACCAGCGCGGTGGACGCGGGTACCGGCAGGGACGCCGGACGCGCACTCCAACCGAAGCGCCCGGTGATCGTGTAGCTGCCCGCGGTGAGCCGCAGCGCCGGGAGGCCGTCGCGCGCCACCACCGCGCCGGGCGCGCCGTTGACGCGCACGTCCTGCGGCCAGTATTCGAGGTTGCCGGGGAGCGTCACCCAACTATCGGCGTACACCTGCCAGCGCTGCGTGAACGTGCCGCCGCGTGCGTCGACCGCCAGCGCGAGCCGCTCGGGCCAGGTGCAGCGATAGCTGTTCTCGTCGATGGGCGTGTTCGCGGGCTGGCCCTGCGCGAGGAAAGGACAACGGCGGAACTCCTCGCCCTTGAGCACCCAGGCCTGCCAGTTGCGCAGCTCCGGCGGCACGGAGTCCTGTGCGAAGGCAGAACCGCAGAACGCTAGCGCGAGCAGCGTCGCGCGCATGAACCTGTGCATCGGTGACGTCCCCATTCCCCAGCCGGCCGTGAGTGTAGCAACGCCATTGGACGCGGATTTGGTCTAGCATCCTTGGCCCGATGCAACACGCCAACGACGTCCTGGAGTTCTGGTTTGGAAGCGGCCCGCTCGATGCCACGCGGCTGGCCGAGCGGTCGAGGTTCTGGTTTGGCGGCGATGGACCCGAGGCAGGCGCGGCGCGCGATGCGCTGATCCGCGAAAAGCTGGAGCCCATGCTGGAGCGCGCCGCGCGCGGCGAGTTCAGCTCGTGGGCGGCGAGTCCGCGGCGACGTCTGGCGTTGATCATTCTCTTCGACCAGGTGCCGAGGAATGCCTACCGCGGCACCGCCGCGGCGTTCGCGTTCGACCGCGAGGCGCTGGCCCTGAGCCTCGAGGGACTGCAGCTCGCGGCCGACGCCGCGCTGGAGCCCGCGGAACGGCTGTTCTTCTATCTACCGCTGGAACACGCGGAGTCGCTCGAGGCACAGGACATCAGCATCGCCGCCTTCGAGCGGCTGGTCCAGGAGGCGCCCGCAGATCAGCGCGAGTTCTGCGCGGGCCTCCTGGGCTACGCGCACAAGCACCGTGACCTGATCGTGAAATTCGGCCGCTATCCGCACCGCAATCACCTTCTCGGGCGGGCAGACACGCCGGAAGAGACGGCGTGGCTCGCCGCGCATCCGAACTACTTTGGATGATGGCGAGGACGGTGCCGGAGCATGCATTCCGGCATAACTTGGTAGCTGACGCATGGCCCTCGTGGCTGCTGATGATGCACGACGTGACGAAGCAGTCGTGGAGTGAGTTCGGAGACACGGGCAGCTCGGCGGGCGCGCAAGACGGCCACCTGCAGTTCATTGCGACTTTCTATCGACGACAACCACCGGCCGCGTCGATGCCACCTTGACACCTTGGTCGGAGATTCGTTGCTGGAGTTATGCCGGAATGCATGCTCCGGCACCGTCTAATCCTCGTGGTCGGGTTCGATGAAGCACCAGGCGACTTCGGGGAAGCGCGTCTTCAGGTTGCGCTCCAGGCGGTTGATGCATTCGACGGCCTCTTCAATAGATAGTCCGGGCTTCATGCGCACCTTGGCGGCGAGCATCACCTGCGGGCCCATCTGCACGGTGATCGCGCGGAATAGTTTGTCGATGCTGCGCTCGGCGGCGATCTGCGCTTCGAGCGCTTCCTGCAAGTCCTCTTCCGCCGAGCGACCCACGATCAGGCCCTTGATGCGCAGCGCGATGAAGACCGACACGCAGATCAGCACCACGCCGATGCAGATCGAACCCAGGCCGTCGAACGTGCCGTTGCCGGTCAACGCCGCCAGCGACACGAACGCGAACGCCAGCACCAGGCCCACCAGCGCGGCCACGTCTTCGCCCAGCACCACGACCAACTCCGCGTTGCGCGTGTTGCGCACCCAGTAAGCCAGCGAGCGCTCGCCGCGCAACTTGCGGATCTCGCGCAGGCAGCCCATCAACGAGCCGCTCTCGAGCGCGATCGACGTGCCCAGCACCAGCAGCGCCACCCACGCCTTGTTGAGCGGCTCGGCGGCGTGCAGCTTGTGCCAGCCCTCGTAGATGGAGAACAAGCCGCCCATGGAGAACAGCAGCAGCGCGACGATGAAGCTCCAGAAGTAGGTGACGCGGCCGTAGCCGAGCGGATGCTTCGCATCGGCCGGCTTCTGCGCCTGCTTCAATCCCAGGTACAGCAGCACCTGGTTGCCGCAGTCGGCGAACGAGTGGATGGCCTCGGCCAGCATGCTGCCCGAGTGCGTGTAGGCCGCCGCGCCGAGCTTGGCGAGTGCGATGCCGAGGTTGGCGATGAACGCGTAGAAGATCGCCTTGAGCGACGAGCCGTCCGAGGACATTCTTTTTTCTAACTACTTGCTGGCGGGCGAGAAATCGGGTTGCGTGATCTTCATCTCGGTCACCGGCCCGTACTTGGCGGCGGCCTCGCGGATCCTGGCCGCGTCACCGATCAGCACTATGACCAGGTCCTCGGGACGCGGGAAGGCGTCGGCCGTGACGGCGGCCGCCTCGGCCTGGTCCACCTTGGCCAGCGCCGGCCCATAGCCTTCGATGTATTCCTTGCCGAGCCCGTAGAACTCGAGGTCCGCGAGCGCGGCCGCCCAGTGCGCCGCGGTCTCGAGCCGCAGCGGGTATTGCCCGAGCACGTAGGCGCGCGCTGATTCAAGCATCGCGGGATCGAGCGCGTCGTGCTTGAGCTTGTCGAGCGTCTCCAGCGCGAGGTCGATGGCCTTGCCGGTGTCGTCGGTCTGCGTGAACGACTGGATGGCGAACTCGCCGGGCACCGTGCCGCGCGTGAAGCGCGAGGATGCGCCGTACGTCAGCCCCGACTTGATGCGCAGCTCGGTGTTGAGGATCGAGGTGAAGCGCCCGCCGTACAGCGTGTTCACGAGATCGAGCGCCGGGCGGCCGCTGTAGTACTTGTTGACGCCGACATTGCCCAACCAGAAATAGGTCTGCACCGAGCCGGGCGAATCCACCAGCAGCACGCTCCGTCCGGTGGCGCGCGGCGCCGCCTTCAACTTCGGCAGCGCGCTCCTGGCCTTGGCCCAACCGCCAAACGCGGCCTTGAGCGCGTCCTTCATGGCGTTCGCGTCGAAAAACCCGGCGAACACCAGTACCGTGCGATCCGCGCCGAAATACGCGGCGTGATACGCCACGATGTCCGACTGCGTCAGTGCCGCCAGCGAGCGCTCGCTGCCGCCCTGCGGTTGAGCATAGGGATGTCCGCTGAACAGCCGCGCACGCCCGTATTCCGGCAGCAGCTGCGAGGGATCCGAATCCTTGGCCGCCTTGATGAACTCGATGTCGCGATCGCGGAACTTGGCGAACTCGTCGGCGTCGAGGTGCGGTCGCATCAGCGCGTCCGCCAGTAGTTCGATCATCAGCTTCATGTCGCGCGCCATGAACTGGCCATTGAAGTTGATGGCCTCCGCGCCGGCCGCGGCGTTGAAGCTGCCGCCCACGCCTTCGATGTCGTCGGCGAACTCGAAGGCGCTGCGCTTGCCGGCGCCGCGGTCGAGCAGCCCGGCGACTTCGGCCGCGACGCCCGGCTTGCCGGCGGGATCCACCAGCGCGCCACCGCGCACGAAGCCGCTGAAGGCGATCAGCGGTACTTCCCTATTGGGCACCAGCACCACCGTGAGCCCGTTCGGCAGCACGAAACGCTGGTTGGCGGGTACTTTCACGCCGCTGGCTTCGGGCGCCGCGTGCGCCGTGGCGAAAGCCAGCGAGAGCAGCAGCGCGGCGCAGATCCGCAGCGAGTGGCGCGCGCTCATGGCTTGGCCTCCGCGGCAGGCGCTGCGGGGGCCGCGGCTTGCGGCGGCGCCTCCAGCACGCCGACCGTGCGATGCGCCTTCTGGAAGATGAGCGCGGCGGCCTTCTGCACGTCTTCGCGCGTGACCTTTCGATAGGTCTCCGGCGCGCTGAACAACTTGCGATAGTCGCCCTCGAACACCTCGAAGGCGCCGAGCGCGCTCGCCTTCCCATTCACCGTCGCGAGGCCCTTCCAGAAGCCCGACAGGAACAGGTTCTTGGCGCGCGCGAGCTCGGCGTCGGTGACGCCCTGCTGCACCACCTGCGCGAGTGCCTGGTCGAGCGCGGCCTCGACCGCGGGCACCCTGGCGCCTTCGGGCAGCGTCAACATCAGCCACGACAGTCCCGGGTCGAATCCTTCCTGGAAGCGTCCAGCCACATCGATGGCGAGCTTTTTCTCTTCCACCAGCTGGCGATGCAGGCGCGAGGAATTTCCTTCGGTCAGGATCGAGAACAGCAGGTTGATCGCGGGGCCCTGCGGGTCGTTGGCCGCGGGCGACTTGTAGGCCGCGTACAGCAGCGGTGTCGAGGCATCGCGCTGCACGCGCACGCGGCGTTCGCCGAGCTGCTCGGGCTCGGTGGTGCGCACCTTGGGCGGCGGCTCCTGCCGCGGGATGGGCTCGAGGTATTTCTTCGCGAGCGCGAATACTTCCTCGGCGCCCACGTCGCCGACCAGGATCAGCGTGCAGTTGTTAGGCGCGTAGTTGGTCTTGAAGAACTTCTGCAGGTCCTCCACCGTCCAGCCCTGGATGTCGGCCGGCCAGCCCACGGTCGGGTTCTGGTACGGATGCGCGATGAACGCGGTGCCCTGCACCTGCTCGGCGAGGAAGCCCTCGTTGCTGTCCTCGGTGCGCAGGCGGCGCTCCGAATACACCACGCCGCGTTCGCTCTCGATGACCTTGGGATCGAAGGACAGGTTCGCGAGCCGGTCGGACTCGAGGTCGAACGCCAGGTCGAGCGCGGCGCGCGGCACCCAGTCCTGGTACACCGTGACGTCGTCGGTGGTGAAGGCGTTGTTGGAGCCGCCCTGCGCCTCCATCGCGCGGTCGAATTCGCCGGGCTTACGCTTGCTGGTGCCGTTGAACATCATGTGCTCGAAGAAATGCGCGAGGCCGGTGATGCCCGGCACCTCGTTGCGGCTGCCGACGCGCACCCAGTTGTAGAGCGCCACGTTGGGGATGTCGCGGTCAGTCCAGACGATGACCTTCATGCCATTGGCGAGAGTGAGCGACTTCACCTGGTCCTCGCCGTGCACCACGTATTCGGGCGGCACGGTGTTGCGGGGCGGCGCGGCGGCCGCGAGCGTGGCGAAGGCAAGAAGGCCGAGACTCAGCGTGCGGCCGAGCGAAGCGGTGGGCATGGCGAACCTCTGGAACGATGGGCGCCACTGTACTCGTTACGACCTGGGAAAAGAAAAGCGCCGCGGACGGGGGAAGACGTACGCGGCGCCAAGAAGCGAACACCGGGGAAGAGTTGTTCGCGATGCTTTTTGAAGTAACCCTTCTGGCGGAGTTACCTCGAAACCTTGACGGCGGAGAGCGCCGCGAGCTGTGCCCGCGCGAGTCGCGCGTCGATGGGCGCGAACATCACGCTGCCACCGCGGCGGCGCCGGACCAGCATCCCCGCCATCGCCGGCCGCATGCTCGCGACACCCTGCGCGTGGGGAAGAATCAGCGTCACTGTGGATCTCGCCATCACGGGGATGGATAGAGCAATGGCTGTGCCAGCGCGTAGAGCCTTTTGGAAATCAGGAGCTTGCGCGCGCTCGCAACATATGCGGCGGCCGCGGAGTGACGCGCAGCGTCAGTTTGTGACGCGGCCGCTGCGCGCCAATGCTCGAAATTGCCGAGCTTTTGTAAAGACTCTACGGAGCGTGCGCGGGCAGCACCGGAACACAGGCGTGGTGGACCACCTTGAGGCCACCGCAGATCGCGCGTGCCTGCGCCTCGTCGCGCACCTCTGCCTGCAGGCGGTAGATGGTCTTGCCGGAAGCGTCGCCCACCACCACGCGCGGCTCGAGCCCGTCGAGCGTGCCGGCGGCTTCCGCCTTGAGCTTCTTCCACTCCGCGTTGGCGCGTTCCGCGGACGAGAACGCGCCGAGCTGCACGCCGTAGCCACTTCCCGCGGTGCCGCTCGCCGGTGTCGTGTCCGGCGCGGTCGGGACATTCGCGCCGGCACCGGCTGCGTCTGGCGACACCTGGGCCGTGGCCGCGCCGGGCGCGGGTGGCGTCGCCGCAAAATTCTCGATGCGGATCTGCGCCTCGGGGGCCCACCGGCCACCGGGATATTGCGCCAGGAATTGCTGGTAGGCCTCGAGCGAGTCCTGCGCCGCCGCCTTGCGCCAGTCGCGTTCTTCGGCGAGCTGTCCGAGGCGCTCGCGGGCGGCCGCGACCCGCGCGCTGTCGGGGTGCTTGCCGATGAACTGCTCGTACGACTCGGCGGTGTCGGCGGCTTGCGCCGAGCGCCAATCGCTCTTCTCGCGGCTACAACCTGCAAGAAAGAGCAGCGGGACTGCGAACAGCATCACGAGCAGACGGGTGCGCATGGGATTATTGTAAACGGCGCGCGGAATTATGGAGTGCCCATGGGCGAAGAACCGAAACGCAGACTCTCCGACCGGCTGGGAATGTCGCCCACCGTCATTGCCGAGAGCACCTCGATCGTCGGAGACGTCATCACCCAGGGACCGCTGATGGTCTCGGGCCACGTCCAGGGCAACGGCCGCATCGGCGGCACGCTGTCGATGAGCAAATCGGCGCAGTGGGAAGGGGACATCAGCGCCCGCCAGGCGGTACTCGCGGGCACGGTGATCGGCAAGATCGTCATCGAGGACAAGCTCGAGGTCAGCGCCAGCGCGGTGATCAAGGGACAGATCGTCGCGAAGATCCTCGCCATCGCCAACGGGGCGCGCATCGAGGGCGAGGTGACCGTCACCAGCGGCAAAGCGATCGTGAAGTTCGACGAGAAGCGCACCAGCGACGCGGCGTAGTGGGGACATTCCTCATTTCCTGACAAACGGGGACAGGCTCGAAGCGCGACGGTTGACGCCGCAGCGCTCCGGGTTCCCTTTTTCGGCCGCATGGAAATCGGCGAGGAGGAGCGGCCACGCGCCGCGGTCAGCGCCTGTCTGGTGCGCCCTATCCGCTTGCGAAAGGCGCGTAGCGACGACGAGCGAACGCCAAGAGCTTCCGTCTTCGGAAGCTCTTGAAGCGCGATTTCCCTGCGGCCGAAAAAGAAAGTCCGGAGCGCTGCGGCGACCACCCCCGGACATGCCTGTCCCCATTTGCCCGGAAATGAGGAATGTCCCATTACGCCGGCGCGGGTGCGGCCAGCGGAGTGAGCCGCTTCGCGAACTCGCGCCGCACGAACACGTACGAAATGATCATCTGCAGGAACATGGTCACGATCGACACGTACCACATCTCGTGGAGTTGAAAGCCCGGGCGCAACCCCACCCAGATCGCAGGGAAGACGAACATCACCACGCGGATCGCGCTCGAGATGACGCTCGGCCAGGTGTTGCCCAGTGCCTGGAACATCGACGAGCAGCTGAAGATGAAACCGTTGGCGACGAAATTCCACGAGATCAGGGTCAGCATCTCGGCGCCGACCGCGACCACCGGCTCCTCGTGCGTGAACACGCGCATGAAGGTGCGCGATTCGAACTGGCACAGCAGCGTGAGCAGCAACATGATGACGATGCTGATGAGCGCCGTGTAGCGAAACGTCTCGCGCACGCGCTCGGGGCGGCGCGCGCCGAAATTCTGCCCGCCGATCGGCGCGGCGGCGAACGCCACCGCCATGGCGGGCAGCATGATGATGCGCATGACCGTCTGGCCGGTACCGATGCCCGCCTGCGCCGCGCTGCCGAAATCCTTGACCAGCACGTAGATGACGAACATCGTCACCGACATCAGGAAGAATTCCATGCCCACCGGCAGGCCGATCATCAGCAGCCGGTTCAGCACGGGAAATTGCGGTCGCATCTGTTCGCGGTGGATGGCGACGTACTTCTCGTGCTTGTGGAAGTAGTAGGCGCTCATGAGCAGCCCGACCACGCAGGCGATGCTGCTCGCGAGCCCCGCGCCCGCGGTGCCCATGGCATGGCCCGTGCCCCAGCCGACGATGAGCACCGGCGCCAGCGCGATGTTCACCAGCACGCTGAAGATCTGCAGGATCATGGTGGGCAACACGATGCCGGTGGCGCGCAGGGTCGAGAACATCGCGACCATCAGGAACTGCAACCCGAGTCCGGGCGAAAACCAGCGCAGGTACTCGATGCCGGCGCGCGCCGTGGCTTCGTCGGCGGCGACCTTGTGCATGTACGGGCCGGCCACGAGGTTCACGCCGACGAAAACGGACATGCCGATGACCAGTGAGATCGTCAGGGCCTGGTTGAACACGAGATTGGCGCGATCGCGCTGCTGTGCGCCCACGGCGTGCGACACCATCGCGACCGTGCCGACGCTCAGGATCTGCGTCAGCGCCAGCACCACGAACCACAGGTTGCCCGCGGTGCTGAGCCCGGCGATCGACGTGTCGCCGCATTTCGAGACGAAGTAGAGGTCGGTGAAGAAATACAGCGTCTGGACCAGGATGCCGATGGCCATCTGGATGGACATCGAAGCGATGTGTCCCGGAATCGAGCCGGCGGTCAGGTCTTTCATGGCGCCAATATAAAAGAAAGAGGCCGGTCACATGGACCGGCCTCCGGGTACATCGGCCTCGCGGCCGGATGCGCGTGTCTCGCTATGCGATCACTTGCCCCACGGGAACGTGGTCGACACGCCGATCAGGAAACGCGGCTCGTTGTTGTTCGCGTCGTCTTCGACCTTCAGGTCGCCGCTGGCATCGGTGCCGGTGAACTTGCCGAAGATCTTGAAGTTGCCGACCGTGACGTTGCCGGTGACCGAGTAGTCGACCGTCTCGGCGTCTTCCCAGAAGTCACCCCATGAGTAACCGACGTGGAAGTCCAGCGAGAACTTCTCGCCGATGGGCTGCGAGTAGTTGGCCTCGGAGTACAGGGCGCTGGAGCCCGAGCCGAGCCAGTCGTCGCTGTACCACTGGTTGAAGCCGAAATTGCCGGCCGAAAGTCCCGCCTTCACTTCGAGGTAGTCCTCGACGTCGCTGGAGCCGGGATAGGTGTAGTAGTTGGCCAGGAACGACCAGCCGAAGGTGTCGTTGATCTTGCCGTTGTATCCGCCGTAGAGATCGAGCTCCACGTCGGCATCGATGTCGCGGACTCCGCCCGTGCCGTCCGGGATCTGGCCGAAGTCGATGCTGCTCGACGCCCAGGCGCCGATCGAGAATCCGCTTTCGCCGAACGCATAGTCCGCGCTGCCCTGCAGGGCCGGATCCTTCGCGCTCTGGCTCCAGCCGCGGAAGTCGTAGTCACTGACCACGGTCCAGGTCGAGCTGAATTGAGCTTGGGAAACGCCGCTGATGGCCAGGAGGCCGGTGACGAGCGCCAGTGTTTTAATCGATTTCATTTGCTCCTCCGAGGGCTATAGGGCCCCTGTACCTAAGCAAAGGTTGTGCCATTGATGCCTAAAGGCGCGTTGTATTCCTTTTTCTTCAACGGCTTGCGTGTAGATAGAAAGAACACAACCCTTGGCGTGGGCCGGATTATGCCGTCAAACGGTGCGCGTTCGCACTATTCAGGTGCGTGCCTCGAAAATCGCATAGAACTTGGTGCAGTCCTCGATGACTTCCCACGTCCCGGCAAAGCCGGCCGGTACCAGGAAACCGTCGCCGGGTCCGAACTCCCAGCGCTGCCCGCCCTGGTTTTCGAGCGCGACCCGGCCGCGCGTCAGGCAGCAGAACTCGGACTCCGAGTAGCGGATACGCCATTTGCCGCGCGTGCTCGACCAGACGCCGGTGTGGAACTGCTGCGTGGCGTCACTGAAGTAGTTGGTCACCTGCTGGCGCGGATCGCCGCTGATGAGCCGGTCGGCCGCGGGGGTCGACGCTTCGGGTGACTGGGGAATCCTGAAATCCACGATTTCGCTGCTGCCGGGTGCATTCATGGTCGGTGCCGGAGAGAAAGGACAGGGGCAATTAGAGTAGCCCCTGCACTCCCTCCCCGGCACCGTGGGCGGTCGATTGGCATCACGTCCTTGTGTCAGTTGCTCGCCAGGGCCTTGGAGGATTCCAGGCGGATCTCGACGCAGCGCTCGAAGGCCTGGTCATCGGGCTTGGCCTCGGCGCTCGCGAAGCGCTCGCCCATGGCCTCGACGATCATGCGCTCCTTCGGCACGCCGGCCTTCTCGAGCTCCAGCGCCACCTGCTCCGCGCGCTCCTGCGACAGCGCCTGGTTGAGCGACTCATCGCCGCGCGAATCGGCGAATCCCGAGACGCGCACTCGCACGTCGCTGAGTCCGGACAGCAGGGAGCCGAGTCTCGCGATGCGCGCGCGATCGCTGTCACGCACCGAGGTCTCGCCGGTGCGGAACTGCACCGTGGCGCCCACCTGGCTGGCCTTGCCTTCGATCTTGCCGAGCGAGGATTCCAGTGAATCCACCTGGCCGGCGAGCAGCGCGGCCTCGGCGCGGCGCGCGGCGAGCTGCTCGCTCTTCTTCTGGCTGCGGTCGCCCATGTACGTTCCGGCCACGGCGCCGACCACCATGCCCACGGGGCCGCCGGCCGCGGCGCCGACCAGCGCGCCGCCGACGAAGCCGCCGCCCGAGCGCTTCGAGCCGCTCTCACGGTTCGCCGCTTCGGTCTGCGGCTTCGCCACGACGGGATTGACCGCCAGGCTGATTGCCAACACGCCCGCGATCAGCGCGGGATTGCGAAGTTTCGTAGTCCAGGTGCCCATTGCCCACTCCAGTTTTCAGACGCGAGAGCCGTTTGCTCTCGAGTGTCATTTCAACCGGGGATCCGGATCGCGGCCGGGCAACGCGCGGGCGATCCGCCGACGCTTTGTGGCAAAAGATGGTGCCTGCGGAAAGACGGTGCCGGAGCATGCATTCCGGCATAACTCAGGCAACGGTCGGGCCGCGACCTCCGCGGGAGTTATGCCGGAATGCATGCTCCGGCACCGTCTACTCCGCTTCGGTCTCCTCGTGCAGGCGCATGAGGAACAGGCGGACCTGCGCATCGGCTTCGTCGGGGGCCATCAGGCGCTGGTCCACCAGCATCTTCGCCATGTCGCGCATCGAGCGCTCCCCGTTGATCATCGCCAGCAGGAAGGCGTGCACGCGGCTCGAGATCGCGCGCATTTCGAAGGCCGGCGTGCGCGGCACGGGCAGATCCGGTTGCAGCAACCACGACGGCAGCGCGCGTTCGCGCGGGACTTCCGCGGGTGCGCCCGACTTGCGCGCCACCCACGTGACCACGTTCTCCAGCCGCGAATGCCGGCTGGCCGGCGAGCGCATGTACGGCAACGTCGTCTCGCGCACCGTCAACTCCGCGAAACCCGCGGCCGGCACGAGCTCGCGCACTTCCTCGAGCCCGACACGCTCGGCATGCGCGGCGCGGGAAAACGCCAGCGAGCCGGTATTGATCCAGCGCCCGCCCGGCTTGAGCGCGAGGTTGACGCGCGCCGCGACGCGCGCGAACGGCTCGCCGATGATGTCGATGAACCACGGCGTGACCACGGTATCGAAGACCCCGTCGGCGAACGGCGCGTGCAGCGCATCCGCGGCCACGAGCTC
This sequence comes from Steroidobacteraceae bacterium, assembly GCA_035701825.1. Classification (GTDB taxonomy): domain Bacteria; phylum Pseudomonadota; class Gammaproteobacteria; order Steroidobacterales; family Steroidobacteraceae; genus CADEED01. The sequence continues at coordinate 14,480 of DASSRK010000186.1, forward strand.
GAGGCCGGCGCGCGCCGGTCCCGGCGAGGCCAGTCGACGCAGCACCGCATGGTCCCCGGGGCCGCGCGGCGCGATCGGGAATTCGTACAGCTCCAGCGCGCGCCCCGCGAACATCTCGCGCGCCACCGCCAGCAGCAGCGGATTGAAATCCGTCGCGACCGTCAGGGGCGCATCGCCCGCCTGGTGCAGGTCGTAGGCCAGGCGCCCCGCGCCCGCGCCGTGCACCAGCGTGCGGCCGAGCCCGCGCACGGCGCCGCCCAGCACGGCGGGGATCTCCGCGAGCGCCAACGCATTCTCCTCCTCGCCCCAGGCCCAGTCGCGATGCAGGTTGACGTAGTAGTTAGTCAGTCCCTGCTCGGTGGGCAGGCGCGTGCCGAGCGCCTGGTGCACGGCCTGGCTGGCCTGCGCCTGTTCCACGCCGAGCGGCGCCAGCAGCACGGACAGGCGGCGTGCCTGGTCCTCGTGGGCGGCGGCACCGTGCTCGAGCCGCGCGCGGGTGGCCGGCAAGGCCGCCGCCGCGGCCTCCGTGCGCATGGCGCTGGCCTCCGACGCGAGGTACTGGTTGAGCAGTGACAATCGCCCGCGCCACTCGGACAACGATTGGCGGGGATCCGCGAACAGCCAGGGAATGCCGCCGATGACCGGATAGCCGCAACTGCAGGCCGCGCATATCCAGCCGGCGCTCTGCGGATCCAGGGACCCCTGCCGGCAACGCGGGCAACACAGGACGGACGAAAGTGAAAGCACGCCGGAGCCTAGCATTTATGGAAT